>JBQCCW010000128.1:0-20126 GCA_051961835.1 Marmoricola sp. | reverse complement strand
AGGTCGAGCTCGCCGGTCATCAGCTGGTCCGCGATCACCCCGAGCGCCTTGGCGCGGCGGATGTCCAGACTGGAGGTGTCGCCCTCCTCGGCCAGCTGGGCGGCCTTCGCGGCGACCAGGGCGTCGAACTTCATCGCATCGATGGGGGACAGCTGCCCGCGGATGGCGGCGGTGGCCACGTTGCTGGGGCGGCAGTTCTGCCCGGGGAGCTCGAGGTCGAGGTGGCGGGCGTCGCGGGCCTGCTCCTCGGCCTTCCGGGTCCGCTCGGGATCCCACTTCGCGACCGCATAAGCCACGGTGGAGTCGAGCTTCTTCTTCGTGCAGCGTCCGGCGAGGTGCCCGATCTGGCCGTCGACCCACGCGGCGGCCTCGGCCGGGAGGGTGGTGCAGTCGTGGGCGATCGACCGGGCCGTCCACGTCGGACACGCACCCGACTTCACGCGCTCCCAGAGGATCGGGTGGCGGTGAGCGAGGTCGAGGACGTCGCCGACCAGTCTCATCGCCGCGAAGCTGGAGATGTCCAGCCGGGTGGCGAGCTGCTCGACCGCGAACTCCGCCACCGGAGGAGTGTCCTCGCCACCCAGGCGGTCCTCGCCCTCCTCGACCGGCGCGAACACCGACCGGTCCACCAGCCACGACGCCGCCGTGACGTCCGTGCCGACGGGGTGGGCGTGCGCCCACGCCAGCACCGCCTCCAGCTTCGCCGCCGCGTGGCGCCGCGCGGCGGCCTCCTCGGCGGCGACAGCGTCGAGCAGCGCAGTCGGCGTCACCGGAACCTCCGGCTCCGGGACCTCGAACAACTGCTCTGCCATACCCCTCACCGTAGGGGTCGCCACCGACACTCCGACCGGCCCGCGAGCGCTCCTGCCCGGTGGTTGAAGTGCGAGCCTGCGAGCCACGAAACCCACCGACGGGCCCTTGGTTTCGTGGCCTCGGCAGAACGCGCCGACGAAGTCGCTGCGTGAACGTGCGCCTCGGCACCTCAACCCACGGGCGGCTCGGCACCTCAACCCACCGACGCGGGGCGCTGATTCAGGCGAGCTGCTCGGCCCGCAGCACGATGTTCGAGAGCAGCATCGCCCGGGTCATCGGGCCCACCCCGCCGGGATTGGGCGAGACCCAGCCGGCGACGTCCACGACGTCAGCGGCGAGATCGCCCGCGAGCTTCCCGTCCACACGCGAGACGCCCACATCGAGGACGGCGGCACCCGGCTTCACCATGTCGCCGGTGATGATCCCGGGCACTCCGGCGGCGGCGACGACGATGTCCGCCATCCGGGTGTGCGCCCCGAGCTCACGCGTCCCGGTGTGGCACAGCGTCACGGTCGCGTTCTCCGAGCGGCGGGTGAGCAGCAGCCCGAGGGGCCGGCCCACCGTGACGCCGCGCCCCACGACGACGACCTCGGCGCCGTTGATCTCCACCCCATGGCGGCGCAGCAGCTCCACGATCCCGAACGGGGTGCACGGCAGCGGCGCCGGCTTGCCGAGCACCAGCCAGCCGAGGTTCTCCGGGTGCAGGCCGTCGGCGTCCTTCTCGGGATCGATGGCCCCGAGCACGGCGTTCTCGTCCATCCCCTTCGGGAGCGGCAGCTGCACGATGTAGCCGGTGCAGGCGGGGTCGGCGTTCAGCCGGCGTACCGCCTCCATCACCTCATCCTGCGACGCCGTCGCGGGCAGGTCGACCCGGATCGACTCGATGCCGACCTCGGCGCAGTCCTTGTGCTTGCCGTTGACGTACCACCGCGAGCCCGGGTCGTCGCCGACCAGCACGGTGCCGAGGCCGGGGTGGATCCCCCGGGCCTTGAGAGCCGCCACCCGCTCGGTCAGCTCGGCCTTGATCGCCCTCGCCGTGGCGGTGCCGTCGAGGATCTGTGCAGTCATCTGTGTGCCCCTGCTCTCAGTGGAAGAAGTGCCGGGTGCCGGTGAGGTACATCGTGACCCCGGCCGCCTTGCAGGCCTCGATGGTGAGCTCGTCGCGCACCGACCCACCCGGCTGCACGATGGCCTTCACACCGGCGTCGATCAGGACCTGCGGGCCGTCCTCAAAGGGGAAGAACGCGTCGGAGGCGGCCACGGATCCTGCGGCGCGCTCCCCCGCCCTCTCGACCGCGAGCCGGCACGAGTCCACCCGGTTGACCTGCCCCATCCCAACGCCGACCGACGCGCCGTCCTTGGCCAGGAGGATCGCATTCGACTTCACCGCGCGCACCGCCCGCCACGCGAACGCCAGGTCGGCGAGGGTCTCCTCGTCGGCCGCCTCTCCCGTCGCGAGCGTCCAGTTCGCCGGGTCGTCGCCCTCGGCCTGGTACCGGTCGGCCTGCTGCAGCAGCACCCCGCCGCAGATCTGCTTGTACTCCACGCCGTGGCCGCCGTGTCCGCCGGTGCGCAGGATCCGGATGTTCTTCTTGCCCTGCAGAACCTCGACCGCGCCGTCGTCGTACGCCGGAGCCACGATCACCTCGGTGAACACCTCGGCGACCTGGCGCGCCATCTCGACCGACACCGCGGTGTTCGTCGCGATCACGCCGCCGAAGGCGGAGACGGGGTCGCAGGCGTGCGCCTTGCGGTGCGCCTCGGCCACGTCGCCGCCGACCGCGATGCCGCACGGGTTGGCGTGCTTGATGATCGCCACCGTGGGCTCGTCACCGTGGTCGTACGCCGCGCGGAGCGCCGCGTCGGTGTCCTGGTAGTTGTTGTAGGACATCTCCTTGCCGTGCAGCTGCTCGGCGGTCGCCAGCGAGTCACCGGCCGCCGGGTTCACGTACAGCGCCGCCGCCTGGTGGGCGTTCTCGCCGTACCTCAGGATCGCCTTCTTCTCCCACGCCGCCCCCACCCACGCCGGGAAGCCGGTGCCGTCCGAGGAGTCGGTGAGCACGCTGCCCATCCAGCTCGCCACCGCCACGTCGTAGGACGCGGTGTGCACGAACGCCTCTGCGGCGAGCGCCTTGCGCTGCTCCAGGGTGAAGCCGCCGGCGCCCAGGGCGGCGACCACGTCGTCGTACCGCTCGGGCGAGGTCACGATCGCCACGCTCGGGTGGTTCTTCGCCGCGGCGCGGACCACGGACGGGCCGCCGATGTCGATCTGCTCGACGCACTCGTCGACCGACGCACCGGACTCGACGGTCTGGGTGAAGGGGTAGAGGTTGGAGACGACGAGGTCGAACGGCTCGACGCCGAGCTCCTCGAGCTGCTGCACGTGCGACTCCAGCCGGCGGTCGGCCAGGATGCCGGCGTGCACCTTGGGGTGCAGCGTCTTCACGCGGCCGTCGAGGCACTCGGGGAACCCGGTGAGATCCTCGACCTTCGTGACCGGAAGGCCGGCGTCGGCGATCAGCTTCGCAGAGCCGCCGGTGGAGACCAGCTCCACACCGGCGTCGTGCAGAGCACGCACGAGCCCCTCCAGGCCCGTCTTGTCGTAGACCGAGACCAGCGCTCGGCGGATCGGGATCCGGCCGTCACCGGACCGCGTGGCGTCACTCACGGGCGCACTCCTCATCGTCACCATCGATGAGGCACCCAGGCGGTCGATGCCTTCGCTGTTCACTCCCCGGTGGTTGCCCACCCGCGCCAGTCGTGTGCGCCCAGTCTAGGAGAGGATCAGCTCCCGAACCGAATCCGGCGGTCCTCGACGCGCATCCCTTCCCTCGCGATCCGGCCGACCGCCTCGACGAGCATCGCCCGCTCGGCCACCTTGATCCGTTCGTGGAGCGCCTCGACGTCGTCGTCGTCCTCCACCGGTACGGCGGTCTGCGCGACGATCGGGCCCGTGTCGACGCCGGCGTCGACGACGAACAGCGTCGCCCCGGTGACCTTGACGCCGTACGCGAGGGCGTCGCCCGGTCCGTTGGTGCCGGGGAAGGCCGGGCACAGGGCGGGGTGGGTGTTGACGACCCGGCCGGCGAATCGGTCGAGAAAGCCCGGCCCGACCAGCTTCATGAACCCGGCGAGCACGACCAGATCGGGATCGTACGCGCCGACGGCCGCGGTCAGCGCCGCGTCCCAGTCGCTGCGCGAGGGATGCTCCTTGAGCCGCTCGACGAACGTGGGGACGCCCGCCCGCTCGGCCCGCGCCAGTCCCTCGATCCCGTCGCGGTCGGCACCGACGGCCACCACCTCGGCGCCGTACGCCGGGTCCGCGCACGCGTCCAGCAGCGCCTGCAGGTTGGTGCCCGCGCCGGAGATCAGGACGACGAGTCGGGCAGTCACGGCGCAGAGGCTAGTCGGCCCCGTGCCGCCGCTGCCATGCGGTCACCGCGAGGCCGCCGATCAAGCCGCCGACTCCCATCCCGCCGACAAGGGCGACGAGGAGGTCCCCCACCGGAGCACCGACGTCCACGAGCCGTTCGCTGCCCAGCGGACCCCCGGCCATCGCAGCCAGGGCCGTGAGCACCACGGCGGCGCCCACCCCGACCGCGAAGCCCCGCAGGCCGGCTGAGTCCCAGGCGGTGACCGCGTAGCGACGCTGGGCGGCTCCGGCAGCCCACGCCGCGACGAGAGGAGGCACGGCGAGCAGCGCGAGGCACCAGCCGGGCTGGCTGCCCGGCCCGGGCAGTGCAGCGAGCAGCGGGAAGGTGGGCAGCGTGCCGAGGGTCACCGCGCCGGCGGTCACCGACGTTCCGGTGCCGACGGCGAAGCCGGGGCCGGCGAGCCACGCGACCGCGAGCAGGACCGCATTCGGCGCGATCAGGACCGTGACGAGGAGCAGGACGACCGCGTCGCCCGCGGACAGCTGCAGGGCGGAGAAGGCGGTCGCCGCCTGGCTGAAGGAGAGCGCCAGCGACGCGGCGACGAGGACGGCCGCACAGCACACCACACCCGCAACCGCGCTCCCCGCGCCGGCCGCCACCGTGCGCAGGTGTCCCGGTGTGGTGGCCCACCGGCGAGGGAGGTGTCCGCTGCCGACCGCGAGACCGGCACCACCTCCCACCGCACCGAGCAGCGCCGAGCCGAGCATCGCCGCAGGGGTGGAGGCGGTGGCACCGGCCGGCGGCGCGAGCACCGCGAGCACCACGCCGGCGATCAGGTGGATCAGGGCCGTGAGGGCCACGGCGAGGGCGAGCCCCCCGCCGTCCGCGTCGGCGGCGGCCCAGCGGCCGGTGCGGAACGCCACGAGCACGAGCAGCGCGGTGACCGCCAGGGGGGCCACGCCGACCGAGGTGGCGCCGAGGTGGAGCGTCGCGCCGACTCCCAGCAGCCACGCGTCGGCGCCGACCCGAAGCGCGTCGGTCGTGCTGCCGTGCGCCCCCGCATCGCTGAGGAACCACCCGAGCAGCGCAGTCGCGGCGCACAGCGCCAACCCGACGGCAAGGCTGGCGGCGGCGCCGATGGCGGCCGCCACCGGCAGCGGCCGGGGGCCGGTCGGCGTCGCCCGGGCGCCGGCGTCCGAGGGTCTGCTGGAGCCGGCGCGGGTCCTCGTCGTGCTGCTCATCAGGGGCATCCTCGCCCACCGACGGGTTCGTTGCGCGGCATGCCACGCGGGTAGCCTCGCCCTCGACATGCGTCCCTTCCGCCGTGCCCGCCCCGATCCGGCCGCCTTCGACGCGTTCTATCTCGAGGCGCGCCGGCGGCTGCTGCTCCAGTGCCTGGCGCTGACCGGTGATCTGGACGCCTCCCGCAGCGCCGTGCGCGACGCCTTCGTCGCAGCCCGGCAGCACTGGCACAAGGTGGGCCGGCTCGAGCACCCCGAGGACTGGGTCCGCCCCCGGGCGTGGTCCACCGCGCAACGACGCAGCGTGGCCCGGATCTGGCACCGCGAACGGGGTCTCGAGCCGCACCAGGCCGCGGTGCTCGACGCGCTGAGCTCGCTGTCCGACGCCCAGCGGCGCACCGTGCTGCTCGCCCACCTCGCGGCGCTCTCGCTGGGCGGCATCTGTCGGGAGCTCGCGCAGCCGCAGCCCGTGGTCGAGCAACAGCTGCAGCAGGCGACGATGTCGCTGGCTCTCGCGCTGGACTGCGACTCGGCCCTCATCCGGGCCCAGCTGGAGTCGCTGGCCCCGGTCGTCACCCGGCCCGGGTTGCCTCGGGTGACCGCGGTGCGCCGGTCCGCTCGGCGGCGGCACCGCGTGCACCGGCTGGGCGCGTCGGCCCTCGGCCTGCTGCTCGCGCTGGGCGCCGGCTGGTTCGTCACCGCCGGAGACATCTCGATCTCGCCCGGGACGCGTACGGCGGCCGACCGGACGACCGCCTCCTCGCCCCCCGCGCATCCGGTGACCTCCGCGTTGCTCCTCACCGCGGCGGACCTGCAGCGCAGCGGCCTGCCTCCGGCGCATCGCTGGGAGCAGCTCGCGACGACCGACGGCACCGCCCCCGGTCCTGCACCCACGCCCTGCCAGCAGACCAGGTTCGCCGACGAGCACGGTCTCGCCGCCTGGGTCCGCACCTTCCGCGCCCCGGGGCGCACTGCGCCGACCCTGGTGGAGTCCGTCGAGGTCTCCGCGAGCGCCGCCGCCGCGGCCCGGGCCTACCAGACGGCGGTGGGGTGGTGGGCGGCCTGCGGCAGCCAGCGCGCGCAACTCCTCCACAGTTGGACGGTGCCCGGGCTCGGCGAGCGCAACCAGGTCCTGCAACTGCGCACTCCGGCGGCCACCTGGACGGTCGTGGCGGTGCGCAGCGGCACCGTCACCGCCCGGACCGCTCTGGCGACACGGCGCGGGTCCTCGGCCCTTGCCCCGCTCGTCGCCACCGCTACCACGGCGGTGCGCCGGCTCTGCACCGCGAGCACCGCCGGCGGCTGTCCCGCGGGGCCGACGCGCGCGGTGAGCGCGCCGCTCCCTCCGGGCGACGTCACCGGCATGCTCGCGGCGGTCGACCTGCCGCCGGTGCCCGGCGTCCGGCAACCGTGGGTGGGCACGAGCCCGGCGCCCGCCGTACCGAACCTCGCCGCGACCACCTGCGACCACACCAGCTTCGTGCACGCGCAGCAGGCCCGCTCCCGCACCTTCCTCGTGCCCCAGGCGCGCCTGCCCGAGCGGTTCGGACTCACCGAGACCTCCGGCCGCTTCGGCTCCACCGCCGCGGCGCGCACCTTCGCCGGGAAGCTCGAGCACTCCATGGACGGCTGCGCCCACGACCACCTCGGCACCACCGTCGCCGAGCACGTCTCGGGGCGGCGACCCCACGGAGGGGCCACCTGGTCGCTGTGGCGGGAGACCGCCGAGATCAACGCCCACAAGGCGACGATCAGCTACTGGACCGGCGTGGTGCGTCACGGCCGGTACGTCGCCCAGCTGACGCTGACGCCCGTGGGACGCTACGACCTCAGCGCGCCGACCTTCCGAGCCCTCGTGGTCCGCGCCGGCGAGCGACTGGAGGAGCTCCGATGAGCGCACCGACCCGACAGCAGGCCGCGGCCCTCGACGCGGCCTCACCGCTCGCGCACACCCGCGATCGGTTCCTCCTTGCCGACGGGCTGATCTACCTCGACGGCAACTCGCTGGGGGCGCTCCCGGTCGGCGTCCCGGCGCGGATGCAGCAGGTCGTGGCGGAGGAGTGGGGCGAGGGCCTGATCGGCTCCTGGAACACCGCCGACTGGATGGGCCTCCCGCGGCGCGTGGCGGAGCGGATCGCACCACTGGTCGGCGCCGACCCGGCCGATGTGCACCTGGGCGACTCCACCAGCGTCACGCTGTTCAAGACCATGGTCGGCGC
Organism: Marmoricola sp.; assembly: GCA_051961835.1. Lineage (GTDB taxonomy): Bacteria > Actinomycetota > Actinomycetes > Propionibacteriales > Nocardioidaceae > Marmoricola. The sequence goes on along the minus strand of JBQCCW010000128.1, from coordinate 12,479 downwards.
CCTGCGGATGCGGCCCCAGCGGCGGGTGATCGTGATCGAGCCGGGCACGTTCCCGACCGACGCCTACGTCGCGTCCGGGATCGCGGACCTGCTCGACTTGGAGGTCCGCTGGTGCGACCCGGCCGATCCGGCAGCGGCGGTCGACGACGACGTCGCGCTGCTCGCGCTGACCCACGTCGACTTCCGCACGGGGGCGATGTTCGACATGGCGGCGGTCACCGCGGCGGCTCACGAGCGCGGTGCGCTGGTGCAGTGGGATCTGTGCCACTCCACCGGCGCCGTGCCGGTCGATCTCACCGCCACCGGAGCCGACCTGGCCGTCGGGTGCACCTACAAGTACCTCAACGGCGGCCCCGGCTCGCCGGCGTTCGCGTGGGTGGCCCCACGCCACCAGGGCGCGTTCCGGCAGCCGATCACCGGCTGGATGGGGCACGCGGCGCCCTTCGCGATGAGCCTGCAGCACACCCCCGCCCCCGGCGCTGCGGCGCTGGGCTCCGGAACGCCGCCCGTGCTCGCGCTCTCCAGCCTGCACGCCGCCCTCGAGGCGTTCGACGGCGTGTCGATGATCGACCTGCGCGCGACGTCCCTCTCGCTCACCGACCTCTTCCTCGACCTCCTCGAGACACATGCCGGCGCCTTCGGGCCCGGCTTCGACGTCGTGACGCCGCGCGAGCACGCCCGTCGCGGCAGCCAGGTGTCCTTCCGCCACCCGCACGCCTATGGCCTGGTGCAGGCGCTGATCGCCCGCGGCGTGGTGGGGGACTTCCGCCAGGTGGGTGCCGACACCACGAGCGGCGCCGGCATCGCCCGGTTCGGCTTCGCCCCGCTCTACGTGCGCCACGTCGACGTCCACGACGCCGTGACCGCCGTGCTCGAGGTGCTCGAGCACGACGAGCACCTCGACCCGGCGTACGCCACCCGCAACGCGGTCACCTGACCGGGAGCAGCCGAAGACGCGCGACGGCCCGCGCCCTGAGAGCAGGGCGCGGGCCGTCGTACGAGCGAAGGCTCAGAGGCTCTTCAGGATCTGTCGCATCAGCTCGGCGGTCTCCGACGGCGTCTTGCCGACCTTGACCCCGGCGGCCTCGAGGGCCTCCTTCTTGGCCTCGGCGGTGCCCGAGGAGCCGGAGACGATCGCTCCGGCGTGGCCCATGGTCTTGCCCTCAGGGGCGGTGAAGCCGGCGACGTAGCCGACGACCGGCTTGGTCACGTGGGCCTTGATGTAGTCGGCCGCGCGCTCCTCGGCGTCGCCGCCGATCTCGCCGATCATCACGATCGCCTTGGTCTCCGGGTCGTTCTCGAAGGCCTCGAGGGCGTCGATGTGCGTGGTGCCGATCACCGGGTCCCCGCCGATGCCGATCGCGGTCGTGAAGCCGAAGTCCCGCAGCTCGTACATCATCTGGTAGGTCAGCGTGCCGGACTTCGACACCAGCCCGACCGGTCCCTTGCCGGCGATCGTCGCCGGCGTGATGCCGGCGAGCGACTCCTCAGGGGTGATGATGCCCGGGCAGTTCGGCCCGATCATCCGGGTGGCTCCGTGATTGGTCGGGCCCTGCAGGTAGGACCACACCTCAGCGGTGTCCTGCACCGGCACGCCCTCGGTGATCACCACGAGCAGGCCGATGCCGGCGTCGATGGCCTCGATGCAGGCGTCCTTGGTGAAGGCCGGCGGCACGAAGACGACCGACACGTCGGCACCGGTCTCGGCCATCGCCTCCTTGACGCTGCCGAACACCGGCAGCTCCTTGCCGCCGAGCTCGACCGAGGTGCCGGCCTTGCGGGCGTTGACGCCGCCCACGATGTTCGACCCGGCCTCGACCATCAGCGCGGTGTGCTTGGAGCCCATCCCGCCGGTCATGCCCTGGACGATGATCTTGCTGTCCTTGTTCAGGTAGATAGACACGACTGGTCCTTTCAGGCGTTCGCGAGCTCGGCGGCCTTGTCGGCCGCGCCGTCCATGGTGTCGACCTGCGTCACGAGCGGGTGGTCGAGCTCGTTGAGGATGCGCCGGCCCTCGTCGACGTTGTTGCCGTCGAGGCGTACGACGAGCGGCTTGGTGGCGTCGTCGCCGAGGATCTCCAGCGCGCCCTTGATGCCGTTGGCGACCTCGTCGCAGGCGGTGATCCCGCCGAAGACGTTGACGAACACGCTCTTGACCTGGCTGTCGTTGAGGATCACGTCGAGACCGTCGGCCATCACCTGGGCGTTCGCGCCGCCGCCGATGTCGAGGAAGTTCGCCGGCTTCACACCGCCGTGCTTCTCCCCGGCGTAGGCGACGACGTCGAGGGTCGACATGACGAGGCCCGCGCCGTTGCCGATGATGCCCACCTGGCCGTCGAGCTTGACGTAGTTGAGTCCCTTGTCCTTGGCCTTCGCCTCGAGCGGGTCGGCCTCTTCGCGGATCTCGAACCTCTTGTGGTCCTCGTGGCGGAAGTCGGCGTTGTCGTCCAGCGACACCTTGCCGTCGAGGGCCTCGAGCTTGTCGCCCTCCAAGCGGGCGAGCGGGTTGACCTCGACGAGGGTGGCGTCCTCCTCGACGAACACCTGGTAGAGGCTCTGGATCATCGCGACGGCCTGGTCGAAGACGGCCTCGGGGAACTTCGCCTCGGTGGCGATCTCACGGGCCTTCGCCTCGTCGACCCCGGCACCGGGGTCGATCGCGATCTTCTTGACCGCGTCGGGGTTGGTCTTGGCGACCTCCTCGATCTCCACGCCGCCCTCGACCGAGGCGATGCAGAGGTACTGCCGGTTCGCGCGGTCCAGCAGGAACGAGAAGTAGTACTCCTCCTGCGGCGGCGTCGCCGGGGTGACCAGCACGCGGTTCACGGTGAGGCCCTTGATCTGCATGCCGAGGATCGCGTCGGCGTGCTGGTAGGCCTCCTCAGGCGTCTTGGCGAGCTTCACGCCGCCGGCCTTGCCGCGTCCGCCCGCCTTGACCTGAGCCTTGATGACGGTGACGCCGCCCAGCTCCTCGGCGGCGGCCTTCGCCTCGTCGGCGGTCTCGACGACCTTGCCGAGGGTGGTCGCCACCCCGTGCTTGGCGAAGAGCTCCTTCGCCTGGTACTCCATCAGGTCCACTGTGTCGCCCGATCTGCTCGAGGGATGTCGGTCGGGGCGCGCAGCGGCCCACGGGCCGCGCAGAGCCCCGCTCGACACTAGACCCGTGGCGACGGGCCGGACCACCGGGGGCGGACGTCCGCTTCGTCACACTCGGCGACGCATGGCGCCGCCTCAGGCAAGCTGCGTGGCCTCGTACGACGCGACCCAGTCGGTGATCTCCGTGGTGGAGGCACCCGGTGTGAACACGGTGGCAACACCGATCTCGCGGAGCACCGGGATGTCCTCCTCGGGGATGATGCCGCCGCCGAACACGCCGATGTCGGCGGCGTCCCGCTCGGCGAGGAGCTCGATCACCCGGCGAAACAGCGTCATGTGAGCACCGGAGAGCACCGACAGGCCGATCAGGTCGGCGTCCTCCTGCAGCGCGGTCTCCACGATCTGCTCCGCGGTCTGGTGCAGGCCCGTGTAGATCACCTCGTGGCCGGCGTCGCGCAGCGCGCGCGCAACCACCTTGGCTCCCCTGTCGTGTCCGTCCAGACCGGGCTTGGCCACCACGATGCGCAGCATGGCGCCGAGCCTAGCCGTCCCCGGCCGCCGCGAACCGCTGTCGTTCGTCCCCAACCGGTTCACGAGCCCGTTGCCATTCCGTTATGGTGTCCGATTGTGTCCCGGTCGGGGGTCCGGCGACACAGACTCAGGCCTCGAGACACACCGACTCGTCGAAGGACTCATGGGCAACCATCGGGCAGACCCGCGTCAGCGACGCTCCACCGCGCCGACGCCTGCGGGCGGACGGCGCAAGGCCGACACCCGCGCCGCACGGGTGCGGCGTCCCTCCTTCGCCCTCGGGGTCCCGGCTCGGGTACCCGCTCTGCCGACCTTCATCGGTGCGGCCGTGCTCGTCGTCGCGGCGGGCGGCGCGGTCGTCGCCGACCAGCTCCCCCAGGGCGCCGGCCTGGAGCTCGCCGCCGGCTCACGCCTTCCGGGCGGCACCGACGCCTACGCCTTCCACGACGCCTCCCGGGTTCGGGCGGTCAGCCGCGACTCCGAGCGTCAGGCGCTTCAGGACGCGGCCAGCCGCCACCTGCAGAATGAGGCCGAGCAACAGAGCGCCCAGCGCAGCGCGGCCCTCGCCCAGCTCGCCCGGCACGCCGAGGAGCGCGCGTCGGAGATCGCGAAGAACCAGTGGCACCTGCCCACGGTCGGCTACCAGCTCACCGGCCGCTTCGGGATGACCAGCGGGCTCTGGGCGACCTTCCACACCGGACTGGACTTCGCCGCTCCCGAGGGGACACCCATCTTCGCCGTGGCGAACGGGGTGATCACCTCGACCGGCTGGGACGGCCCCTACGGCAACCGGACGGTCGAGACGCTCCCCGACGGCACCGAGATCTGGTACGCCCACCAGTCGGCCATCGACGTGCACCCAGGCGACACCGTCACCGGTGGGCAGCTCATCGGCCGGATCGGCAGCACCGGCAACACCACCGGCCCGCACGTCCACATCGAGGTCCGCCCCGGCGGCGGCGACCCCGTCGACCCCTACGAGGCCTTCATCCAGCACGGCGTCCACCCGTAGGCGATCAGAGCTTCTCGACCGGGGCGTAGCGCAGCAGCAGGCGCTTGACGCCGTCGCTGCCGAAGTCGACGGAGGCGACCGCGTTGGGGCCGACGCCCTCCACCGTGACGACCGTGCCCAGGCCGAACGTGTCGTGGGTGACCTTGTCGCCGGGCGACAGGGAGGGCACGTCCTTGCCCGCCCTGGCCTTCTGCGAGGCGTCGAGCCGGGCGGCAGCGGCGCTGAACCGGCGCTGCGCGGCGCGGCTGCTCGGCGCGGCGAAAGTGGCGCCGCCCGACCCCCACCCGGTCGTCTCGGGCCGGTTCCAGGAGGTCTGCTCCGCGGCGGTACGCCGCCAGTCGACGAGATCCACCGGAAGCTCGTCGAGGAACCGCGACGCCGGGTTGTGTGCCGGCGCGCCCCACGCGGATCGAACCACCGCTCGCGAGACGTAGAGACGCTCGCGGGCGCGGGTCAGGCCGACGTACGCCAGGCGTCGCTCCTCCTCGAGCTCGCTGCGGTCTCCGAGTGCCCGCAGATGGGGGAAGACGCCGTCCTCCAGCCCGGTGAGGAAGACGACGGGGAACTCCAGGCCCTTCGCGGTGTGCAGCGTCATCAGTGTCACCACACCCGCGCCCTCGCCCTCGGCGTCGGGGATCTGGTCGGAGTCCGCGACCAGGGCGACCCGCTCGAGGAAGTCGCGCAGCCCGGGCGTCGCGTTGTCGGGATCGGCAGGGTCCGAGGACGGCCCCACCACCGGGTCGTCGGCGAACTCGCGCGCGACCGCCACGAGCTCGGCGAGGTTCTCCAACCGGGACTCGTCCTGCGGGTCGTGCTGCTCCTCGATCCGGTCCTCGAGGTCCTTGAGGTAGCCGGACAGCGCGAGCGCCTGCTCGAGCACCACGTCGGCGCGCTCGTCGGCCGCCACCATCGACTGCAGCTGCTGGATGACGTCGACGAAGGAGCGGATCGCGTTGAGCGATCGACTCGCGATGCCCGGGGCCTCCTCGGCGCGTTGCAGGGCATCCCAGAAGGTGATCCGCTCCCGGGTGGCGAAGGCCTCGACGCAGGCCTCGGCACGGTCGCCGATCCCCCGCTTCGGCACGTTGAGGATCCGCCGGAGCGAGACCTGGTCCGCGGGATTCACCAGCACGCGCAGGTAGGCGAGCGCGTCGCGCACCTCCCGGCGCTCGTAGAAGCGCACCCCGCCGACGACCTTGTACGGCATGCCGACCCGGATGAACACCTCCTCGAAGACCCGGGACTGGGCGTTGGTGCGGTAGAACACCGCCACCTCGCCGGGTCGCGCCGCGCCCGCGTCGGTGAGCCGGTCGATCTCCTCGGCGACGAACCGCGCCTCGTCGTGCTCGTCGTCGCCGACGTACCCCACGAGCCGCTCCCCGGCGCCGGCGTCGGACCAGAGGTTCTTCGGCTTGCGGCCGGTGTTGTGACCGATCACGGCGTTCGCGGCGGACAGGATCGTCTGCGTGGAGCGGTAGTTCTGCTCCAGCAGGATCGTCTCGGCGTCGGGGAAGTCCTGCTCGAAGTCGAGGATGTTGCGGATGCTCGCCCCGCGGAAGGCGTAGATCGACTGGTCGGCGTCACCGACGACCATCAGCTCCGCCCCCGGTACGGCGGCGTGGCCGCTCTCGTCGCCCTCGGGATCGTGAGCACACAGCTCGTGGACCAGCGAGTACTGGGCATGGTTGGTGTCCTGGTACTCGTCGACGAGCACGTGGCGGAACCGGCGCCGCCACGACTCACGCACCGCAGGGAACGTGCGGAACAGGTGCACCGTCGTCATCAGCAGGTCGTCGAAGTCCAGCGCGTTCGCCTCGCGCAGTCGCCGCTGGTAGAGCTCGTAGGCCCGGGCGTAGGTCTCGTCGGTCGGGGTGCGCGCGTCCTTGGCGGCGTCCTCGGGGTCCTGCAGCTCGTTCTTGGCGTTCGAGACCCAGTTGAGGATCGTGCGGGGTTGGTGCCGCTTGACGTCGAGGTCGAGATCCCGGCACACCATCGTCATCAGGCGCTTGGAGTCCGCAGCGTCGTAGATGCTGAAGTTGGACTTGAAGCCGAGCCGCTCTCCATGCGTCGCCGTGGCCTCCTTGCGGAGGATGCGCACGCATGCGGAGTGGAAGGTCGAGACCCACATGATCTTGGCGCGGTTGCCGACCAGGTCCTCGACCCGCTCGCGCATCTCCGCGGCGGCCTTGTTGGTGAACGTGATCGCCAGGATCGAGCCGGGATGGGCGTCGCGCTCGGTGACCAGCCACGCGATCCGGCGCGTGAGCACGCGGGTCTTGCCCGATCCTGCGCCCGCCACGACGAGCAGCGGCCGGCCCTCGTGGACGACCGCGGCCCGCTGCTGGTCGTTGAGGCCCTCCAGCAGCTGCTCGCGGGTCGGGCGCGTCCGGCGCCGGCGGTCGTCTGTGGAGGTGTCCTCGGGTGCGGTGTCGGTGCGGGACAGCGTCAGGCCCGGGAGGGGGAAGTCGCTCGGCATGGGGTGGGTCATCGCAGCAGCAACCCTACGTCGGCGCACGGACGCGGCGACCGACCGCTGAGCGACCGGGCCTCCTGCGGCATCGGCCACGGGTGTGCTCCGATGGGCGGGTGAGCGCAGCCACCGTGGCGGACCTGTTGGACCGTCTCGCCGCCGACCCCGACACCGCCGACCGGACCGCCCTGCTCTTCGAGGACGACCGCTGGACCTGGTCCCAGCTGCACGACCAGGCGGTACGCCGAGCGGCGGCCCTGACCGCGCTGCGTGGCGGACCGCAGGGCCGGTTCCACGTCGGACTCCTCATGCAGAACACGCCGGAGTACCTGTTCCTGATCGCCGCGGCGGCGCTGGCGGGGGCCACCGTCGTCGGCGTGAACCCGACCCGGCGCGGTGAGGACCTGGCCGGCGACGTGCGCGCGGTCGACCTGGACCTGCTGCTCGTCGACGACGCCTACGCCAGGCTGCTGGACGGCTTGGACCTGGGCCTGCCGAGCGATCGGGTGCTGGCCACCGAGACGTGGCAGCAGCGGCTTCCCGAGGACGCGCAGCCCCCGACGACGGCGGTCGCGCCCGGCACTCCGCTGCTCCTCACCTTCACCAGCGGCTCCACCGGCACCCCGAAGGCGGTGATCTGCTCGACCGGGCGGCTGGCCGCGATCGCCGGGGTGAACACGATGGGTCTGACCGTCGACGACGTGGCCTACAACGCGATGCCGCTGTTCCACGGCAACGCGCTGATGGCGGCCTGGGCGTCGTGCCTGGCGACCGGCGCGGCGTTCGCGATGCGGCGCACCTTCTCTGCGTCGGGGTTCCTGCCCGACGTGCAGCGCTTCGGCGCCACCTTCTTCAACTATGTGGGCCGCTCGTTGGCCTACGTGCTCGCGGTGCCCGAGCAGCCCGGCGAGCGGGACCACCGGCTGCGGTTCGGCTTCGGCACCGAGGCCTCGGCGCACGACCGGGCCGAGTTCCTGCGCCGCTTCGGGGTGCCGGTCTTCGAGAGCTACGGGCAGAGCGAGGGCGGCTGCTACATCGTGCTCGGCCCCGGGACGCCCGACGGAGCGCTCGGGCTCCCCCGCGAGGGGCACGACGTGGTGATCCTCGACGAGGAGGGCCGGGAGTGCCCGCGCGCGGTCCTCGACGCCACCGGACAGCTGCTCAACCCCGAGGAGGCGATCGGAGAGATCGTGAACCGCGAGGGAGCGGCACTGTTCGAGGGCTACTACAAGAACCCTGCCGCGGCGGCGGAGCGGGTGCGCGGCACGGCGTACCACACCGGTGACCTGGGCTACCGCGACACCGACGGCTGGTTCTGGTTCGCCGGGCGCACCGCGGACTGGATGCGCGTGGACTCCGAGAACCTCGCCACGGCGCCCATCGAGCGGTTGCTGAGCCGCCTCCCGGGCCTTCACCTGGTCGCGGTCTACGGCGTGCCGGACCCGGTCACCGGCGACGCCGTGATGGCGACCCTCGAGCTGGAGGAGGGGCGCGGATTCGATCCGGACGCGTTCACGGCGTTCCTCGCCGCCCAACCCGACCTCGGCACCAAGTGGGCACCGACGTTCGTCCGCGTCACCACGGCCATGCCCGTCACCGCGACCCGGAAGCTCGACAAGCCGGCGCTGCGTCGCGCGGCCTGGTGGGACACCGAGGACCCGGTGTGGCGCCGGGAGAGCGGGAGGTATCGCCTTCTCGACGGGGCCGCGCGCGAGGATCTCCGTGAGCGCTACCGCACCCACGGACGCGAGGAGCTGCTCAGCGCCCGTAGATGAACCAGACGCCCACGAGGGCGGGGATCGTGCCGGCGAGCAGCCAGGGGCTCACCGGACGGCGGCCGTGGATCAAGAAGCCGGCGGCCACGGCGAGGATGCCGATGACGCCCGCGATCACGAGCAGACCCGCCTGGGCCCCGGGGCGGTCGGCGGAGAGGAAGTACGCCGCGACGACCAGGCCGGCCGCCAGGTGCTCGATCGTGGTGACGGCGAGGACGGACATCACCCACTTCTGGACCTGGGACAGGCTCATCGGGTCTCGCCTCACCGGCCGCGGCGCGGCCGGGTCCATCAGGTGGCGGGGGCGGCGCGGCGGGGAGGTGGGAGCGGGCGTCATGGTGCCTCCATCCTCCCACCTTCGGTTCCCGGAACCCGGCGGGACCGATAAGGTCTGGCCGGACACCCCCCGCACGGCGCGACGGGGTCGGGCGATTTCTGCGGAGGACATCGATGGCGGAGACCTACGTCACCTACAACGGCTACCAGTACGACGCGCGCATCCTCGGGGCACCGCTGGAGATCATCCGGCTGCGCGAGCGCCTCAACGAGGCGAAGAGCATCAACGCGAGCACGCTGGCGCTGGGTCTGGCCGTGGAGTCCCTCGAGCGGATCCTCGCCGACCGGCTGCAGGGCACGCACGTGCTGGCCCGCCGGGCCGACGACGACCTCGTCTGCGTGTGCGGGCTGGTCGTGAGCGCCGGCACCGACGTCGCGGCGGCCCCGGGGCACCTCGACCAGCAGACGTGGCTGCCCGCCGAGTCGATGGCGTCCACGAGCTCCTCCTCGTCGTGGAGCGCCGCAACCGCGGAGTGACGTCCTCACCGACGAGCGGTGCGACGGCCGGTCCCCCGGTGGGACCGGCCGTCGCCGTCTTCGCGCTCGCCCCCTAACGTGACGCCATGAAGCTCGTGCACGTGCTGTGCCCCGCCGAGCCGGTCGCGCTGCGCGAGGCGCTGCTCGCGCCGGACCTCCTCGCCTCCCTTGCCGGCCTGGGCGTCAGCCGCTGGCAGGTCAACGTCGACGACGATGCGATCGCCCCCGAGGCGCTTCGGCTCCACACCGCCGAGCCGCCGATCCGCTGCGTGGTCAGCTCGTGGACCGACGGGGACGCCCCGGCCGTGACCGAGGCACTGGCCGCGCTGGTGCCGCCGGGCGACGCCGCTCCGGTCGGGTGGGAGGTCGAGGAGCGGGTGCCGACGCCGCCGCCGGACGCGCCGAGCGGCGCACGGGCCGACGCGCTCGCCAACATCGCGTTCCTCCGGCGGCCCTCGGCGATGAGCCCCGAGGCGTGGCTCGGGCACTGGCACGGACCCCACACCCGCACCGCGATCGAGACGCAGGCCACCTTCGGCTACGTGCAGAACGTCGTACGTCGTGGGCTGACGGAGGCCACGCCCGCGGTCGACGGCATCGTGGAGGAGCTCTTCCCGATGGCGGCGATGCGCAACGTGCATGCCTTCTACGGCAGCGGCGGCGACGACGCGGAGCTCGGGCGCCGCATCGGACGGCTGATGGAGAGCGTGGCGGTCTTCGGAGCCGACCGCGACCTCGACCTCGTGCCGACGAGCCGGTATGTCGTCGAGCTGGGGACCTCGACCCGGTAACGCCTCGGTCGCGCCCCAGTGTCGGCGCCCCAGTGTCGGCGCCCCAGTGTCGCGCCCCTCAGTGTCGCCGGTCGGGGTTGCGGTAGGACCGGAACGCGAGCCGGAGGCCGGCCACGAGGAGCAGCACGATGCCGATCGCCGCCACGACGATCGCCACCATCTCGCCGTCGATCCCCAGGGGACTGACCTTCAAGAGCTCCACCGCGCCACCCTCGCTTCCTCGCTCGAACCGTCCCTGCCCGTACCCATCGGGGCCGTCTTACTCACGCCGGCGTGACCGGTGTGGCGTTTGCGCACTGCCGAGAACGGATACGCCGACCTCAACCGGACCCACCTCCGGGGTCACACAGGAGGTTCATGTGTTCAGCTCACTCGCGGCCACCGTGCCGACCGTCGTCTCCGCGGCCGACACGCCGCCACCGATCAGCCACGCCGGCAATGGCCAGTTGCTGCTCGCGGCGGTGCTCGGCATCCTCGCCGTCGTCGTCCTCATCGTCTGGGCGAAGTTCCATCCCTTCCTGGCCCTGATCATCGGCAGCGCCGTCGTCGGTGCCGTCGCCGCGGCCGCGCCCCTCGACGTCGTCAACAGCTTCACCACCGGGCTGGGCAGCACGTTCGGGAGCGTGGGACTGCTCATCGCGCTGGGCGCGATGCTCGGCAAGCTCCTCGCCGACTCCGGCGGAGCCAACCGGATCGTCGACAAGATCATCACCGGCGTCGGTCCCAAGGCGCTGCCCTGGGCGATGGCGCTGATCGCCGCGATCATCGGCCTGCCGATGTTCTTCGAGATCGGCGTCGTGATCCTGGTGCCGATCGTCGTGCTCGTCGCTCGGCGTACGGGTGCGTCGCTGATGAAGGTCGGCATCCCCGCGCTGGCCGGCTTGTCGATCCTGCACGGCCTCGTGCCGCCCCACCCGGGTCCGGTCACCGCGATCGACCTGCTGCACGCCGACCTGGGCCGCACGCTGATCTTCGGCCTGATCGTCGCCGTGCCGACGCTGATCATCAGCGGGCCGCTCCTCGCGCAGATCATCGACCGGGTGGTCCCGGTCCATGCCGACGCCGTGCGCGGTGGCATCGGCGCCCTCTCGGCGCCCGTGCGAAGGGCGGACACCGAGGAGGGGGGTGCCGCAGAGCAGGCCGACGAGGCGGTGGCCGCCGAGCCGCCGACCGCGGCGGTGACGAGCGGCGCGCTGCGTCAGCCGAGCTTCCTCGGGGCGATCGCCTGCATGGTCTTGCCCGTGCTGCTCATGCTCGCCAAGGCGATCGGGGACCTCACGACCAGCAGCGGCACCACGCACGACGTGCTCGACTTCATCGGTACGCCGTCGGTCGCGCTGCTGGCCGGCGTCCTCGTCGCGATGCTGGCGCTCGGCAAGGCGTCGGGGATGCGCCGCGACCAGATCCACGAGTCGCTCGGCGCCGGGCTCCCGGCCGTCGCCTCGATCATGCTGATCGTCGCCGCCGGCGGCGGCTTCAAGACGGTGCTGTCGGACTCCGGCGTGGCGCACGTGATCGGCAGCTGGGCGCAGAACGCGAGCATCTCCGCGCTCGTCCTCGGATGGCTCGTCGCGGTCGGCGTACGCCTCGCCACGGGCTCCGCGACCGTCGCCACGGTGACCACGGCCGGCATCGTCGGCGGCGTCGCTCACACCCTCGACCAGCCGCACCTCGCCCTGCTCGTGCTCGCTGTGGGCGCGGGGTCCTTGTTCTTCAGCCATGTCAACGACGCGGGGTTCTGGCTCGTGAAGGAGTACTTCGGACTCACCGTCGGTCAGACACTCAAGTCGTGGTCGGTGATGGAGACCGTGATCTCCGTCGTCGCCTTCGTCTGCGTGCTGATCCTCGGCGCGTTCGTGTAGCGCCGGGAGTTCGGTTTCACAGGCTCGGAGTGGATCGGTGCTCTTCGCTGGGGATGCATCCTGTGCGAAGAGCCGGTTTCCTCTCGTAGCCTGTGAAACCGTCCCGCCGGCTCAGGAGCGGGCGGCGAG
>JBQCCW010000127.1:0-7425 GCA_051961835.1 Marmoricola sp. | reverse complement strand
CGTCGAGGAGATCGTCGACCCCGCGACCGGGTCCGGCCCCGCCTGGCGGGTCAGCGGCGAGAAGCCCGAGCGCTGGGTGCGCCAGACCGACTTCAGCAACGACGAGGCCGTCGGATTCCTCGCCGACCGCCTCAACCGGTTGGGAGTCGAGGACCGCCTGCTGTCGCTGGGCGCGGTCGAGGGCGATCCGGTGCTCATCGGCGACCCCGACGACGCGGTCGTCTTCGACTTCAAGCCCGGAATCGACGCAGGGGCGCAGCTGCTCAGCCGGCGCGGCGAGGACCAGCGCTTCGAGGAGAAGCGGCCGGCCGCGCGCCGGCGCCGGGCCATCGAGGAGGCGCTGCCGGACCGCGGCGAAACCGAGACGCGCGCCGACGTCGCGCGCCGGCTCGATCGCGGCGAGGGTCCCGACGACGGGGACGGCGTGGCCGTCGAGTGGGTCGCTGGCGCCCGGTGGGGCGAGGACGCGTGGGCGGAGGACGACCCCGGCGAGGACGGAACCCCGTGAGAGCCGCCGTGCGCGAGGCTCGTCGCGTCGTGGTCAAGGTCGGGTCCTCCTCGCTGACGACCGCTGCGGGTGCCTTGGACCCGTCCCGCATCCAGCGACTCACCACGACGCTGGCGGCTGTCCGCGGCCGGGGCGTCGACGTCGTGCTCGTCTCCTCGGGCGCGATCGCCGCCGGCCTCACGCCCCTGGGCCTCAGCCGCCGTCCCCGTGACCTCGCGCGCCAGCAGGCCGCGGCGTCGGTCGGACAGGGCCTGCTGGTGCACCGCTACACCGAGGAACTGGCAGGGCACGGGCTGATCGCCGGGCAGGTCCTGCTCACCGTCGACGACGTGACCCGACGCGCCCAGTACCGCAACGCCCAGCGGACCGTGGAGAAGCTGCTGGAGCTCGGGGTGCTGCCGATCGTCAACGAGAACGACACCGTGGCGACCTCGGAGATCCGCTTCGGCGACAACGACCGCCTGGCCGCGCTGGTCGCGCACCTCGTGCACGCCGACCTCCTCGTCCTGCTCTCCGACGTCGACGGCCTGTACGACGGACCGCCGTCGCGCGCCGGCAGCACGCTGGTGCACGACGTGCGTGGCGAGGCCGACCTCGCCGCCGTCGAGGTGGGTGGCACCGGCTCCTCGGTGGGCACTGGAGGCATGCACACCAAGCTCGACGCCGCGCGCATCGCCACGGGGGCCGGGATCCCCGTCGTGCTCACCGACGCCGCGCACGCCGACGCGGCCCTCGCCGGAGACGCGGTGGGGACGCTCTTCCACCCCACCGGGCGCCGGCGCCCGACCCGGCTGCTCTGGCTCGCTCACGCCACCGAGCCCAAGGGTCGCCTGCTCCTCGACGCCGGGGCGGTGGCCGCCGTGGTGCAACGGCGGGCCTCGCTGCTCCCCGCCGGCGTGACCGGCGCTCGGGGGCAGTTCGCTGCGGGTGACCCGGTCGACCTCGTCGACCCCGACGGGCGGGCCGTGGCTCGCGGGCTCGTCGCCTACGACAGCGCCGATCTCCCCGGTCTCCTCGGGCGCTCGACGCGGGAGCTGGCGCGCGAGCTCGGCCCGGCGTACCAGCGGGAGGTCGTGCACCGCGACGACCTCGTGCTGCTTCCTGGCGCTCGGTGACGGACCGTCGGCGGGGTGGGCACCACTTCGCCGATTTCGCGACGCCCGACCGCGGGAATCCGCCACACTGAGGCTCCCACGCTGAGGAGGCGAGTTTGGAGTTCGACGGGACGCGGCACTGGCATGTGACGCTCACCCTCGCCGGCGACCCGGTCGAGCAGGTCCTGGTACGTGCGGCGCTGCTCCGCCTTGTCGAGGAGCGGCCGTTCCTCGACTCCGTCCGCTTCGGGCGCGACTCCGCCGAGCTCCGGTTCTGGGACCAGGGTGCGTCGATGCTCGACGTCGCCTCGCTGGCGCTGCGGCTCTGGGACGAGCATCGGGAGAGCGCCCGGTTGCCGCGCTGGGAGGTCGTGGGCCTGGAGGTGGTGGAGCGCGGCGTCCAGGAGCTGCGCCAGGACAACGCGGTGCACGGCGGACGCCCGCTGGCGTTCTGACCCGATCGCGGTCGCCGGTGCCGCGTGCCCGCTCCTGGCGCGCGGGGCAGCGCCGCTAGCCTGAGCCCATGTCCGATCCGACCGTCGCGGACGTCGACGCGCTCTGCGCGCGGGCGCGCGAGGCCGCGACAGTGCTCGCGCTGGCGACCCGTGCCACCAAGGACGATGCACTGCTCGCGATGGCCGAGGCCCTGCTCGCCTCGACCGACGCCGTGCTCGAGGCGAACGCCGCCGACCTCCGCGTCGCCCGCGAGAACGCCACCCCCGACCACCTGCTCGACCGGCTCCGTCTGGATCGGGGACGTGTCGCCGCGATGGCGCAGGGCCTTCGCGACGTGGCGGGGCTGCCCGACCCGGTCGGCGAGGTGCTGCGGGGTGCGACGCTGCCCAACGGGCTGGAGCTGCGCCAGATCCGGGTGCCGTTCGGCGTGGTGGGGATCATCTACGAGGCCCGGCCCAACGTCACCGCCGACGCCGCAGGCCTGTGCCTCAAGAGCGGGAACGCGGTGCTGCTGCGTGGCTCCTCGAGTGCGCTGCACTCCAACGCCGCCATCGTGGCGGTGCTCCGTGAGGCCGCCGTTGTCGCGGGCCTGCCGGCCGATGTGGTGCAGCTCGTCCCCGGCGAGGGGCGCGACGCGGCGAAGGCGCTGATGCGGGCGCGCGGCAAGGTGGACGTCCTGATCCCGCGGGGCGGCGCGGGCCTGATCCGCTCGGTCGTCGAGGAGTCCACCGTGCCGGTGATCGAGACCGGCGTCGGCAACTGCCACGTCTACGTCGACGCCGACGCCGACCTCGACATGGCGCTCGACATCGTGCTCAACTCCAAGACCCAGCGGCCGTCGGTCTGCAACGCGGCCGAGTCGCTGCTCGTCCACGCCGCCGTGGCCGACGCCTTCGTGCCGCGGGTGGTGGCCGCCCTACAGGAGGCCGATGTCGTGCTCCACGGCGACGACCGGTTCAGTGCATGCGACGGCGTCGTGCCCGCGACCCCGGCGGACTGGGACGAGGAGTACCTCGCTCTGGAGATGTCGGCCGCCGTGGTGCCCGACCTCGACGCCGCGATCGCCCACGTCAGGCGCCACTCCAGTGGCCACACCGAGGCGATCGTGACCGGCTCGCTGACCGCGGCCCGCCGCTTCATCGCGGAGGTCGACGCGGCCGCCGTGGTGGTGAACGCCTCGACGCGCTTCACCGACGGCGGGGAGTACGGCTTCGGCGCCGAGATCGGCATCTCCACGCAGAAGCTGCACGCGCGGGGGCCGATGGGGCTGCCCGAGATGACCTCCACGAAGTACGTCGTCACGGGGGACGGTCACACGAGGTGAGCCGCTCGTGAAGCTGCTGCTGCTCACGTTGTGGTTCGGAGCGATGTCGGCGGTGATCCCGCTGTTCAACATGGAGGCCTACCTCCTCGTGGCCTTCGCCAAGACCAGCTCGCACAGCGCGTTGGAGATGGCGGCGGTGGGGTCGCTCGGGCAGAACATCGGCAAGCTGGTGTGGTTCTACGCCGCTCAGGGCGCGGTGAACATCGACTGGTTGAAGCGCCGGCTCGAGGACCCCAAGCGGCAGGCGAGCTATGAGAAGTGGCGGACCCAGGTCGAGGGGCGCCCGGTGTTCAGCGGGGGACTCACGTTCGTCTCGGCGGCGGTAGGGTTCCCGCCCTTCTTCGTGATCGCCGCGCTCGCCGGCACGCTGCGGATGAACGTCTTCGTGTTCTTCTTCGCCGGGCTGATCGGCCGGACCCTGTTCTTCTGGGCGATGCTCGAGGGGCTCGGACTCGCGATCCGGTGACCGCAACGCGCCGGCGGGCCGATATCCTGCTCCCCATGACCTCGTTGCTCATCCCGCTCGCGGAGTCCGGCGCCGGCGCCCGCCCGTGGATCATCGGTGCCGTCATCCTGGGGATCTGGCTGTTCCTCGTGCTCGCGATGCTGTCGTTCGGCGGGGGCCGCGAGCACAGCTGAGGCGCGTGTCGGTCATGGCGCAGCGTCGCGTGGGGGTGATGGGCGGCACCTTCGACCCCATCCACCACGGGCACCTGGTCGCCGCGAGCGAGGTGCAGGCGGAGTTCGACCTCGACGAGGTCGTGTTCGTGCCGACCGGCCAACCCTGGCAGAAGGCGGACCGTCAGGTCTCGGCTGCCGAGCACCGCTACCTGATGACCGTGATCGCCACCGCGTCGAACCCTCGGTTCACCGTCTCCCGGGTGGACATCGACCGCGGCGGTCCGACGTACACGATCGACACGCTGCGCGATCTGGCCGGCGTGCACCCCGACGCCGACCTCTTCTTCATCACCGGTGCGGACGCCCTGAACGACATCTTCACCTGGCGGGATGCCGGCGAGCTGTTCGCGCTCGCGCACTTCGTCGGCTGCACCCGGCCCGGCTACCCGATCTCCGAGATCGGGCTCGACGGGATCCCGCCCGACCGGGTGACGCTGCTCGAGATCCCGGCGCTGGCGATCAGCTCGACCGAGTGCCGCAAGCGGCGCGCGCGCGACGAGCCGGTGTGGTACCTCGTGCCGGACGGCGTGGTGCAGTACATCGCGAAGCACGATCTCTACCGAGGGGACAACGCATGACCATCGCCGACCGCCCACGGGAGCTGGTGGACGTCGCCGCCCGCGCCGCCGCGGACAAGCTGGCCGAGGACATCGTGGCCTTCGACGTCTCCGAGCAGCTCGTGATCACCGACGCGTTCGTGCTGTGCTCGGCGACGAACGACCGGCAGGTCAAGGCGATCGTCGACGAGGTCGAGGACAAGCTCCGCGAGGCGGGCGCCAAGCCGATCCGGCGCGAGGGCGAGCGCGACGGCCGGTGGGTGCTCATCGACTACGGCGACATCGTGGTGCACGTGCAGCACACCGAGGAGCGTGCCTTCTACGCGCTCGAGCGGCTGTGGCGCGACTGCCCGACGATCCCGCTGCCGGAGGACGTCGTGTCCGGGAGGGGCGAGTCCTGAGCGTCCCTCCGCGGCGGCTCGTCCTGCTCCGTCACGGTCGCACCGCCTGGAACACCGAGGAGCGGATGCAGGGGCACACCGATGTGCCGCTCGACGAGGTCGGGCACCGGCAGTCCGCCGCCGCCGCGCAGGCACTCGCGACGCTCTCCCCGGCCGTGCTGTGGTCGAGCGACCTGGCGCGTGCCCGGGACACCGCGGCCTACGTCGAGCAGGCGACGGGGCTCAGCGCCGTCCTCGATCCCCGCTTGCGCGAGTTCGACGTGGGGGTGCGCGCCGGCATGACGCACGAGGAGTTCGCCGCCTCCTACCCGGCGGAGTACGCGGCCTGGCGTGCGGGGGAGGAGCGGCCAGTCGTGGCCGGAGCCGAGAGCCGGGACGAGGTCGTGGCCCGGGTCCTGCCGGCCCTGCGCGAGCTCGCCGCGTCGGTCCCCGAGGGCGCCCTCGGCGTCGCGGTGATGCACGGCGCCGCGGCACGGGTCGCCGCCGGTGCTCTGCTGGACTGGCCGCCGAGCGCGGTGCGCACGGTGCGTGGACTGGTGAACGGCGGCTGGGCGGTCCTGCACGACGAGGGACCCGACCCCGAGTCCGGTGCGCCACGGTGGCGACTGGAGGCATGGAACCGCGTCGCGCCCACCCCGATTTCGTGATCGTCGGCGGCGTTGGCTAGGATTCCATCCGTTCGACGCGGTCCTTCCGCACGAGCACTGGGGCTGTGGCGCAGCTGGTAGCGCATCTGCATGGCATGCAGAGGGTCAGGGGTTCGAGTCCCCTCAGCTCCACCGATCGAACTGCTGGTCAGGACCGGGAAACAGGGCCTGACCAGCAGTTCGTCTTCCGGCCTCTGGCGTGCCGCGCGGCCCGTCCGGAAGGCATCCCATGCCAACCCAGCATAGGTCCGCCGACACCTTGCTGCCCGGATGGTCGGCGTCGTCTCCGGCGCTCATCCGCGCGAGGCGTGCAGGCCCTCACCGGCCGGCATCCCGATGCCACGTCGGTGAACGTGACGGCCGGCGAGTTCTCAACGGGGCCCCGTGAACGCCGGACAGCTCCGTCCCCGCGTTGGTGGACCTCCGCAGGGCGATCTGATCGACGGTGGCATCTCCAAGCGCGCGGAGAGGGTCGCGAGGACTGGGGAGGCCGTTTCGGCTGGAAGCGGTGGCATACATGTACTGCCTCTAGGCCGGCTCGTTCGGATTCAAGCGACTCGCGGACGCTTCTCCCGACAAGGTCCTTTGACCCGAACAGGCCCACCCAGGTGCTGACGACGCTCAGGCACGCTTAGGGCGCCGCCTTACCACCCGTCTTGAGGACCGAGGGGATCGATGTGAGCAATTGTTGCGGGAGGTGGAAGCGGCTGCGACCAGCGAGCCTCACGCCTTCGCCGCCTCGAGCGGCGAGGGAGAGGACGACGAGGAGACCAGGTATTCCGCAGTCGCTGCGTCGGTGACGAGCGTGTCGACCCAGCCGCCCGCCAGAGCGGCGCGCACAGCAGCCCGCTTGCGGACACCTCCGGCCACCGCCCACCGGCTCTTTGCTTCGCGAAGCTGTGTGCGCGAGACCCCGATCACGAGGTCCTCCAAGTCGCTCTGGATGGGACGCCCGCGATCGTCGATGAAGTGCAGACAGACCTCGCCGACAGCGCCCAGCGCCCGCGCCCGCTCGAACTGCTCCTCGGTGAAGAAGTTGTCGCCGGGCCGCAGAACTGGGTCGATCTGCGCGGCGCCGATCCCGACGAGCGCGAGATCCATGTGGTCAAGCATCTGGAGCGCCTGGCGGGCGTGGGCGTCTCGCGACAGTAAGAGGTCCTTGACGTCCGAGGAGGGAACCACCCCGGGGGTCCTCAGGAAGACCGGCTCGCCGCCTGTGAGTGACGCGAGCCGCTGGGTCGACCGAGCAGCGTCGTGCTGAAGAGCAGGCGGTCCTAGGTCGCCGAGCATTTCGACGACCGACTCCGTCCGCGTGCGGAGGGGCTGCAGGGCGTCGACCATCATCCGAACGGTCTTGCTCCACGACGTGAAGCCGATGACTGGGGCATCCAGCACAACGTCTTGAAGGATGGTCGCCATCGAGTGCGCAAGGTCGCGGTTCAGCTCCTCGCCGTCGTCGGTCACCGCCTCGATCACATGGACGTCGCCCACGCCGTATCTCTGCTCGACCTCCTCCTCGAGGGAGGCGTGGATGTGGGGGGGCACCGCGACAACGGTTCGCACGATGCGCGCCTCCTCCGCCTGGCTCAGCAAACGCGACACCCGCGACTGTGAGATGCGCAGTCGGCGTGCGATGTCGGTCTGCCGCATCCCGTGGGTGTGGTAGAGCCGCGCGACCTTGATCATCAGTCGCTGCTGGTCGACCTCGCCCACCATGTCCGCTCACTTCCCGTCCGCCGGCCGATCCTCGTGAAAAG
>JBQCCW010000126.1:0-6205 GCA_051961835.1 Marmoricola sp. | reverse complement strand
GAGGTTGCGGCCGAGGCGGCTGCGGAACGCCGGACGCGCCTGGTTGACGCTCCGGCCGAGTCGGCGCTCGATGACCTGCTGCACCAGCGTGAACAGCGTGGTCAGCGCGATGTACCAGATGGAGGCGGTGAACAGCAGCTCGATCACCTTGAAGTTGCTCGTGTAGACCTTGTTGGCCGAGTGCAGCAGCTCGCTGTAGGAGATCGCGTAGGCCAGCGAGGTGTACTTGAGCAGGGCGATGAACTCGTTGCCGAGCGGCGGCACGATCACCCGCATCGCCTGGGGAAGGATGATCCGGCGCATCGTGCGGCCCGGCGTCATCCCGATGGCGGCCGCCGCCTCCCGCTGACCGTTGCCAATCGAGAGCAGGCCGCCGCGCACGATCTCGGCGATGTAGGCGCCCTCGTTGACGCCCAGGCCGAGCAGGGCCGCCACGAACGGGGTCATCAGCGTGTTCATCGGCACCGAGTAGAGGCCCGGGATCGTGAACGACTTGAAGATGATCGACAGGTTGAACCAGATCAGCAGCTGGACCAGCAGCGGGGTGCCGCGGAAGAGCCAGGTGTACCCGCCGGCGACCCAGCGCAGCACGGGGTTGCCGGACTGCTTCATCACCGCTGCGGAGACTCCGAGGACCAGGCCCATCGCCATCGACAAGAAGAGCAGCTTGAGGGTGTTGACGACGCCCTCGACGATGATCTCGGCGGTGAGGTACTTGAACATCACCGCGTAGTCGATGTCGGCCCGGACGAACGCGCGACCGACGAACCCGATGACGACCAGGACGGCGACTGCCAGGACCCACCGGCCGGGGTGCCGCAGGGGCACCACGACCAGGTCTTCGCCGTGCACCGACGAGCCCGCCGAGGAGCCCGCGGCGGGTGCCGAGGCGGCTGCCTGGGCGTCAGCCATGGCGTGCTCCTGCCGGTCTGAGGGCTCGAACGAGTCGGTGGGCCTGGTCATCGTCGGCCTCATGCCTTGGCGCCTGACGCGACCGCGTTCACCCCGGCCTTCTTCACCGCGATGTCATCGAGGTTCCACTTCTTCAGGATCTCGCCGTAAGAGCCGTCGTCGATGATCCCCTGCCAGGCCTTGACGAGCGCGTCGCGCAGCTGGGTGCTGCTCTTGGGGAGCACCATGCCGAAGAACTGCCGCTGCGCCTGCAGACCGGGCACCAGCTCGAGCTTGCCGTCGCTCTCGGAGGCGAACGCCGCCGCGGTCGGGAAGTTCTCGATCAGCGCGTCGGCGCGGCCCTGACGCACCGCCAGCTGCTCCTGGGCGTTGCCGTCGAAGGTGAGGATGTTCAGCTTCTTCGCTCCCGACTTCACGCAGTTGTCGGAGATCGCACCGAGCACGTCGACCTGGATGCCGCCGCGGACCGCGGCGACGGACTTGCCGCAGAGGTCGGACTCGGTCTTGATCCCGGACGGGTTGCCCGCCGCGACCACGAAGCCCTGCGAGGACTGCAGGTAGTAGACGAAGTCGTAGTCCTTCTCGCGCTCGGCCGTGTCGTTGGTGGCGCCGTAGACGATGTCGTAACGGTTCGAGGCCAGCGCCGGCAGCAGGGTGTCGAAGCTGGCGTTGTTCCAGGTGAAGGTGACGCCGAGCTCCTTCTCGAGCTTGTTGGCGAGCTCGACCTCGAAGCCCTTGAGCGTCTTGCCGTCCTCGGCGTAGTACTCGAACGGCGGGTAGTCGACCGACGAGCCGATCTGGATCGTGCCCGCCTTCTGGATGTTGCTGGGCAGGTCCTTGTAGAGCGGGGCCGAGGAGTTCGCCTTGGCGCTGTCCCCGCCGTCGGAGCTGGAGCCACAGCCCGACAGCGCGAGCGCGGCGGCCAACGGAGCCGCGGCGAAGAGAGAGAGGGTGCGGAGAGATCGAGGGGCCATCAGAGGTCTCCTGGAGGAAAAGGGGCGTTCATATTTGTGAACGCCATTCGTCTATGCGAACGCTACGGGTGACCCCGATCACTGTCAACGACCTCGTCGGGAACGTGCCGGTATTTCCGCTCCGGGCTCCGGGGAGCGTTCGCGCAACGGTCGCCGCTCGCAACTCGGCCGGCGGAGGCCCGCGGGTCGGTCTAGCCGCCGCCCAGCCCGGCGTCGCGAGCCCGGATGATCTGCACAACAGTGGCTCAGGTCACCCTGCGTCGCTTCCAAACGGCTCCGAGCCGCCGAATGTCCTGCCTACACTCTCCGGGCTCATGTCGAACTCGGGGGGCTTGATGAAGATGCGTCGCGCGTGGATGCCGGTGCTCGGGATGTTCGCGGCAACGTTGTGCACGGCGCACGGGGGCGTCGCGGCGACCACCTCGGGATCCGACGTCGCGGCGTGCACGCTGCTCTCGCAGCGCCCGGACACCGGGGTCCGTGGCGGTGTCCTGGAAAGCGCCTCCCCCGACTATGTCGAGCACGGCGTTGAACAGTATGACGAGAGGGCCGACCCTGCTCTCGCGATCGTGCGGGTCTCGGACGGCGCGACCGTCCGCACCGTGCCGCTGAGCAAGGGCGGCAGCTCGAACCAGCCCCGCTTGGTCAACGACGCGGTGGTCGACGTGGCGGTCGGATCGGGCTCCGGTCCCGGCTTGTGGACCGTGACTGCCGTCGAGACCGGCGCTGTGCTGTCCCAGGTCCACCTCGACGGGTACACCGACGTGGTCCGCGCCGGGGACCGTTGGGCTCTGGTCGCGGGCAAGGCGGATGAGCGCGACGCGACGAGCCAGCGCGTGCCAATGGACATCGTCCGGGCTGACGGCACGGTCGTCCGGGTGGCCGGCCCCGTCGGGGAGAACGGCCGCGGCGAGGTCGGCTGGGTGGGCGGCGATGAGGAGACTGCGTTCGTCAACGATGCCTTCGGTTCCTACGCGATCGACACCGCAACCGGGGCAGTCACCGAGCTGGCCGACACCTTCTTCGGTGGCGAGACGCCACTGAAGGCGGTGACCGCACATCGGTTGTACTTCTGGAAGAAGGCCAGCGACGGCGGGGAGCACTACGCGGTGAGCTGGCGGCAGCGCGCCGGCAGCACCACTGGCTCCTTCGGAATCCCGACCGACTACCACGACCGCGGGTTGTATCCCCTGGGTGACGGCCTGGCGGAGCTGCTGTTGACCGACACGGGTGGCTCTACGGACCTCGAGCTCCATGCCGTCGACGACGACGGTGCTGTCGGTGCGACGATCGCCGACGGGTTCGAGGGCATCACGCCGATGAGCGACGGACGCATCGCAGCCCTGCGCTCGGGTGACACCGTGCGGCATGTCGTCGTCGTCTCGCCCGGCACGCCGCCCTCGGTCCGAACACTGACTGCGGTGCCGCTGCTCGACGTACCCGTCGACGCCGTCACGCTCGACGGCAGCTCCGTCTACGCCTCGTGGCAGGGCCAGACCGAGCTCCTCAGAAGCACGATCACGCCGGGCGCCGACTGGCAGCACCTCTCGCCCGCTGCGAATCATCAGGACGTGTCCTACTTCCACGCTTCGGAGACCTTCGACGAGGCGGGCGGCACCGTGGTCACGCGGGTCGATGACGAGCCAGCGTCCTCGATGGACTACCTGGTCTCGTGGCCGGGCGGAAGTCGCCACGTGCCGGTGGGCTACGGCTACATGATCCTGGCCCACGGCGGGCGCTACCTGGTTCGCCGCCTGCCAGGCAGCGGAGCGCCCTTGCAGCTCGAGGACGCACGCACCGGGGCGGTCATCGAGACCTGGAGCGACCAGCGCAACATCGTGATCGATGGCGACTGGAAGTGGTCTCTGCAGCGGACCGATTCCGGCGGGGACTCGACCGCCGTCACAGATGCGCTCGTCGGTCACTCCCTGAGCGATGCGACCAAGGCGAGCACGGTGCCGCTGCCGATGCCGTGCGGCGCCAACCGCGCGTGGCTCGACGACGTGCGCGGTCGCTGGGCGAAGGTCGAGTGCGGCGGTACGACGTACGTCGTCGACCTCGACGGCGTCGTCGAGCCGTGGCCGGTTCCGAGTCAACAGGGCCAGCTGGGCGGCGACTTCTACGCCTGGACCACCTCGACGCCGGTGCCCGGCAAGAGCTATTCACAGATCCTGCTCCACGTCGCGGACCTGACCGCTGCGCACGCTCAGCGCGCGTACGGCAACCTGCGCGGCAACAACACGCCGCCAGGCATCGACTTTGCGGTCAACGACGACGGGTCCCACTCCTTGGTGTACGCCGACTCGGCGAGCCTCCCTCGGTACGTCGATCTTGGCTGGGTCCAGACGCCGCCGACGACGACAGATCCGGTGCCGCCGACTCCGCCGGTCAGCCCGCCCGACACCACGGCGCCCACGCTGCGCGCCGCCCAAGGCTCTCCGAGCACGCTTCCCTCGCTGGGCGGCACGGTGACGTACCGGTACGGGGCGACCGATCGGAGCCTGATCTCGTGGTACGACGTGCGCTCCCGGGTCGCTGGTCCCGGACGGGCGCTGGGGCGCTGGAAGCCCTACAAGATGCTCACCATGGCGACGAAGGTGAGCCGACGGGTGTCATCGGGAACGACCGCGTGCTTCTCCTTCCGGGCGCGCGACCGTGCCGGCAACATCAGTCGCTGGTCGGCCGCGCGCTGCTCGACCGCTCCCCTGGACGACGGTTCGCTCCGAGCGACCGGAACCCGGGCGACGGTCAAGCTCGCGGGCGCGCTGGGTGGCGGCTACACGCGGGTGCAAGGCACCCACGACGGGCTGCACGTGACGCTCGGTCTGCACGGCGAGGTCCGGGTCTGGGAGGTGCGTGCGCCGCACGCCGGCACGGCGGTGGCACTTCTCGGCGGACACCGGCTCGGCACCCTGACGTTCGCGGCAACTCGGACCCGTCGCGTCGTCGAGATCCTGTCGAACCCTCATCACTACACCGGCACGCTCGTCCTCAAGCCCACATCGTCACGGCCCGTCCGCGTCGACGCTGTCGCGATGCTGCCTTAGCGAGGGCCCAGGACGCCCCACCAACCGAGAGTGCGGTCGACCACGGGTCCGGGAGTGCGGACCCACGCGATGTGGTCGTTCGATCCGCCGTCCGGCACCTCGTCGTGGGTGTAGTGCCAGCGGGTCACCGCCTCCGGGGCGAAGAACCGGTCGGCGAAGGCATCGACGGTCCCCGGCGGAGCCAGTCGGTCGTCCTCCAGGCTGATGAGCAGGGACGGCGTCGTCACCGGCCGCTCGGTGGGAAACGGCGGTCGGCCTGTCAGCACCATGCGGGCCCACTCGCGCATCAGCGTCCGGGCTCCAGGGCCGCCGAACGCCGGCCGCGGAACGTGACCGAGCGCGGCCGTCGTCACCGGCACGATGAGACCGGCCATCACGGCCAGGTGCAGCCCGCCGTACGGGTAGCGACGGAAGAACGGGATGGCGCTGCCGACCATGACGAGGCCGTCCACCGAGGATCGGTTCAGCTCGTGCCCCGCCGCGACCTGGCCGCCCAGGCTGTGACCGAGGAGCACGACCGGCCGGCTCGGATCTTCGGCGCGGGCAGCGGCGACGGCGCGTGCCATGTCGCCGATCTCGTCGTCGTAGGACCAGTCGTGGCGCCGGCTGGCACCTGGCTGGTCGGGCTCGAACCCGCGCCGGCTCAGCGCCCGCGCTTGCCAACCCCGCCGCTCGAACTCCTCCACCAGTGGGCGGTAGTAGCCCGAACCGATCGCCATCGCAGGCGAGATCAGGACGATCGGCGGGGAGCCCATGGCGCCAGGATGTCCGACGCTCACCGGCACGGTGCAGGCGGTACGGCTCTCGGGCGGCCCCTACCAGCCCGTCGTCCCCGGCCCTCCCTTGAACGGCCCGGTCACCGTGCTGGTGATCCAGCCGCCGTAGAAGTCGCCCTCCTGCGCCACGACGGTCTCGCCGTCGACGGTGCAGCGATCCATCCGCCCGGGATAGAAGGCGACGTGGCCGGCCAGCTCCTCGTAGCCCGCTGCCGGGTCGGGGTAGTGCCAGGCGGCGCGGGGCATCACGCGTCCACTCGGAGCCACCACGTCGAAGTACGACGCCGACCCTTTGAACTCGCACCACGTCGTCCCCGGCACGGGCCTCAGTACGCCGCCCGCGACGGCGTCAGCAGGGACGTAGTAGACGGGCGGATGGCTGGTCTCCAACACACGCAGGCACCTGCGACTCTCGCCGACGAGCTGGCCGACGAAGCGTACCTGCACCCGCTCGTGGGACACCTCCACGGCCGGAGGGCGTGGATAGTCCCACACC
>JBQCCW010000125.1:0-18861 GCA_051961835.1 Marmoricola sp. | reverse complement strand
CGCGTCGTAGAGCTCGGGAACGAAGCCCTCGTCGAGGTTGCGCAGGCCGTAGACCAGCTCGCCGTACCGCGGCTCGGCGGCGACGATGCGCACGTCCGGCTTGTGCTCGCGGAAGAACCGGCCGGTGCCCATCAGCGTGCCGGTGGTGCCGAGCCCGGCGACGAAGTGCGTGACCTCGGGCAGGTCGGCGAGGATCTCGGGACCCGTTCCCTCGTAGTGCGCGAGCGCGTTGGCCGGGTTGCCGTACTGGTAGAGCATCACCCAGTCGGGGTGCTCCTCGGCGATGCGCTTGGCCACGCGGACCGCCTCGTTGGAGCCGCCGGCGGCGGGACTGGAGACGATCTCGGCCCCCCACATCCGCAGCAGCTGGCGCCGCTCCTCGGAGGTGTTCTCCGGCATCACGCAGACGAGCCGGTAGCCGCGCAGCTTCGCCGCCATCGCCAGCGAGATGCCGGTGTTGCCGCTCGTCGGCTCGAGGATCGTGCATCCGGGTCGCAACGTGCCGTCGCGCTCCGCGGCGTCGACCATGAAGAGCGCGGCGCGGTCCTTGATCGAGCCGGTCGGGTTCTGGTCCTCGAGTTTGGCCCACACACGGACCCGGGTGCCGTCGGGCTGCTCCCCCGGGGAGAGGCGGGGCAGCCCGACCAGCGGGGTGCCGCCGACAGTGTCGATCAGCGAGTCGAAGCGCATGGGAGTCCTCGGGTCAACGCAGGAACGTGGTCGGGTCGAACTCGTCCAGCGGGATGATGCGGACCCGGGGCAGCGGCTCGTTGAAGGCGCCCACGTCGTACTCCAGGTCGTGCAGGCGGATGTCGAGTGCGGCGTACTGGGCGCTGGCGTACTCGCGCAGCGCGATGAGGCCGACGCGGCGCTCGCCCCCGAGGATGCGGCTCATGTGCTCGACGAAGTCGGCGTCGTGGCTGACCAGCAGCACGTCGTCGTCGCGGTCGGCGAGTGGGTCGCGTGTGCGCTGGATGCCGACGTCGACGACCTTCTCGTCGCCGCGGCCGGCCAGCGGCACCGGCCGGTAGTCCATCGCCAGCAGCGCTTGCACGAACGGCCCGGGGAGCTGGCCGCTGGAGGCGTTGAGGAAGAACAGGCCGGTGACGGGCTGGCCCCACAGCTCGCGCGCGTACGCCGTGACCCGCTCCCAGCGCGGCCGCTCCTCGGGGTGCGGTCGCCGACCGAGCAGCGCCGTGCCGAGCGTCGCGTCGATGTTCTCGCCGTCGACGAGGACGAACGTGCGCTTGGCGCCGGGCTCGGCGGTCATCGGTCGGTCAGCTCGGTCTTCAGCAGCCGCCGGCGACGGCCGGGAGGATGACCACCTGGTCGCCGTCGCTGAGCGCTGTGTCGAGGGAGCCGGTGAAGCGGACGTCCTCGTCGTTGACGTAGACGTTGACGAAGCGCCGCAGGTCCACCGCGCCGTTCTTGTCCTCCACCAGCCGGTCCTTGATGCCGGGGTGGTTCGTCTCCAGGTCGTCGATGAGGCCGGCCAGCGTCTCACCGGACCCGTCGACAGCCTTCTCCCCGCCGGTGTAGGTGCGCAGGATGGTCGGGATACGGACCTCGATGGCCATGTCAGCTCTCCTCGGTGGTGGCACGGGGCGCGTCGGCGAGCTCGTCGGTCGCGATGGCGACCTCCTCCTCCGTCACGACACCGTCGACGATTCTGTAGGACCTGAACTCCACCGGGCCCTCGCTATTCCCGTGCTCCCGGGTCGACACCAGGACGTAATGGGCTCCGGGCTCGTTCGCGAGCCCGATGTCGGTGCGGCTCGGATAGGCCTCGGTGGCGGTGTGCGAGTGGTAGATCACCACCGGCTCCTCGTCGGCTGCCCACATCTCCTTGTAGAGGGCGAGCAGCTCGGTGGAGTCGAACTCGTAGAACGTGGGGCTGCCCGCGGCGTTCACCATCGGCACGAACCGCTCGGGCCGGTCGGTCCCCTCGGGGCCCGCGACGATGCCGCACGCCTCGTCGGGGTGGTCGCGCCGGGCATGCGCGACGATCTGATCGACGAGGTCCTGCCGGATCGTGAGCACGGCCCCAGGGTAGGGGAGCCCGCCGCGGCGCCCGGCGTACGCCCAGGAGGCGGGCGGTGAGGCACGTCACCGGCGAGGAAGCGCCCTCAGCCCTGCACGGCCTCCACCAGGGTCTCCTGGAGGAACCCCAGCCACTGGTAGATCGCGTGGACCGCGGTGCGCGGATCGTCCTCGGCGAGCTCGTCGAACGCCTCGGCGTCCTCGTCGTCCTCGATGCCGAGCCGGGTGGCGAGCGCGAGGCGCATGTCGGTGAGGCAGCGCAGCCAGGTCAGCGCCTCCGCCTCGTCGAGCTCCACGTCGACGAAGAGTCCCTCGACCGGCTCGTCGGGAAGCCCGGCCTCCTCGAGGGTGTCGATCACCAGCCCCGCCGCGTCCGCCTTGCCGCTGCGCAGGGTGCGCTCGGTGAACCGACGGAAGTCGGCGGCGGCATCGTCGTCGTCGAGGTAGGCGGTGGGCAGGAGTCGCTGCAGGACCGGGTCCTCGGGGACCGTGGTCGGCCCGGAGAAGTCCAGCAGCGCCTCGAAGGGGTCGACCGCTCCCGGCTGCGCCTCGCCGTTGCGCAGCAGCTCCACCAGCTGACCGGCCAGCGAGCGCAGCAGGTCGCCCTCGACCGCGGCGAACGTCGCCAGGCAGCGGCCGCTGCGGCGATGGCGGTGGAACCCGGCGTCGGTCATGACTGTTGCTCGAGGGTCGCCCAGAGGCCGTACTCGTGCATCGCCTGCACGTCGCGCTCCATCTCCTCGCGGCTGCCCGAGGACACCACCGACCGGCCGTCGCGATGGACCTCGAGCATCAGCTTCTCCGCCTTCGCGCGGCCGTAGCCGAAGTACTTCTGGAACACGAACGTCACGTAGGACATGAGGTTCACCGGGTCGTTCCACACGATCGTCACCCACGGCTTCGCGAGCAGCGTCAGGTCGTCGAGCCGGGGCTCGTCGAGCTCGGCGGGACTCGTGGACATGCCGACCAGCCTAGAGGGAGCGGTCGACGCCGGCGGCGCTGCGTAGTCTGCCCGCGTGACCACCCCGGGGACGTCGACGGCGCTGCTGACCGACCACTACGAGCTCACCATGGTGCAGGCCGCGTTGGAGTCCGGCGCCGCCGAGCGCCGGTCGGTCTTCGAGATGTTCGCGCGGCGGCTGCCAGGGGGGCGCCGGTACGGCGTGGTCGCGGGCACCGGTCGGCTGCTCGAGGCTCTCGTCGACTTCCGCTTCGGCCCCGAGGAGATCGGCTGGCTGCGCACGGCGCACGTGGTCGACGAGCGCACGCTGGACTTCCTGGCGTCGTACCGCTTCTCCGGGGACGTGTGGGGCTACGCCGAGGGCGAGGCGTACTTCCCGCACTCCCCGGTCCTCGTGGTCGAGTCGACGTTCGCCGAGGCCGTCCTGCTGGAGACCCTCGCGCTGTCGATCCTCAACCACGACTCCGCCATCGCGTCGGCGGCGTCGCGGATGACCAGCGCCGCGGGCGACCGCCCGTGCATCGAGATGGGGTCGCGGCGTACCCACGAGGAGGCGGCCGTCGCGTGCGCTCGAGCGGCGTACGTCGCCGGGTTCGCCGCGACCTCCAACCTGGCCGCCGGCCGGCGGCACGGTATCCCGACGACCGGGACCAGCGCGCACTCCTTCACGCTGCTCCACGACACCGAGGCGGACGCGTTCCGCGCCCAGGTCGTCTCGCTCGGCAACGACACCACGCTGCTGGTCGACACCTACGACGTGGAGGCGGCCGTGCGGCTCGCCGTCGAGGTGGCAGGGACGGAGCTCGGCGCGGTGCGGCTCGACTCCGGCGACCTCGGTCTCCTCGCGGAGCGGGTGCGCGCCGAGCTCGACGGCCTGGGCGCCACCGGCACCCACATCGTGGTGACCTCCGACCTCGACGAGTACGCGATCGCGGGGCTCGCCGCGGCGCCGGTGGACAGCTACGGCGTCGGCACCCAGCTCGTCACCGGCAGCGGTCACCCCACCTGTGGGTTCGTCTACAAGCTGGTCGCCCACCAGCGGGACGACGGCAGCTGGGTGGATGTGGCCAAGCGCAGCAAGGACAAGGTCTCCCTGGGCGGCCGCAAGGACGCGCGGCGCCGGGTGCAGGACGGTGTGGCGGTGGCCGAGGTGGTGGTCGCCGGCGAGGCGGGCGCTCGCGGCGACGCGGGCGACGGGACCGACCGTCCCTTGTTGGTGCCCCTGGTGCGCGGCGGCGAGGTGGTCGGCGCGGAGCCGCTCGCGGCGGCGCGTGAGCGGCACGCGCGCTCGGTGGGCGAGCTGCCGCTGCGGGCACGAGCGCTGCTCAAGGGCGATCCGGTGATCCCGACCGAGCTCGTCACCGCACCCGCCTGAGCCCTGCCCGGATGACCTCAGCGCGCCTGGAGCGTGCGCTCCGCGCGTCGGCGCAGCCGGGTGCCCAGCGGCAGCTTGCGCGCCAGGGCCTCCTCCACCAGCACCTCCAGCGCATCGAGCGAGGCGTCGAGCGCCTTGCGAGCACGAAGCCGGTCGGGGTCCACCCACGGCCCGGCCGACACGGGCCGCAGCTCGTCAAGGTCTCCGACGACGTCGATCCCCGCGCGACGTGCCCAGTCCGCCCAGGCGGTCGCGCGCTCCTCGACCCAGGGCAGCTGGTCGGGGGGCAGCACCACGCGTGGGGAGGACCGGCGGGCCAGTGCCCCTTCGGCCACGAGGTCGGTGAGCAGGTACTGCCGCTCGGGGTCGCGGTGGGCGGAGCCGCCGGCACGTCGGTTGAGCAGGCGCAGCAACTGCACCTCCGGAACGCCGAGGGACGGGTTGCCGCGCACGTCCGGTGGGACCGGCGCCAGCTCGGGAGGGACCCCGAGCACGGCGCAGAACCGCTCCCACAGGAGATCTCGCGGCGCGCCCCGGTCCGGGACGACGACGAGATGGAGATTCTCCCGCGGAAGGCCGGCCCCCCAGCGCTCGAGGACGGCCGGGAAGTCGAGCGCCCGCATGAACCACACGCGGCCCTCCTGGGCGCGCGCGAGGAACCGCGCGTACTTCCAGGGGCGGCCCTGCTTCACGCTCTCCTGCCAGGCCGCCGGGAGGGCCCGGCCGAGGTCGCGGGCGCTGAAGACGACGTGGACATCGCAGTCGGCGAGGTCGGCGCGCGCCCGGCGTACGGCGTCGTCGGGCGCGCCGGCGAGCAGCTCGTGGCTGATCACGGTGGTGCCCGGGCGGAGGCCCGCAACCAGGCGGTCCCACGCGCCCTCGGCATGGCCGGGCGGGCCGCCCCAGTCCTCGCCGAGAAGGTCCAGCGCCGCCCGGAAGGACGGTTCGCCGTTCCACCGCTCCCAACGCCGCGGCTGAGGCACGTGCACGCCGGCCCTGGCAAGGCTGCGCGCACCACCCTGCAGGCGCGACTGCAGGTACGTCGTCCCGCTCTTGGGTGCGCCGACGTGCAGCACGACCCGGCGGGTGGTGGGCCTCGGGGTCGGGGTCACGGCCGACATTCAAACATCGGCCCGCGCCGGGTAACGTCCGAGCAATGGGGCGCGCGCTGGTGGTCGTCGACGTGCAGAACGACTTCTGCGAGGGCGGCGCGCTGCCCGTCTCGGGAGGGGCCCGGGTCGCGGCGGACATCTCCGAGATGCTCCGGCACTGGACACGTCAGGACCCCGAGGCGCCCCCGTACGACGTCGTCGTGGCGACCCGCGACCACCATGTCGATCCGGGCGGCCACTGGTCCTCCGAGCCGGACTACGTGACGACCTGGCCGGTGCACTGCCGCGCTGACAGCGACGGCGCTGCGTTCCATCCCAACCTCGATCCGCAGCCGTTCGACGCGGTGTTCTGCAAGGGCGAGCACCAAGCCGCCTACTCCGGCTTCGAGGGCACGACCCCCGACGGCACGGGCCTCGCCGACTGGCTGCGCTCACGCGGCGTCGACACCGTGGACGTGTGCGGCATCGCCACCGACCACTGCGTGCGTGCGACCGCTCTGGACTCGGTGAGCGCGGGTTTCGCCACGAACGTGCTTCTCGAGCTGTGCGCGGGCGTGGCCGAGGAGACCACCGAGCGAGCACTCCTCGAGATGCGATCGGCCGGCATCACGATCCGGTGAACCGGGGGCGCCGGCGCTCGAGGAACGCGCGCATCCCCTCGGTGACGTCGGCGGTCCGCAACAGCACCGCCTGACCGCTCAGCTCGCGGGCGTGCGCCTCCGGGAGGTCGCTCAGCGTGGCGGCGTTGATCGCTCTCTTCGTCGCGGCGTAGGCGAGCGGCGGCCCGTCGGCCAGCCGGCGGAGCAGGCCCGCGAGCCCGGCGTCGTACTCCTCGTCGGGCAGCACGCGGGCGATGAGGCCGGCGTCGAGGGCTTCCCGGGCGGAGAGCATTTCGGAGAGCAACGCCATCCGCATCGCGCGGGCGCGTCCGACCGACGCGGCGACGGTCGCCGTGGCGCCCCCGTCCGGCATCAGGCCGATCCTGCTGAAGGCCAGCGTGAGCGCCGCCGACTCCTTCCCGACGACCAGGTCGCACGCGAGCGCCAGCGACATCCCCACCCCGGCGGCGATGCCGTTGAGACCGCACACCACCGGCTTGTCGCAGCCGAGCACGGCGTCGACCATCCGGGCGGCCCCGTCGACCGACGAGGCGTCGTAAGCCGCTGCGGGGTCGGCGCCCTCGAGGTCGGCGCCGGCGCTGAACGCGCCCCCGGTGCCGGTCACCAGCACGACCCGCACGTCGTCCCGGCTGCTCGCCGCCTGCAGGTGCTCGACCAGCCGGACCACCATCGGGCCGGTCAGCGCGTTGAGGTGGTCGGGTCGGTTGAGCCGCAGGGTCAGCACGCCCTCGTGCGCGGTGACGACGAGCAAGTCCTGCGCGGTCGGGCCTGTATCGCTCACGCGGGCGCCCCCGCGGCGTACCGCTCCTTCAGCCTGCCCTTGACCAGCTTGCCGGTCGGCGTCCGCGGCAGGTCGTGGGTGACGATCACCTCGCGGGGGATCTTGAAGCGCGCGATCCGCTCGCGCGCGTAGGCGAGCAGCTCCTCGGCCAGCCCGTCGCCGTCGTCGGCCGGCTCGACGAAGGCGACGACGCGCTCCCCCATCTCCTCGTCGGGTACGCCGATCACGGCGATGTCGGTGACCCGCGGGTGCAGCGTGAAGAGGTCCTCGATCTCCTGGGGATAGATGTTCACGCCACCGCTGATGATCATGAACGCCGTGCGGTCGGTGAGGAACAGCCAGCCGTCCTCGTCGAGATAGCCGAGATCGCCGACCGTCGACCAGCCGGGGTGCTGCGGGTGCTGGGTGGCGGCGGTCTTCTCGGGGTCGTTGTGGTAGCGGAACGGCAGCTCGTCGCGCTCGAAGTAGATGGTGCCGACCTCGCCGGGGCCGAGCACCGCGCCGTCCGGGCCGCAGATCCTCGGCACTCCGATCAACGGCCTGCCGACCGAGCCCGGATGAGCCAGCCACTCCTCGCTGCTGATCTTCGTGCCGCCGTTGGCCTCGGTGCTGGCGTAGTACTCCTCGACGATCGGTCCCAGCCAGTCGATCATCCGGCGCTTGACGTCGACCGGACACGGGGCCGCCGCGTGCACCACGACCCGGAGGCTGGAGAGGTCGTAGTGCCGACGCACCTCCTCCGGCAGCTTGAGCATCCTCACGAACATCGTCGGCACGACCTGCGTGTGGGTCACGGCGTACCGCTCGACGGCGGCGAGGAAGCCTTCGGCGTCGAACCCGCGCATCATCACCACGGTGCCGCCGGCGACGTGGACAGCACCCATGAAGCGGAGCGGCGCGGCGTGGTAGACCGGCGCCGGGGAGAGGTAGACGGTGTCGGGGCCGAAGCCGTAGAGCGCGCCGAAGATCGCCGGGTAGGGATAGCCGGGCTCGTCGACCTGGATGCCGAGCAGCGGCATCTTGATCCCCTTGGGTCGCCCGGTGGTGCCGCTGGAGTAGAGGAAGTCGTCGCCGTGAGGCTGGTCGTCGAGCGGTGCGGTGCTCGCGCCGGCAAGCGCGTCGTCATAGGACGCGAAGCCGTCGACCGCTCCCCCGTAGGCCAGGCGGATCGGCACCTCGGTGCGCATCGCGCCGACGAGGTCGGCCTTGGCCCCCGACACGATCAGCGCCTTCGCGTCGCAGTCCTCGATGATGTAGTCCGCCTCGCTCGGCGCAAGGTGATGGTTGACGGCCGTGAGGTAGAGACCCGAGCGCAGCGCGGCCCAGTAGACCTCGTAGGTCTCGAGCCTGTTGTCGCTGATCAGGGCCACCACATCGCCGGTGCGCAGGCCCGCATCGGCGAGCACGTGCGCGAGGCGCAGGCTGCGCTCGTCGAGCTCGGCGTAGGTCCGCTGCTCCCCTGTCTCCGCGATCACCAGTGCCGGCTTGTCCGGCGTCTCCCTCGCCCACGTCCCCGGGTACATGGCGTCATCCAAGACTGTGACAGTACCGCTGTCAACGTCCGCCGAGTTGCTCCCCGTGGCCCCGCGAGTTGCGGGTTGTGGCCGCGCGAGTTGCCAACTCGGCGGGCCAGGACAGGCAACTCGGCGGTCAGCACCAGGCGGAGGCGAGGGCGCGGATGACCTTCACGTTGCGGTTGGTGGAGACGCCGAGGGAGCGTTTGAGGGCGGCGTTGGGGCCCTTGGCCTGGTGGAAGGGAACGTCGTAGAGCAGGTGGACGGCGCGGCCCCGGACGACCGCGCGCTGGCCGGGGAGGTCGCGTCCGCCGTGGGACTCGATGACCGCGACATCGCCCGGCGAGGGCTCGCCGCGAAGCAGCTCGACGTAGTGGCCGAAGCCCGGCTCCCCGTCGGCGGTCAGCTGCTCAGCATCGGCCGCGATGCGGGCCAGCTCCTCGGGCCGCATGGCGACCGTCTCGACCTCGAAGCCCCGATCAGCGGCGAAGAGCTCCTCGAGCTCGCGCTCGAGCCTCGCCTGCGAGCGCATCGGAGAGGTCAGGCGGATGTTGCCCGTTTGGATGTACGTCTCGACGTCGCCGTAGCCGGCCTCGACGAGCGCCTTCCGCAGCTCGGCCATCGGGTACTTCCGGGAGCCGACGTTGACCGCGCGTTGGAAGGCGAGCCAGGTCGGCATCAGTCGGCTCGCGGCCCGCGGCCGGACCACGTCCAGGCGTACGCCCGGTCCTCGACCTCGGTCGCCGCCTCCCCGAGCTCGAGCGGCCGGAAGGTGTCGACCATGACGGCGGTCTCGTCGAAGAACTCCACGCCGATGGATGCCTCCACGGCCGCCGGCTGGGGACCGTGGGCGTAGCCGCCCGGGTGCAGCGACACCGAGCCGATCCCGATCCCGGACCCCTTGCGCGCCTCGTAGTCCCCGCCGACGTAGAACATCACCTCGTCGGAGTCGACGTTCGAGTGGTAGTACGGCACCGGGATGGAGCCCTCGTGGTAGTCGACCTTGCGCGGCAGGAAGTTGCACACCACGAAGTTGTGGCCCTCGAAGACCTGGTGCACCGGCGGCGGCTGGTGGATCTTGCCGGTGATCGGGCAGAAGTCCTCGACGTTGAAGGTGTACGGGTACAGGCACCCGTCCCACCCGACGACGTCGAAGGGATGGGTCGCGTAGGTGAGCACCGACGCCACCACGCCGGACGGGCCGGACCCGCGGTGCTTGACGAGCACGTCGACGTCGGCCGCGTCCACGAGGAGCGGCTCCGTGGGCGCGTGCAGGTCCCGCTCGCAGTAGGGAGCGTGTTCGAGGAACTGCCCGAAGCGCGAGAGGTACCGCCGGGGCGGCACGATGTGCGAGCTCGCGTCGACGACGTAGAGCCGGGTGACCTCTCCGTCCACGTCCGAGGGCACCCAGCGGTGCGTCGTGGCCCGCGGGATCACCACATAGTCGCCGGGCCGGTAGGCGACCGTGCCGAACACCGTCTCGACGGTGCCGGTGCCGGCCTGGACGAACGCGCACTCGTCACCCAGGGCGTTCCGGTAGAGCGGGGAGGGCGCGTCGGCGGCGACGTAGGAGATCCGCACGTCGCCGTTGCCGAGCAACAACCGGCGCCCGGTCACGAGGTCCGAGTCGGAGACCGGCAGGTCCTGGAGCCGGAGGTGCCGCGGCTTCAGGGGATGGTTGGGCGTCGTCCGCAGGTCCGGCAGGTCACCCACGCGACTGTCGACGATCGCCGACGGCACCCCGCGGTGGTAGAGCAGCGAGGAGTCGGAGGAGAAGCCCTCCTCGCCCATCAGCTCCTCGTACCGGAGCCCGCCCTGCTCGTCGCGGAAGGCGGTGTGTCGGGTGCGCGGCACGTCGCCGACGCAGCGGTAGTAGGCCACGCGCCCACCCTGCCACGTTGGCGCCCGCGCACGGAACCGTTAGCGTGCGAGACGTGGAGACGCCGGAGTTCCTCGCGCGACTCGTCGACGACGCCGCGATCTTTCCGCCGGGCGACCTCCCGCTGCCACGGGCACTGGCCGAGCACCGGGAACACCGCCGGAGCCCGTACGCCGACCTGGTCGGCACCTTCGTCGTCAGCGACGCCACCCTGCCCGCACTGTGCGACCTTGTGCAGGGCGACCTTGTGCAGGGCGACCTGATGCCGGACGACCTGGTGCCGGGCGACCTGGTGCCGGCCGAGCAGCAGCCCGTGGCGGTCACCCTGGTGGTCAGCGGCGGTGCCGGCGCGGTGGAGGGAGCGGTCCGCTGGGCCGCTCGCGCCCCCGGGATTTCGCTGGCCGCCCTGGAGATCGCGCTGCGTGACGAGGCCGACCTGGCGCACAACGCGGGCCGGGTGCTGGCCGCCGTCGACGCCGTCGCGGAGGAGCTCGGCGAGGCCGCCGTGTCCGTCGAGCCGCCCCGCGTCCGCGGCGAGCCGACGGCCGGGTGGCTCGCCGCCCTCGACGAGCTCGCCGCACGGGCGGTCCGGCTCAAGTTCCGCACGGGCGGGCTCGATGCCGACGCCGTCCCCACTCCGACCGAGCTGGCCGCCTGCCTGGAGGCGGCGCTCGATCGGGAGCTGGCGTTCAAGTGCACGGCCGGGCTGCATCGGGCACTGCGCCACGTCGACGCCGCCGGCATCACCCATCACGGTTTCCTCAACGTGCTCCTGGCGACCCGAGCCGGCCTCGACGGTGCGGACGTCGTCGCCGTGCTCGAGGAGACGGCCCCCTCCGCGCTGCTCGCCGGCCTCGACCCCGCCGGGCTGGCCCGCGCGCGACGCTGGTTCACCTCGTTCGGAAGCTGCAGCATCGCGGAGCCTCGCGACGACCTCGTCGAACTGGGAGTGATCACGGCGTGACCGGCTTCGGCATCGACCACCTGCCCTACGGAATCGTGAGCAGTGCAGGCAGCGCACCGCACGTGGGGGTCCGGTACGGCGACGCCGTCCTCGACCTGTACGACGCCCTCGGCGACGAGGTGTTCGGGGCACCGACGCTCAACCCGTTCATGGCTCAGGGACGCCGGGCATGGGACGCGACCCGCCGGCGCGTCGTCGACGTCCTCGGCGGCTCTCCCCGTCTCGTCCCGCTCGACGAGGCGACCCTGCGCCTGCCGTTCGAGGTCGCCGACTACGTGGACTTCTACTGCTCGATCGAGCACGCCACGAACGTCGGCCGGATCTTCCGACCCGACGGCGAGGCGTTGATGCCGAACTGGCGGCACCTGCCGGTGGGCTATCACGGGCGCGCCGGCACGGTGGTCGTCTCGGGCACCGACGTGGTCCGGCCGTGCGGTCAGCGGAAAGCCCCCGAGGAGCAGGCCCCGACGTACGGGCCGAGCCGGAGGCTGGACATCGAGGCGGAGGTGGGCTTCGTCGTCGGGACCCCGAGCCGGCTCGGGCAGCCGGTGCCGGCGGCCGCCTTCGCCGAGCACGTCTTCGGCGTCACGCTGCTCAACGACTGGTCGGCCCGCGACATCCAGGCCTGGGAGTACGTTCCGCTCGGACCCTTCCTCGGCAAGTCCTTCGCGACCTCGATCAGCCCGTGGATCACCCCGCTCGCCGCGCTCGAGGCCGCGCGCACGGCCCTTCCCGGCCAGGAGCCCGAACCGCTGGCCTACCTCCAGGTCGAGGAGCCGGCCGGCTTCGCCCTCGACCTGGAGGTGGAGCTCAACGGCGAGGTGGTGAGCCGGCCGCCGTACGCCGCGATGTACTGGTCGCCGGCGCAGATGCTCGCGCACCTCACCGTCAACGGTGCCAGTCTGCGCACCGGCGACCTCTACGCCAGCGGCACGGTCAGCGGCGCCGATCGCGCCCAGCGCGGGTCGTTCCTCGAGCTGTCCTGGGGCGGCCGGGAGCCGTTCAGGGCCGGCGGCCGCGACCGGACGTTCCTCGACGACGGCGACGAGGTGGTGCTGCGCGCCACCGCCCCCGCAGCAGACGGAGGACGGCTTACGCTCGGCGAGGTTCGCGGCAGCATCGTCCCCGCGCGATCCTGAGCGGCTCAGCCGAGCAGCAGCGACGCGCGCCAGGCCTTCTCGTGGCGCGGATCGATCATGCCGACCTCGCGCAGCCAGGCGACCGGCTTGGCGCCCATCCAGCCCAGGGTCTCCCGGTAGTACGGGTTGCCCAGCGCGGCCCGACGGCCCTCTCGCGGGTCGATGCCGACACTGGCGTACACCTGCGGATTGACCAGTGACCGCGCCACCATCACACAGATCTGCGCGCACACCGTCTGGTGCCACAGCCGTGCGGTCGTGGTCAGGTGCGGGAAGGTCCGCGTCACC
Source organism: Marmoricola sp. (assembly GCA_051961835.1). Classification (GTDB taxonomy): domain Bacteria; phylum Actinomycetota; class Actinomycetes; order Propionibacteriales; family Nocardioidaceae; genus Marmoricola. The sequence continues at coordinate 6,188 of JBQCCW010000125.1, read as the reverse complement.
TCGTCACGCGCGAAGGTCATGTGGCGGGCCTCCTCGGTGACATGGATGCGGGAGACCATCCGCACCAGCGGTTGCACCCGCTCGTCGCGCATCACCTCCCGCTGCCAGGTGTCGAGGATCTCCTCGGCGACCAGGATGCTGGCGTAGGCGCTGGGACCGGAGGCGACGAGGTTGAAGAGCCGGCCCAGCCGGTGCACCGCCGCCACCGGCCCGTACGCCGGCACTCCCATGGTGGCGATCGCCTTGCCGAACATCGTCGAGTGCCGGCACTCGTCGGCGATCTCCGTGAGCGCGTAGTGCACGCGCTGACGCCGAGGGTCCTCGGCATAGACGCCGCGCAGCATCATCTGCATGAGCAGCACCTCGAACCAGATGCCGACGCTCGCCACGCTGGCCGTCTCGTGCCAGGAGTAGCGGACCCGGTCGTCCTCGGGCATCCGGTCCCACAGGCCGGTGCCGTAGAGGGACAGGCGCTCCGGGGGCATCCCCCACAGGCCCGGCACCAGCGGCTCGTCCCAGGCGATGTCCACCTCGGGGTCGTAGTTGAGTCGCGCCGAGGAGCGCAGCAGCCGGTCGGCCAAGGAGTCGGCCAGGGAGTCGCGGAGCTCGAGGTCGGGCGCTGTGGTCACGGGTCGCCTCCGGGAACTTATCTGTTACTCGCTGTAACGGCTACTGCTAGAGTGCTCGGCATGGGAGACGGAGTCAAGGAGCCGCGCGGCGCCGTCGACCGGCGCTCCGCGCGCTGGGACGAGCACCGGGAGGCGCGTCGTGCGGAGCTCGTGGCCGCCGCCGTGGCCGCGATCGACGCCCACGGGCCCGGAGCGAGCATCAGCGAGATGGCGTCGGCCGCCGGCGTCAGCAAGCCGGTGCTCTACCGCTACTTCGCCGACAAGGACGACCTCTACCGTGCGGTCGGCCAGTGGGGCGCCCACGAGGTGCTCGGCGCGCTGCTGCCCGTGCTGCGCAGCGACGACGACGTCCGCACCAAGATCGACGAGGGCTGCCGGGAGTACCTCCGGATCATCGACGCCCACCCGCAGGTGTTCTTCCTGCTCGTCGAGCACCGGACCGCAGACGACCCGCTCGCGGACGGCAAGGAGGTCATCGCGGCCACGTTCGCGCGCGCCATGGTGGAGGTGTTCCGGCGGCTCGGCATCGACGCCGCCGGGGCGGAGCCGTGGGCCCACGGCGTGGAAGGCCTCGGACTCTCGCAGGGCGAGTGGTGGTTGCGCCGGCGCCCGATGACCCGCCACGACGCGGCGGCGTACCTCGCCGCGTTCATCTGGCACGCCTTCGACGGCATCGCCCGCGACCACGGGGTGGATCTGGGCGCCCCTCGCCCCCTGCGCCGTGTCGACGGGACCGCGACGTGAGCACGCCTGTGACGCCGGCGCCCCAGCACGACGACCAGCACGACGACCAGTACGCCGGCCCCGCCACGCTCGTCCTCGACGGCACTCCGCTCCCCGTGCGGGTCCACCTGCGAGGACACCTCGAGCCGATCGACGGACGCTTCCACTGGTGGGGACGGATGGCCGCCGACGCCGACCTGGACGTGCGTGCCTCCGGGTCGCCGGCGCGCCTGACGACGCCGCGGGGCTCCGCCGAGGGACGACTCTGCGATGCCGACCCCTGGGGGCGCCTCCGGATCGCCGGCGTCGGCCGCCCGCCGTTCTGAGGTGAGCGACATTACATAGCCCGGCTATGGAGATCCATAGCCTCTCTATGTAATGTCGACTCCATGGACACGACGCTGACCGATCTGGGCGGCCAGCTCGTCGTGCTCAGCGCCCGCCTCATCCGTGAGGTCCGCCGAGCCAACGCCGAGCACCCGACCCACCTCCGCGTGCTGAGCATGCTCGACGAGTACGGCCCGTCCACGGTGAGCGCCCTGGCGCAGGCCGATGGCTGCACCCAGCCTTCGATGACTGCGCTCGTGAACGCTCTGGTGGAGCGCGCCTGGGTCACCCGGGAGCCGCACCCCGCCGACGCCCGCTCGAGCCTGATCACCACGACGGCCGAGGGTCGCGCGGCGCTGCAGCGCTTTCGTGAGCACAACGCTCAGGTGCTGGCCGAGCGGATCGCCCGCAGTGGCCGTTCTGCCGACGACGTCGCGACCGCCGTCGCCGTCCTCACCGACCTGCTGCGGCCCGGCTGAGCGCCCGGACCCCCGGGGCCCCTGCCTCGATCCACCCTCCCACCCACCCTCTCGAGGAAGCACCTCCATGTTGAAGCAACCGCGCGCGGTCTGGGCCGTCGCCTTCGCCTGTGTCATCGCGTTCATGGGCATCGGGCTCGTCGACCCGATCCTGAAGTCGATCGCCGAGAAGCTGCAGGCCACACCGAGCCAGGTCTCACTGCTCTTCACCAGCTACATGGCCGTCATGGGCGTCGCCATGCTGATCACCGGCGTCGTCTCGAGCCGGATCGGTCCGAAGAAGACCCTGCTGTCCGGCCTCGCCCTGATCATCGTGTTCGCCGCGCTGGCCGGCTCGTCGAGCACGGTGGGCGCCGTCGTCGGCTTCCGCGCCGGCTGGGGCCTGGGCAACGCGCTCTTCGTCGCCACCGCGCTCTCCACGATCGTCAGCGCCGCCTCAGGCTCGGTGGGCCAGGCGATCATCCTCTTCGAGGCCGCCCTCGGCGTGGGCATCGCCTCGGGCCCGCTCGTCGGCGGGCTCCTCGGTGAGCACTCCTGGCGCGCGCCGTTCTTCGGCGTCTCGGTGCTGATGGTGATCGCCCTGGTCGCCACGACGTTCCTGCTGCCGGCGACGCCGCCCACAGGCCGGCGCACCTCTCTCGCCGACCCGTTCCGCGCCCTCAAGCATCGCCCGCTGCTGCTGCTCGCCCTGACGGCGCTGTTCTACAACATCGGGTTCTTCACGATCCTCGCCGCCGGGCCCTTCGCCCTGCCCAGCGCCGGCATCCTGCAGATCGGCTGGATCTTCTTCGGCTGGGGCCTCCTGCTCGCCTTCACCTCCGTCGTCGTGGCGCCGGCCGTGCAGCGCCGGGTCGGCACGATGCCGGCCATGGTCGGCAACCTGACCCTGTTCGGTCTCGACCTCGTCATGTTGGCCGTCTTCACCAGTCACACCGCCGTCGTGGTCGTGGGCATCATCGTGGCCGGCGCCTTCATCGGCATCAACAACACCCTGATCACCGAGGCCGTGATGGGCTCGGCGCCGGTCGAGCGGCCGGTCGCCTCGGCGGCGTACTCCTTCGTCCGCTTCGCCGGCGGCGCCGTCGGGCCGTACGCCGCGCTGAAGCTCGGCGAGAACGTCAGCCCGCACGCGCCCTTCTGGTTCGGGGCGGCCGCGGTGGCGGTCGGCGTCGGGATCGTGGCGGTCGGCAGCCCGCTGATCACCCGCGCCCTGCGCGGCGAGCACGCCCCCACCGCGCACAGCGAGCGCGAGGCCGAGGCCGTCCTCGTCGGCGACGTCGACTGAGCAGCGGCCCCCACCGAGTCGAGTGCGGAAGTGGTTGCGATAGCGACCACTTCCGCACTCGAGTGCGTTTCAGAGGTTGCCGCGGAGCTCCTGCTCACGCTCGATCGCCTCGAAGAGCGCCTTGAAGTTGCCCTTGCCGAAGCCCAGCGAGCCGTGCCGCTCGATCAGCTCGAAGAACACCGTGGGACGGTCGCCGATCGGCTTGGTGAAGATCTGCAGCAGGTAGCCGTCCTCGTCGCGGTCGACGAGGATCGCGCGCTTCTGCAGCTCCTCGATCGGCACCCGAACCTCGCCGATCCGGGCGCGCAGCTCGGGGTCCTCGTAGTAGGAGTCGGGCGTGGCGAGGAACTCCACGCCGTTGTCCCGCAGCGCGTCGACGGTGGCGAGGATGTCGTTGGTGGCGAGTGCGAGGTGCTGGGCGCCGGCGCCGCGGTAGAACTCGAGGTACTCGTCGATCTGTGACTTCTTCTTCGCCGGAGCCGGCTCGTTGAGCGGGAACTTCACCCGGTGGTTGCCGTTCGCGACCACCTTGCTCATCAGCGCCGAGTAGTCGGTGGCGATGTCGTCGCCGATGAACTCCGCCATGTTCACGAAGCCCATCACCTTGTTGTAGAAGGCGACCCACTCGTCCATGTGACCCAGCTCGACGTTGCCCACGACGTGGTCGAGCGCCTGGAAGAGGCGCTTCGGCTGACCCTCGCGCGGCCTCCAGGTGGAGGTGCGGGCGACGTAGCCCGGCAGGTACGGCCCGTCGTAGCGGGAGCGGTCGACGAGCGTGTGCCGGGTCTCGCCGTAGGTGGCGATGGCCGCGATCCGCACGGTGCCGTGCTCGTCGGTCACGTCCTCGGGCTCCCGGAGCACGGTGGCACCGGCCTTGCGCGCCTGGGCGATGCACCGGTCGACGTCGGGCACCTCCAACGCGATGTCGGTGACGCCGTCGCCGTGTCGCCGGTGGTGGTCGGCGAGCGGGCTGTCGGGGTCGACCGCTCCCTGGAGGACGAAGCGGATCGAGCCGGAGCGGAGCACGAAGGAGACGTGGTCGCGGTTGCCGGTCTCGGGGCCCGAGTACGCCTCGAGCTGCATGCCCCACGCCGACTGGAAGTAGTGGGCCGACTGGGTGGCGTTGCCGACGCAGAAGACGACCGCGTCCCAGCCGGTCACCGGGAAGACGTCGCCCTGCTCGTCGTACTCCACCAGCCCGACGAGCTGGCGCAACTGCTCGACGGAGAGATCGGCGCGGAGCTCGGCCGGCGTGAGCGCGCCTCCGGTGCTCGGAGTGTCGTGGGTCGGTCGGCTGGATACCTCGGTCATGCCCCCGAGCATCGCGACCGCTCGACAACCTGTGCAACAGTACGTCGACACGCTGTGCACCATGATCAGTGGGAGACCGCTCCGTGGACGATCTGGACCGCAAACTGCTCGATCTCTTCACCGACGAGCCTCGGGTCGGCGTCCTCGAGGCGTCCCGGCGCCTGGGCGTCGCGCGCGGGACGGTGCAGGCGCACCTGGAGCGCCTGCAGCGCACCGGGGTGATCCGCGGCTGGGGCCCGCAGCTCGATCCGGCGTCGCTCGGCTTCCCGGTCACCGCCTTCTTGACCCTCGAGATCAGTCAGGGCTCCGGGCACGAGCGAGTCGCGACCGCGCTCGCGCGGGTGCCGGAGGTGCTCGAGGCCCACACGATCACCGGCACGGGAGACATGTGGGTGCGGGTCGTCGCGCGCTCCAACGCCGACCTGCAGCGGGTCATCGACCACGTCCTCGGCGTCCCCGCGGTGGTCCGCTCCTCGACGGTCATCGCCTTGGCGACCCAGGTGCCCTACCGGGTCCTCCCCCTCGCCCGCTCGACCGGGACCCGCGACCCGGAGGCATGAGGTCGGAGGTCCCGGGCACGGGGGCGATGGTGCCCTGGTGACCGCTGGTGCGGATGCGGTTGCGTAGAGGTTGGAGGGATCACCATGAATCGAACGACCCATGCCGACCGGGCCATCCCGGCCGCCGAGTCCACGAGCGACGTCGCGGCGCGGCGCCAGAGCGGCGCCGAGGCGTCGGCCAGCACGGCGCCCCCGGGCACCGGCTCACCGATGCTGATGCTGGCGCTGGCCACGGTGGGCTTCGCGCTGAACTTCTGGGCCTGGGCCCTGCTCAGCCCGCTCGGCCCGCTCTTCCGTGACACCGGCGCGCTGGGGACGCTCTCCCAGTCCGACGTCGCGCTGCTGGTCGCGGTGCCCGTCGTCGTCGGCTCGCTCGGCCGGATCCTGGTGGGCGCTCTCACCGACCGCTTCGGCGGCCGGGTGATGTTCCCGCTGGTGTCGGCCGTGACGATCGTGCCGGTGCTGTTCCTGGCCTTCTTCGCACTGAGCTCCTACGGGCTGATGCTCCTGGGCGGCTTCGTCCTCGGCATCGCCGGCACGTCGTTCGCCGTCGGCGTGCCGTTCGTCAACGCCTGGTTCCCCCCGGAGCGCCGCGGCCTCGCCGTCGGCATCTTCGGCGCGGGGATGGGTGGCACGGCGATCAGTGCGCTCACCACGGTCAAGCTGTACAACGGGCTCGGGCACACGGCGCCCTTCCTCATCACCGCTGCCGCGCTCGCGGCGTACGCCGTCGTGGCATGGCTCGTGCTGCGCGATGCCCCCGGCCGCAGCATCCCCACCACCAGCCTGGTCAGCCGGATCGCCGCCAACGGGCGGCTTCCGATCACCTGGCAGGCGTGCGTGCTCTACGCCGTCGGCTTCGGCGGGTACGTCG
>JBQCCW010000124.1:0-23881 GCA_051961835.1 Marmoricola sp. | reverse complement strand
ACACGGTGGCCGTGGTCGATGTCAACACCGATGCGTTCCGCCGACTGGGGCCGGACTTCGCCGGCAAGGTGGTCAAGGGTGTCGGCTTCGACCGCGAGGTGCTGTTGGAGGCGGGGATCCAGCAGGCCGACGCGTTCGCCGCGGTGTCCAGCGGCGACAACTCCAACATCCTGGCCGCTCGGGTCGTGCGGGAGACGTTCGAGGTGCACAACGTGGTGGCCCGGATCTACGACCCCGGACGCGCCGAGGTCTACGAGCGTCTGGGCATCACGACGGTGGCCACGGTGAAGTGGACGGCCGACCAGGTGCTCCGCCGGCTCCTGCCCGCCGGCGCTGAGCCCAACTACCGGGACCCCTCCGGCACGATCCGCCTCGACCAGATGCCGATCAACGAGGCGTGGGTCGGGCAGCGGTCGGTGCTGTTCCAGACCCAGTCCCAGGCGCGGATCGCCTGGATCGACCGGCTGGGCGAGGGGATGATCCCCGGCCGGGAGACCGTGCTGCAGGAGGGTGACGTGCTCCACCTGGTGATGCGCGAGGAGACCGCCGCGCACGTGTACGACGTCTTCCACCGCGGTCCCGAGGAGGACTGATCGATGAGGGTCGCCATCGCCGGAGCAGGCGCCGTCGGGCGGTCGATCGCCCGGGAGCTCCTCGAGAACGGACACCGGATCCTGCTCATCGACAAGGACCCGCGCTCGATCCGCCACGACCGCGTCCCCGAGGCCGAGTGGCTGCTCGCGGACGTGTGCGAGATGTCCTCCCTGGAGGAGGCGCGGATGGAGGACTGCGACGTGGTCATCGCCGCGACGGGCGACGACAAGGCCAACCTGGTGGCCTCGCTGCTGGCCAAGACCGAGTTCGGGGTCCCGCGCACCGTCGCGCGGGTGAACCACCCGAACAACGAGTGGCTGTTCACCGAGGCCTGGGGAGTGGACGTGAGCGTGTCGACACCCCGGATCATGTCGGCGCTGGTCGAGGAGGCCGTCACCGTCGGGGACCTCGTCCGGTTGTTCACCTTCCGCAAGGGCAACGCGAACCTCGTGGAGATGACACTCCCGGCGGACTCGCCGTACGTCGGGAAGCCCTCCGGCCTGATCCCGTTCCCCGAGAACTGCTCCCTCGTGACGATCCTGCGCGACGGCCAGGTGTACACGCCGACGCCCGAGCAGCCGGTGGAGTCGGGCGACGAGCTCCTCCTGGTCGTGCCCGAGGACCGGGAGGCCGAGCTCGAGCGTCTCCTCGCCCCGACCGAGCACCACTAGCGCCCCGTCCGTCGGGCGGGCTTCCCGACATTTCCGATCCGATCGTGCAGAATCGCCGGGACGGGGTACCTGGGGAGGGACACCCCTCGGAGGGAGAAGCCATGCGTATCCACCTGCCCAGCGTTCTCGCGATCATGACCGGCGTCGCCAGCACCGTCGCCGGAGCGCTGCGCAGCGCTCCGATGCGCTGATCTGCCACCGGTTCCTCGACCCGAGGGCCACACCCGTACACTGGAGGCACCAGCCCCGCCCGGTCTTGCCGCGGGCCTGCCGCGCGGAGCCTCTCCGCGACTCGCGTGCCGTCGCGAGCACCGCTTCCTCGTCCTGCCGCCGGCGGGACAGCACCGGTGAGACACCCACCGAGAGCAGTCCATCCTTGCCTTCCACTTTCGCCGACCTCGGCGTGCCCTCGTCCCTCACGGCCGTTCTGGCCGCGTCGGGCATCACCACCCCCACCCCGATCCAGGCGGCCACGCTGCCCGACTCGCTGGCCGGACGTGACGTCCTCGGCCGGGGTCGCACCGGATCGGGCAAGACCTATGCGTTCCTGCTGCCCGTCGTCGCCCGGCTGTCCGGTGGCCGGCCCGCCCGCGCAGGTCGCCCACGTGCGCTGATCCTCGCCCCGACCCGTGAGCTCGTCACCCAGATCGACGAGGCGCTGCGGCCGCTGGCCGCGACCGCGGGTCTGCGGACCCGGACCATCTTCGGCGGTGTCGGTCAGAACCCGCAGGTCCAGGCGCTGCGGCAGGGCGTCGACATCGTCGTCGCCTGCCCCGGTCGCGTGGAGGACCTCATCGGCCAGGGCCACAGCCAGCTCGACGCGATCGAGGTGACCGTGCTCGACGAGGCCGACCACATGGCCGACCTCGGCTTCCTGCCCGCCGTACGCCGGCTCCTGGACAGGACTCCCCGTTCGAGCCAGCGCCTGCTGTTCTCCGCAACCTTGGACAACGCGATCGACGTCCTGGTGAAGCGGTTCCTCGCCTCCCCGGTCGTCCACCAGGCCGACTCGGCGCAGTCGCCGGTCGCGCGGATGGACCACCACGTGCTGCACGTGCGGCGCGACGACCGCCTGCCGGTGCTGGTGGACCTCACCAGCGCCCCGGGCCGCACCGTCGTGTTCACCCGGACCAAGCACGGCGCCAAGGCGCTCGCCCGCCAGCTCAACCAGCGCGGCGTGCCGGCCGTCGAGCTGCACGGCAACCTCAGCCAGAACGCCCGGCAGCGCAACATCGGCGCGTTCCACGACGGCACCGCGACGGCGCTCATCGCCACCGACATCGCGGCGCGCGGCATCCACGTCGACGACGTGGCGCTCGTCGTGCACGCCGACCCGCCGACCGAGCACAAGGCCTACCTGCACCGCAGCGGCCGGACCGCGCGCGCCGGCAGCGCCGGGACCGTGGTGACGCTGGCCACCGACGAGCAGCTCCGGGACGTGCGGGGCCTCACCCGCGCCGCCGGCATCAACCCGACCACGACCAAGCTGGCCGGCGCCTCCGACCCGGTCCTGCGCGAGCTGGCTCCCGGTGAGCGGGTGCTGGTCCCCGGCGGCATGCCGGTCACGGCAACGCCCGCGCAGCCGGTCCGTGGCCGGGCCGGCGCCGCCAAGGCCCAACGCTCCCGATCCACGACTGGCGGGTCCGACGCGGCCCGTCCGCGTTCCCGTGGCGGCCGCAATCGCCGTCGCCCGGGCGGCGGCAGCGGGTCGGGGGGCTCCGGCTCCCACAGCGCAGCCGGCTTCAGTGGCCGGGGCCGCTGAAGCCGGTTCGCGACGGCTCTCAGGCGCTGAGCTCGCGCCGGATCTCCTCGGCCTCGGTCGAGGAGACCGGCGTGCTGTTGCGCCCGAGCAGCCACACCATCGCGCCCAGCGCGGCCACCTGCAACGGCCATCCCATGACCAGCTTCGCGGTGCCCAGCGCGGCCACGGCGGCCGCCGGGTCCCAGGCGCCGTGCCGGCCGGCGAGGTAGATCGGCGCCTGGACGAGCACACGCAGCGCGCACGGCAGCACCAGCAGCCAGGTCAGACGACCACAGAGCCGCACCACGGCGCGATCGCGGTGCCAGGCCGTCGGGTCGCCGGTCACGCTGCCGACCATGAAGCCGACCAACGGCCAGCGGACGAGCACGGTCGAACCCATCACCACCGCGTAGCCGGCGTTGTAGAGCAGGCCGGGCAGGAAGTACGCCAGTGCCTGGTCGTCCGCGCTCCCGCCGTGCTGCCCCGCCCGGTAGGCGAAGAGGGCGCCGATGCCGATCCCGACCAGCGCGTTGAGCACGAACTGCGGCGTCGAGCGCTGTGCCAGCCGGGCGACGAGGAGCGCGACAGTGCACGCGACGCTGACGATCAACGCGAGGCGCAGGTCGTGGGTGGTGACGAAGAACACGGTGAACACCGCGGTGGGGACCGCGGCCTCGAGCATGCCGCGCACGCCGCCGAGCGCCCGCGAGAGCTGCCCGCGCACCACCTGCTCGACCGTCTGGGTGGCGGCGGTCGCCGGCGGGCTCACCGCTCGGGTGCCTGGAGGTCGTAGCGGGGGTTGTACATCACCCGGGCCCGGTCGAACTCCCCGATGCGGCCGGTCACGACGACGTTGCGGCCCGGGAAGACTCCCGCGATCCGGCGCCTGCCCAGCCACAGCACCGTGATGGTGCCGGTGCCGTCGTAGAGCTCCGCCTCGAGCGCGGGTACGCCGCCGCGTGGGCGCAGCGTCACGGTGCGCAACCGGCCCTGGACGGTCACCACTTGGCGCAGCGGCACCTCGGCGAGCGTCATGCGGCCGGAGCGGCGCACGTCGCTCTGCAGGTCCCGCGCTTCGTCGCGCTCGGGACTCGCCCAGCGGCTGATCGCCTGGCGCAGCGCGCTCTTCTCCGCCACGAGCGTCAACCTAGCCGATGTCGGGCCGGCCGCCTCAGTCGATGCGCTGGGCATCCGGGGGCAGCTGCAGCGGCAGGGCCTCGCCCGGCGGCATCGGATCGGCGCCGCGGCGCACGATCACGCCCTGGATCGTCTCCAGCCACGGCGCCGCGGCGTCGTGCTCGATCGCCGGCCGGCCGAGCAGCGCCGCGCGCAGGAACCACCGGGGTCCGTTGTGGCCGAGGACGCGGGACGGCTGCACGCCGCCGGTGCCGTCGTCGAGCTGCACGGGGATCTGGCAGTACAGCTCCGGTCCGAGCGGGCCGTCCTGCTCGCTCGCGGTGCCGCCACGCTGGGCGGTGTCGGCCGCGATCTCGCGACGCACGTCCCCCCACAGGTCGCCGTTGCGCTCCGCGGCGAAGGCCCGGAGCTCCAGCATGCCCTCGGCGTCGAGCAGCAGCACGGCGAGCACCTGCCCCGTCGCCTCGTCCACCTGGAGCCGGAGCTCGGTGTCGGGCCGTGGCGGGATGAGCAGGCTGCCCAGGTCGACGTAGGCGTCGAGCTCCTCGCGCGGGACGTCCGCGACGTCGCGCGGGCCGGCCGGAGAGGGCTCGACCACGTCGTCGGCGAGGCCTCCCTCGGGTGCCAGCAGCCCCTCGGCCTCGTCCTCAGCGGCCCTCTTGCGTCCGAACCTCACCGGACCCCCCTCATCGACGTCATCGCGCGAATCCTCCTGTCGAGCCGTACCCGCCGTCGCCACGCGCGGAACCCTCGAGCTCGTCGACCTCGACGAACCGGACCTGCTCCACCCGCTGGACGACCAGCTGCGCGATCCGGTCACCGCGCTCGAGCGACACCGGCTGGCTCGCGTCCAGGTTGATCAAGCACACCTTGATCTCGCCGCGGTAGCCGGCATCGACGGTACCCGGTGCGTTCACGATCGAGAGGCCGTGGCGGTGGGCGAGCCCGGAACGCGGGTGCACCAGGCCGACGTACCCCTCGGGGAGCGCGAGGGCCACACCGGTGGGGACCAGCGCGCGCTCGCCGGGCGCCAGCGTCACGTCGACGGCCGTGCACAGGTCCGCGCCCGCGTCGCCGGGATGCGCGTAGCTCGGAACCGGGAGACCGTCGTCGAGACGGCGCAGCGGGATGTCGAGCACGAGGGGTGACCCTACAGAGGCGCCGGCGGGCGCGGGATGGAAGGCTGTCCCCGTGCCTGCTGCCGACTCCCTGGACGCGCCGACCTACGGCGAGCGTCTCCGGGTGCCGCTGCGCTGGTGGGTGCAGGCGACGATGTTCCTGGCGACGCTGTGGCTCGCCTTCATCGTGGCGACCCCGGCGTGGATCGCCTGGACCGCGACCGCGGTGCTCGTCGCGATCACCTACGGCATGTTCCTGCTGATCGGGGCGGCCCGGATCGAGGTCGCCGGCGGCGGGCTGCGCGCCGGCCGGGCGCACGTGCCGCTGCGATTCGTGGGCGAGCCCGAGCCGCTGGACGCCGAGGCGGCCCGGCGTGCGGCCGGCGTCGAGGCGGACGCGCGGGCGTACCTGCTGCTGCGCCCGTACCTCAAGCGTGCGGTGCGGGTCCCGATCACGGACCCCGCGGACCCGACGCCGTACTGGCTGCTCGCGACCCGCCGTCCGGGGGCGGTCGCGGAGGCGATCCGTCGCCATGCCCGCCACGCCCGGGACGGTGCGGCACAGAGCCCTCAGTAGGGTGAGGTCATGGCCAGCAAGAAGAACGCCGTGACGAAGGCCCAGAAGAAGGCCGAGAAGAGGGCCCAGCCCGCCGCCCAAGACAGCTCCAAGACGTGGTCGGTGTTCTCTTTGGTGTCCGCCCTTGCCGGCGCCGCCGTCGCCAAGCGCCTGCTCAACACGACGTGGAAGGCGGCGACCGGCAAGGAGCCGCCGCAGAACCCGGCCGACCCCGACGTGGCCATGCGGGAAGCGGTGGCCTGGGCGACGATGAGCGGCGTCTTCATCGGCCTCGCCAGGATGCTCGCCACCCGCCGGGCCGCGGGCTACTACCAGAAGTCGACCGGCCACCTCCCGCCCCAGCTGCAGGCGGACGGCCAGAAGGCCTGACTGCTTGGGCCTCCCGGGGCGCGCCGACCTCACCGCCGGGGCAGGGCGGTGAGAGCTAGGCGCAGTCGCGGCAGATGAGCTTCTTCTCGTCGGCGAGCTGGCTGCGGTGGTGGACGAGGAAGCAGCTCATGCAGGTGAACTCGTCGTCCTGCTTCGGCTTGACCTCGACGGCGAGCTCCTCGTGGGACAGGTCGGCGCCGGGCAGCTCGAACGACTCCGCGGCCTCCGTCTCGTCCTCGTCGACCTTGCCCGAGTTCTTGTCGTGCCGACGAGCCTTCAGCTCCTCGAGGCTGTCCTCGTTCTGCTCCTCGTCGGTCTTGCGCGGTGCGTCGTAGTCCGTAGCCATCCCGGTCCTCCCGTCCTCTCCCCCACGTCGTCGCGGCGTCGTGCCGGCCCTCCACGGACCCGCGGCGCCAGATTGTGCACCACCGCGGCCCCGACCGCATCCGTGGGGTGCAGATCCGGCGGGCGAGAGCGCAACAGCGCCGTCAGTCCGGTTGTTCCCCGCCGCCGGCGGCGGCGAACCCGCAGTCCTCGACGAGTGCCCGGAAGCCGTCGAAGGAGTGCTCCGGAGCGGCGACGACCAGGCGCTTGCCCTGGGCCCCGACGCCGGTCCACACCCGCGCGCCGGCCTCCTGGGCGATGAGTCCACCGGCCGCGTCGTCCCACAGATACGGCCCCTCCTCGACGTAGCCGTCGAGCCCGCCGGCGGCGAGCAGGCAGAGGTCGAGGGCACACGAGCCGGCACGTCGCACGTCCCGAACGCGAGCGAGCAGCCGCGCGACGGCGTGCGCCTGCCGTTCCCGCACCGGCGGCTCGTAGCTGAAGCCGGTCGCCACGAGCCACTGGGGCTCGGGGACGGCTGCGCGCACGCACAGCGGTACGCCGTCCCGCGTCGCGCCGGCGCCACGGAGTGCGGCGTACTCGGTCCCCGTGGCGGGGTTGACCACGACACCGGCGACCACCTCCCCGTGGAGCTCGGCCGCCACGGACACGGCGTACCAGGGCCAGCCGTAGAGGTAGTTGAGAGTGCCGTCGGTGGGATCGAGGATCCAGCGGACGCCCGAGGTGCCCGCGACGTCGTCGCCCTCCTCGCCCAGCACCGCGTCGGTGGGGCGCTCCTCGAGCAGCACGCGCCGCAGCAGCGCCTCGGTGCTGCGGTCGGCCGCGGTGACGACGTCGGTCGCGCTCGACTTCACGTCGGCCACCTCGACGCCCGCGCCGCGCAGCCGGCGCGCGTTGTCTGCGCCGGCTCGCGCGGCCCGTCGGGCGAGGTCGAGCAGGGCTGCGGTGTCCGGGTCGCTCACTCGGTGAGCCACTCGGCCTGACCGATCGTCGGCAGCGGCACCCGCAGGTTCGGACAGCAGTCCGGCTGACAACGGTCCCAGGCGGCCGGCAACGCGCCGACGGTGGGGCGGTCCGGATCGGCCCCTCGCTCCGCGGCGGCGCGCTCGAGCACGAGCTCGCGGACCATCGCGACGAAGCGCGGGTCGACGCCGCAGGTCGCGGCCCGAGCGAAGCCGAGTCCCAGCTCCGCGGCGGTCGCCGCCGCCTCGGTGTCGAGGTCGTACACGACCTCCATGTGGTCGGAGACGAACCCGATCGGGACCACGACGACGCCGCGGACGCCGTCCGCCGCCAGCTCGCGCAGTCGGTCGTTGACGTCGGGCTCCAGCCACGGCACGTGGGGCGGCCCGGAACGTGAGCAGAACACCAGCTCGTGGCGGTGGACCTGACCGGTCCGCTCCCGCACGCCGGCCATCACCGCGTCCGCGACGGTGCGGTGCTGGCGCACGTAGGCGCCGCCGTCCGGAACAGGCGTCCCCGGGCCGCTCGACTCCGACATCGCCGTCGGGATCGAGTGGGTGACGAAGAGCACGTGCGCGCCCTGACGGGCGTCGTCGGGCAGCTCGGCGAGGGCCTGCAGGGTGTTGTCGACCATCGGCTCGACGAAGCCGGGGTGGTTGAAGTACACCCGGAGCCGGTCCAGCTCCGGAGCACCCTCGACCGCCTCGGCGGCGCCGGCCAGGTTCTCGCGGTACTGCCGGCATCCGGAGTAGGAGGAGTAGGCGGAGGTCACAAAGCAGATCGCGCGTCGTACGCCGTCGGCGCGCATCGCCTCGAGCGCGTCGGCGAAGTAGGGGTCCCAGTTCCGGTTGCCCCAGTACACGGGCAGGTCCACACCGTGGGAGGCGAGGTCCTCACGGATGGCGGCGAGCAGCGCGCGGTTCTGGTCGTTGATGGGGCTGCGCCCCCCGAAGCCGAAGTAGTGCTCGCCGACCTCGAGCAGCCGCTCCTCGGGGATGTCGCGTCCCCGGGTGACGTTGCGCAGGAACGGAACCACGTCGTCGGGCTTCTCGGGACCGCCGAAGGAGACGAGGAGCAGCGCGTCGTACGGCGACACGTCGCGGGTGTCGTGACCGGTCATGAGGAGAGCGTAGGCAGCGGCTCCCACGCGGCGCGTCCAGGCCGAGGGGCAGTGCCCCGGCGCTGGGTACCACCGGCTGCGTGGCGACGTACCAGATGATGCTCTCGCGCCGCGGCGCACTCGCCATGTCGCTCACCGGGCTGGCGGCCCGGTTGCCGGTCTCGATGATGACGCTGGGGATCGTCGTCGCGGTGAGCTCGGTCTACGGCTCCTACAGCCTCGCCGGCCAGGTCTCCGCGGCCTACGTGGTCGGCGACGCCGGGCTCGCGATCGTGCAGGGGCGGCTGACCGACCGGTTCGGCCAGCTCCGGATGCTGTGCCTCAACGGGGTCGGCTTCGGCGCCGCGACGACCTGCCTGGTCCTGCTGATCGTCGGCCATGCCGGGTTCCCCTGGCCCCACCTCGCGGCCGCGCTCGCCGGGGCCGCGGTGCCTCAGGTCGGCGCGATGGTCCGTGCACGCTGGGCCGAGCTCGCCGAGGACGACGACCAGCGGCAGACCGCCTTCTCCTGGGAGTCGGCGGCCGACGAGGTCGTCTACGTCACCGGTCCCACGCTGGTCACCCTGCTGGCGACCGCGATCGCCGCCGCGGCGGGACTGGTCTTCGCGCTGGTCGTCGGGGTCCTGGGCCCGATCGCGCTCGCCCTGCAGCGCCGGACCGAGCCACCCAGCCGCGGCGAGGCGCAGGAGCGTGACGGCGCGATGCCCTGGCGGACCGTGCTGCCCCTCGGCGTCACCGGCCTCGCTCTGGGAGCGGTCCTCGGGGCGAACGAGGTGGCCACGGTCGCCGTCGCAACCGAGCAGGGGCACCGTGGGCTGGCCGGCGTGCTGCTGGGTGCGCTCGCCGTCGGGAGCCTCACGGCCGCCCTGGTGAACGGCACGCGCGACGGCGACGGCGACCTGCTCCGGCGCGTCCGCCTGGGCGTCGCCTGGCTGGCGGGGGGCTTCGGCGTGATGTCGCTGCTCGACTCGTTGTGGCTGATCGCCGCCGTGATGCTGCTCACCGGTGCGGCGGTGGCCCCGACGATGGTTGCGGCGAGCTCGCTGGTGGAGAAGGGGTCGCCGGCTGGTCGCCTCACCGAGGCGATGGCGTGGTGGCAGACCGGGCTGTCGGCCGGGATCGGACCGGGCTCGTGGGCCGCCGGCGCCGTGGCAGACCACGCCGCGGCGTCCACGACCTACCTGGTGAGTGGGGGCAGCGGGGTGCTCGCGCTCCTCGCGACGCTCGCCGTCCGTCGCCCCCGAGGCGCGTGACCCGCTCACACGCTCGCGCGACCACCCGGCACCGGGGCGCGCCAGTCCCGCAGCACCGCAAGCAGGCGCCAGCCGAAGCACAGGGCGAACCCCGGCAGCAGGACGGCCCACGCGTTCCAGCCGGCCTCATGGGTCAGGACCGCCCACGTCGCCCCGGCGAGGGCGGGCGTCGCGTAGAGCTCGCTGGTGAAGATCACCGGAACCCGACCGGCCAGCACGTCGCGCACCATCCCTCCCCCGATCCCGGTCACCATCCCCATCAGCGCCGCGGGCACCGGACCGAGGCCGTACCCCAACGCCTTGACGGCGCCGGTGACGCAGAAGAGTCCCAGGCCGGCGGCGTCGAAGAACATCACCACCCGCTCCATGCGGCCCAACGCGGGGTGCAGCAGGAAGGTCAGCAGCCCGGCAGCCACAGGCACCAGGAGGTAGCGCCAGTCCCGCAGTGCGGCCGGTGGGGTCGCGTCGATGAGGACGTCGCGGAGGAAGCCCCCGCCGAGGCCCGTCGTACCGGCGAGGACGAGCACGCCGAAGACGTCGAGGCGCTTGCGGACCGCGACCAGGCCGCCCGAGATCGCGAACACGAAGATGCCCACGAGGTCGAGCGTCACGAACAGCGCGCTGCTACCGAACACGGACCCGATCATCGCGTAGGCTCGGCGGCCAGGAGTGGCGGGCTGAAGGAAGGTCGCGGACGACGATGACGGACCTCACGCCGGTGGGGCTGACCCCGGACGGCAGGAGCCTCGTCCTCGTCAGCGCCCAGGGGGCGGAGTTTCGCGTCCGCGTCGACCACCGGCTCCGCGCAGCGCTGCAGGGCGAGCACACCCGCGGAAGCCGGACCGCCGGAGCGGGTGGACCCACCAGAGTGGAGAGAACGATGGAGAGCACCCTGCGTCCCCGCGACATCCAGGCGCGGATCCGCGCCGGCGACGCCGCCGAGCAGGTCGCGGAGGCCGCCCGGACGAGCGTGGAGCGGATCATGCCGTACGCCGGTCCGGTGCTCGCCGAGCGCGCGCACGTGGCCCAGCTGGCGCAGGGCAGCTCGGTCCGCCGCCGCCCCGGCGACCAGGGCGGCGCCCGGACCCTGGGCGAGGCGGTGACGGGAGCGCTGCGCGAGCACGGCCTGCACGGCGACGACGTCGCCTGGGACGCCTGGCGCCGCGAGGACGGCCGGTGGACGCTGGTGGCCGACTACGTGACGCACGGCGCGCCGCACCATGCGACGTTCTGCTTCGACATGCGGGGGCGGTACGTCACCGCCGAGGACGAGGAAGGTCGCGTCCTCGTGGGCGAGGCCGTCGCCGCGTTCGCGACGGAGCCGGCCTCGCCGGGCGGACGCCGCCTGTCCGCAGTCCCCTCCCAAGACGAGCTGCCGCTGGGTGACGACGCCCTCGAGATGGTCCGCGGCGGGACGCCGCTCCCCTTCGGCGAGGACGACATCGCCGACGACGAGCCGACGATCGAGGTCGCGCTCCCGGTGGCCGAGGAGACGCCGACCGAGGCCGAGCAGCCGCAGGCCGAGACGCCGCCCGCGACCGAGGAGTCCGAGGCCCCTGCGGCAGCGGCGCGCTCGGGCCGCCGCAAGGGTCGTTCGTCGGTGCCGAGCTGGGACGAGATCATGTTCGGAGGCGGCCGGCCAGAGTGACACCGCCGTGCGACAGGAGTGACGATCCGCCCGACGCGTCGTTGAGGAGGGCATGTCGCCACGACGTCTCGGCTCGGTCCTCGCCTGCCTGCTCCTGCTCGCCGCCGGTGGGCTGACCCTGTCGCCCGCGGCGACCGCGGCCTCCACGAAGGTGACTGCGCGCGCCGGCTCGCGGTTCGCGCCGTTGGACCGGCCCGGGCCGCGGCTGCGGGTGCCGGCTCGGGAGCTGCGGCAGTCGCTGCTGTGTCACGGCGACCCGCGGCGCGGGCCGGAGCCGGTGCTGTTGAACCCGGCCACGGGCGTCACTCCCGAGCAGAACTACTCCTGGAACTACGAGCGCGCCTTCACCGCTCAGCACCGGGCGTGGTGCGCGGTCACGATGCCGGACCGCACCCTGGAGGACATCCAGCGCTCGGGGGAGTTCCTCGTCCACGCGATCCGGGTGTTCCACCACCGCGCCGGCCGGCGGATCGCGGTGATGGGACACAGCCAGGGCGGCATGTCGATGCGGTGGGCGCTCCGCTTCTGGCCGGACACCCGGCGGATGGTCGACGACGTCATCGGCTTCGCCGGCTCCAACCACGGCACGACCGCGCTGCCCTGCGGGACGATCCAGCCGCAGTGCCCGCCGGCGGACTGGCAGCAGGGCGCCGGGGCGCAGTTCATCGCGGCGCTCAACAGTCGCGCGGAGACCTTCCGGGGCATCTCCTACACCGAGATCTACACGCACACCGACGAGGTGGTGCAGCCCAACTCCGGGCCGGACGCCTCATCGTCGTCGTTGCACACCGGACAGGGCCGGATCACCAACGTCGCCACCCAGGACGTGTGCCCGGGCGACGTCGACGAGCACCTCACGGTCGGCACGATCGACCCGGTGGCGTACGCCCTCGCGCTCGACGCCTTGCGGCATCGGGGACCGGCGCGACCCTCCCGGATCCCGTCCTCGGTGTGCACGCAGGTCTACCAGCCCGGTGTCGACCCGGCGAACGTGCAGAACTACCTGCAGACCTTCCAGGCGGCGTTCGGTCTCCTCGCGGTGAGTACGCCGGTCAACCTGGTCGGCGCGCCGGAGGTGTCGAAGGAGCCGCGACTGCGCTGCTACGTGCTCGCGCGGGGCTGCTGAGCCGATCCGCTGCGCCAGCGTGACCTCCGCCACGCTGCGCCGTTGAAGCAGTCGACCCGGGACCAGCCCGGGTCGGACTCTCGGAGGAGATCTACATGAAGCGATTCGGCGTGGTCCTCGGACTCAGCGGCGCAGCGGTCCTGCTCGCCGCCATCCCGGCCTCGGCCAGCCCGTCGGCGTGCCTGAACCTCACGCTGTCGGTCAACGGGCAGGGCACGGCGCAGAGCATCTGCCTGCCGCCGTCGTCCTGACGAACTCGCTCCGACGGGGGCCGCGACCTCGGGGTCGCGGCCCGCGTGCGTCGTCGCCGCTCGACAAGAATGTTACTGACCAGTAATCTTCGGGTTGGGACGTGACCGGCAGCGGTCCGGCGCGTTCAATGGCACCCACGTTCAATGGCACAGCTAGCCCCGCACCCGTGAAGGCGTGACCATGGCCTACTTCGTCACCGGAGCCACCGGATTCATCGGCAGGCACCTCGTCCAGGAGCTCGTCGACCACCGCGAGGGTCCGATCTACCTACTCTGCCGAGCCGGCTCGCTGCCGCGCCTGGAGAGGCTCATCGCGCAGTGGGGGCAGCCCCACCGGCTGATCCCGGTGACCGGCGACCTGCGGGCCCCGCTGCTCGGGGTCGAGGAGGACTGGATCGTCGACCACCGCGGCTCGATCGACCACTTCTTCCACCTGGCCGCGATCTACGACATGACCGCGAGTGCGGAGATGAACGAGGAGCTGAACGTGGGCGGCACCCGGGCCGCCGTCGAGCTCGCCGCCGCGGTCGACGCCGGCTGCTTCCACCAGGTCTCCTCGGTCGCCGCCGCCGGGGACCACCGCGGCATCTTCGACGAGACGATGTTCGACGAGGGCCAGCGGCTCCCCTCCCCCTACCATCGCACCAAGTTCGAGTCCGAGCGGGTCGTGCGCGAGGAGTGCCCGGTGCCATGGCGGGTGTACCGGCCGGCGATCGTCGTCGGGCACTCCGAGACCGGCGCGATGGACAAGATCGACGGCCCTTACTACTTCTTCCCGCTCTTCAAGAAGGTCCGCGACCTCGTCCCCGGCTGGATCCCGCTGGTCGGTGTGGACCTCGGCGACACCAACGTCGTGCCGGTCGACTACGTCGCGAGGGCGCTCGACTGGATCGCCCACCTGCCCGGCCGCGACGGCGAGGCGTTCCACCTGGTCAACCCCGAGCCGCAGAACAGCATCGAGATGATGAACCTGTTCGCGAAGGCGGCCGGCGCCCCGCAGTTCGCCGTACCGGTGGACCGGTCGGTGACGTCGCGGCTGCCCACGGCGCTGCTCCCCGCCCGGCTGCGGCCGGGCGCCCTCGTCGCCGCCGCGTTGCGGACCCCCGTGGCACAGCTGGCGCTCGACCAGACCCTGGGTCGCCTGGGCATCCCGGCCGAGGTCCTCGAGCACGTCTCCTTCCCCAGCGTGTTCGCCAGTCGGCGCACCGAGAAGGCTCTGGCCGGGAGCGGCATCGCGGTTCCCGACCTGGAGTCCTACGCCAGCACGCTCTGGACCTACTGGGAGGAGTTCCTCGACGACTCGATCCGCGACGACAAGGACACGGTCGCGGCGCTGAGCGGCAAGACCGTCGTGATCACCGGCGCCTCGTCCGGGATCGGCCTGGTCACCGCCGTGCAGGTGGCCAAGGCCGGTGCGGAGCCGATCCTGGTGGCCCGCGGGAGGGACAAGCTCGAGGCCACCAAGGCGCTCATCGAGAGCCAGGGCGGCGTCGCGCACGCCTACCCGTGCGACCTCTCCGACCTCGAGGCGATCGACGCCCTCACCAAGACGCTGGCCGAGGACTTCGAGCACATCGACTTCGTGGTGAACAACGCCGGCCGCTCGATCCGGCGGTCACTGAAGCTCAGCGAGGACCGGTTCCACGACTTCGAGCGGACCATGCAGCTCAACTACTTCGGCGCGATCCGCCTTGTGATGGGCCTGCTGCCGAAGATGCGCGAGCAGCAGTCCGGGCACGTCGTCAACATCTCCTCGATCGGCGTGCTCACCAGTCCGCCCCGCTTCTCCGCGTACGTCGCCTCGAAGGCGGCCCTGGACGCGTGGAGCAACGTGGTGAGCTCCGAGGTCATCGGCGACGGCATCTCCTTCACCAGCATCCACATGCCGCTGGTGCGCACGCCGATGATCGCGCCGACCAAGCTCTACGACCGGTTCCCGACGATCAGTCCGGGCCAGGCGGCCGCCAAGGTGATCACGGCGTTGGTGGACCGGCCGCACGAGATCAACACGCTCACCGGCAACCTGGGCGCCCTCGCCCACACGCTGGCACCCAAGGCGGCGTTCCGGGTGCTGCACCTGGCCTACCAGGTGTTCCCCGACTCCGCGGCCGCCCGGGGCGACCGCGCGCAGAGCACCGAGCGCAGCACTCAGGCGGAGCTGCTCGCACGCGCCCTCAAGGGCGTGCACTGGTAGCGGGCTCGCGGGACGCGGCGGCCTCCCGACTGGTGCGCCACGCGGTGGGACCGTCGCTGCCTGCCTTGTAGGTCTGCATGGGCACCGCGCCCGAGGCCCAGGCCTTGCGGACCGGAGCGAGGATCCGCCAGCACTGCTCCGCGGCGTCACCGCGCACCGACAGGGTCGGGTCGGCGTCCATCACGCCCCCGAGCACCTCGCCGTAGGCCTCGAGGTCTCCCGGTCCGAGGTCGGCCTCGAGCTGCACCCAGTCGAGCTGGAACGGGTCGCCGGGCCCGTTGACGTCCATGCCGAGCACGAGCCGGGCCGGGGACAGTCCGATCCGCACCTGCTCGGGCCGGTCGGTGCCGGCGAAGCCGCGCGGCAGGTGCGGCGGCGGCTTGAACGTCACCACGATCTCCTTGCGCGGACGTCCCAGCGACTTCCCCGAGCGGAGCGTCACCGGCACGCCGGCCCACCGCCAGGTGGCGACCTCGAAGGTCACCTCGGCGAGCGTCTCGGTCCCGCGGGCGGGGTCGACCCCGGGCTCCTTGGTGTACGCCGGGACATCGCGCCGGCCGATCTTCCCGGCGGTGTAGCGGGCCCGCCGCGACGAGGCGACCGGGTCGTCCTCCCAGACGTGGGTGGCGCGCAGCACCGTCACCTTGCCGTTGCGCAGGTCGCCCTCGTCGAGAGCGGTCGGAGGATCCATCATCAGCAGCGCCATCACCTGGAGCAGGTGGCTCTGGAGCATGTCGACGAGCGCGCCGGCGTGGTCGTAGTAGCCGGCCCGCCCCTCGAGGGTGAGGTCCTCGTCGAAGACGACGTCGATGCGCTCGACGTGCTGGTTGTTCCACACCGGCTCGAGCATGCGGTTCGCGAACCGGGTGCCGAGGATGTTGAGCACGTCCGCGCGTCCCAGGAAGTGGTCGACCCGGTGCACCTGGTTCTCCGGCACCAGCGTGTTGAGCAGCCGGTTGAGCTTCTGCGCGGTCGGCAGGTCGACACCGAACGGCTTCTCGAGCACCAGGTTCGTGCCCTCCGGAAGGTCCACCTCTCGCAACGCCTCGCACACCTTCGCGGTGACGGCCGGCGGCAGCGCGAAGTAGATCGCGGGCACGCCCTCACACCGGTCGAGCAGGTGGCGCAGCATGGCGGGGTCGGTGACGTCGCCGGCGACGTACTCGGTGTCGCGCTCGGTGCGCTCCACCAGGTCGCCGCTCACCTTGGCCGAGCGGAACGCCTTGCGGACGCGGGTCTTCCACTGCGCGGGGGTGAAGTCCTCCATGCCCGCCCCGACGAGCTTGAGGGGCCTTCCGCGTTCGCTGGCCTGCAGAGTGGCGAGGCCGGGCAGCAGCAGCCGGCTGGTCAGGTCGCCGCTGGCGCCGAGGATGAGCAGGGTTCCCAGAACGGTGTCGGCCATGGTGCGAACCTAGCCCCTCGCCTCACGCGCCCCGCTCGACGGGACGGTCGGGGTCGGCGACCCACTCCGACCAGCTCCCCGGGTAGAGCGCGGCCTCACGACCGGCCACCGCGAGCGCCAGGAGGTCGTGTGCCGCGGTCACCCCGGAGCCGCAGTACGTCGCCACGGGACCGTCCGGATAGAGGCTCCGCAGCGTCTCGGCCTCCCGGAACGTGCCGTCCTCATCGAGGTTCTGCGACGTCGGCACGTTGACCGCGCCCGGCACGTGACCGGCCACGGGATCGACCGGCTCCACGTCGCCGCGGAAGCGCTCGGGCTCGCGCGCGTCGACCAGCGTGCCGGCGAAGTCGAGCACGTCCTCGGCCGTCAGCACGGGCAGGTGACCGGGCGCTCCGCTGAAGTCGCCGTCGGCCGGGACGACCGCGCCGGTCTCGGCCGGCGCGCCCGCCGCCAACCACGCCGCCCAACCGCCGTCGAGGACCCGCACGTCGCGATGTCCGTAGTGGCGCAGCAACCACCAGCACCGCGCGGCGGCACGGCCCTGCCAGTCGTCGTACACGACCACACCACGCCCGTTGCGCACTCCTAGGGCCCGCATGGCGTTGACGAACCGGAACGGCTCGGGCAACGGGTGCCGGCCGCCGGGCCCGGGCCGGTCGGCGAGGTCCAGGTCGAGGTCGACGTAGGCAGCTCCCGGGACGTGCCCGCCCGCGAAGGCGTCGACGCCCGAGGGGCCGCCCATCCGGTAGCGCACATCGAGCACCGTCACCTCGTCGAGCAGGGCACGCAGCTCCGAGACGCTGATCAGGGGCGAGCGGTTGAGGTCGACCATGGATCAGTCCTACCCGATTTCAGCAGACGAGCACCGGCACGTGCATCTCGCGCGCCGTCAGCGACCCGTGCAGGCCGATCAACCGCGTCTCGTAGGGGAAGTCCACCGAGCTCAGCAGCGCCGTGTCGCCGCGCGTCGCCACGACGACGTCGCCGAGTCGAGGCAGCACGCTCCCGGCCACGGGACCGAACCACCCTCGGGCGACGGCGTCCTCGCGCAGCAGCACCTCCGCCCGCTCGCCGAGGACCGCCCGCCAGGCCGCTGCAACGTCGTCGACGGCTCCGGCGCGGCAGTAGAGGTGACGGAAGCGGGCCTCGCCGCCGAGCAGCTGAAGACCCACGCGCAGCACCGGAAGGGTGTCGAGGTCGAGACGGGACGGCGGGGGCGCGTCGACCATGCCGTGGTCGGCGACGACCACGAGGCGTACCGCGGGGGGCAGCGCGTCACGGAGCTGCTCGGCGGCGGCGTCGACCGCGGCCAGCTGCGCGCGCCAGGCCGCGGAGTCGACGCCGAACCGGTGCCCGGTCCAGTCGAGGTCGCCGTCGTAGGCATAGACGAGCGAGCCTCGCTCCGCGGACGCCGCGACGATCGCCGCGATCCGCTCCCCCGTCCGGTCGGCGCCCACGTAGGACGCGCCGCGCTGGGACGCCCTGGTGAGCCCCGAGTCGCGGAACTCGCGCTTGCTCACCACGCTGGTGTGGCCGCCGGCCGCACCGATCCGGGCGAACGCGGTCGGGTGGGGTTGCCAGTCCTCGGGGTCGACCCGCTTGTCCCACTGCAGGGCGTTGAGCAGCCGGTCCGACCCCGGCACCCGGGAGGTGAAGCCGACCACGCCGTGCGTGCCCGCGCCGAGCCCGGTCCCGAGCGAGGTCAGCGACGTCGCGGTCGTGGAGGGCACCCCGCAGGTGATGGGTACGCCGAGCAGTGCGTGCAGGAACGGCGCCTGGGTCGGGTGCTCGGCCAGGAGGTGGTGCCCGAGGCCGTCGATCAGAAGCACGACGTAGCCGGGCGCCTCGGGAAGATCCAGGCCGGTCGGGGGGAAGCCGGCCTCGAAGCCGAGGGCCGCAGCAGCCGCGGGAAGGACGTCGGCGAGGGTGCGTCCCCAGTCCGGGGCGACGAAGTCGGAGGAGGCTCCCCCGTCAGCCATGGGTGCGGGCCGAGAGGCTCTCGGCGAAGCGCAGCAGGCCGTCCACGGCGTCCTGGCCGTCGGCCGCCGAGCTCAGCCGCAGGGAGAAGTCGTCGCTCGCGAGGACGCCGGTGTAGCCGTGGTCGGCATCGCACTCCGGATCGGCGCACCCGGCGGGCTCCAGGTCGATCCGGTTCACCCCGCCCCAGCCGATCGTGACGACGGCCTCGGCCGGGTCCGGTACGCCGTGCGTCGTCCGCACGGCGGCGGGGTTCGTCACCATCCGGTTGACCACCACGGAGGTCACCGCGGTGAGCGCGATCGCCTCGGTGGACGTCGAGGTGTAGGGCTCGGGCAGCAGGTCGTCGGGGTCGTGCTCGTCGGTGTGCGCGAGGATGAGGCGGGTCGGGGTCAGCACGACGACCGTCATGTGCCGCCGGACCTCGTCGCGGTCGATGGTCGGCTCGTGGTGCACCAGGTAGTCGACGACCTCCTCGTCGGCGACCGCCGCCCGCACCCCCGCACCGACCACGGCCGGGTAGTAGCCGGTCCGCTCGATGGCCGCGAGGAGGTCAGGCGTCCGGTCGGACGTGGACGTGCGCATGGCCGCAGTCTGTCACGCGCTCGGGGCCGCCGCCGGTGCGGTGGCCTGAGCGTTGAGGCGCCGGACGAAGGAGTCCGACCGGGGATCGGCGACGGGCTCGACCCGCACCCGGGCGGACAGCACCTCGACGCCGCGACGGCTGGCGTTGACCAGGTCGAGGTTGACCGCGCAGACCTGAGGCAGGTCGTTCTTGAGCTGCGCGACCCGGCGCACCAGGTCCTCCAGGGCGGTCGCGTCGACCGGCTCGCTGCCGCGGTAGCCGAACAGGAGCGGCGCGGCCTTGATCGAGCGGACCAGCTCTGCGGCGTCCAGCGGCGTCAACGGCGGGATGCGGTAGGACTTGTCCCCCACCAGGTCGGTCAGCGATCCGGCCACCTGGAACGACACCGCCGGCCCGAACAGCGGATCCTCGAGCCCACCGACGGCGACCGGCACCCCCGGCACCGCCGTACGCTGCACGACGAACCGGGACCGCTCGGCCGGTCCGACCTCGCGGACCAGACTCGCCCAGGCATGCCGCATCTCGTCGGCGTCGGCGATGTTGCGCCAGACGTGCGCGAGCCCCGGCTGCTGTCGGACGTGGGCGGCGGTGGCCTTGAGGACGACGTCCCACCCGAGTCGCTCACCGGCCTCCACGGCTGCGTCGACGTCGCCGACCGCAGCGCGGTCCCACACCTCGATCCCGTAGTGCCCGAGGAGCACCCGGCACTCGTCGTGGTCGAGGTCGTAGCCGCCGGCGTGGTCGATGAGCAGCTGCGTCACCATCCGGCTCGCTGCAGCAAGGTCGACGTTCTAGACGGCCTCGGCGGAGCCGTCAACGCGACGCTCCAGCCAAGCGGCGTACTCCGCGACCCGGGCGAGCGCCCGGACCGCGGCCTCGACGGCCGGGTACGACGGCACCGAGCCGCGTCCCGCCGTGGAGCCGGAGAGGTCCGGGATCCGCAGCAGCTCGGGGATGCCCTCGCGCCCCAGGAACGTCGAGACGAGCGGCTTCTCAGACTGCTCCCCCACGGCGGCGAGGACGTCGGCGACCTCGGTGCCGCCGGAGTCGAGCGGCGGGATGTAGACCGCGACCACGGCGTCGACCTCCTCGTCGTCGATCGCGTCGTCGAGGGCGTGCTCGAAGTCGTCCGCGGTCGCATCGGCTCCGAGCGCCACGACGCTGGTGACCGTCAGGCCGCTGGCCACGGCGGCGTCGGTGGCCAGCAGGCCGAGCGCGTCGGAGTTCCCGACGACGCCCACCCGAGGTCCGCGCGGCAGCTGCTGGTGCGCCAGCAGCTGGGCGACGTCGAACATCTCGTCCAGGGTGTCCACCTGGATCACGCCGGCCTGGCGGAACATCTCGTCCACCGCCGCCTGGGGCACCTCGATCGACCGCACCGCGTGACCCATCGGAACGCCCTGCGTCGCACGCCCCGAGCGGACGGCCACGATCGGCTTCTGCCGCGACACGCGGCGGGCGATGCGGGAGAACTTGCGCGGGTTACCGATCGACTCCAGGTAGAGCAGGATGACCTCGGTGGCGTCGTCCTCCTCCCAGTACTGCAGGAGGTCGTTGCCGGAGACGTCGGCCCGGTTCCCCGCACTGATGAACGTGGACAGGCCCAGCCCGCGGCCCTGCACCTTCTCCAGGATCGCGCCGCCCAGCGCCCCGGACTGGCAGAAGAAGCCGGCGCGCCCGCGGGGCGGCATGATCGGCGACAGCGAGGCGTTCAACGACACCCCGGCGGCGGTGTTGATGATGCCGAGACAGTTCGGACCGACCAGCCGCAGGCCGTAGGAGCGCGCCAGGCCGACGAGCTTGCGCTGCCGTTCGCGGCCCTCCTCGCCGGTCTCGGCAAAGCCCGAGGAGATGACGATCAGACCGTGCACGCCCTTGTTCGCGCAGTCGAGCACCACGTCGGTCACCGACTCGGCCGGCACGGCGACGATCGCGAGGTCGACGTCGCCGGGGACCTCCGAGACATTGGCGTAGGCCGGGAGCCCCGACACCGAGGTGGCACTCGGGTTCACCGCGTAGACGGTGCCTGAGTAGTCCCCGAGCACCAGGTTGCGCACGAGGAGCGAGCCGATCGTGTCGGTGCGCCGGCTGGCGCCGATGACCGCGATGCTGCGGGCGTTGAAGAAGGCCTGGATCGAGGCGGCCTCGGCGCGGTGCTCCCGCGCCGACATCACCCCGATGGCGGTGTCGGTCGGGTCGATCCGGAAGACCAGGTGGACCACGCCCTCCTCGTACTGGCCCTTGACCTGGTAGCCCTGCTCGCGGAACACCTGGATCATCCGGTGGTTCTCGGCGAGCACCTCCGCCTCGAACCGGTTCACGCCGCGCTCGCGGGCGGCCTGGGCCAGGTGCTCGAGGAGGAGCTGCCCGACACCGCGGCCCTGGTGACTGTCCTGGACGAGGAAGGCGACCTCGGCGAGCCCGGGCTCGACCACGTCGTAGCGTCCGACACCGATGATGCGGTCGGCGACGAGCAACACGAACGCCACCCGGTCGTGGTGATCCACATGGGTGAAGCGGTGCACGTCGCGCTCGGAGAGCCGTGGCATCGCGGTAAAGAAGCGCAGGTACTTCGACTGCTCGGACACCTGCGCGTAGAACTCCGTGAGCCGCTCGCCGTCGCTGGGGAGGATCGGCCGCAGATGAGCGGTCCTGCCGTCGCGCAACAGCACGTCCGCTTCCCAGTGGGCCGGATACGTGGGTGCTGCATCGGAGGGAGTCGCGGCCTGCTCGGTCACCTCTGCAATCTACCCGTGCCCCGATGCCGCGCGCCCTGCGCCGGATGCGTCGGTGCCGATTGCGAGAATGCCGACCATGCCCCGCAAGACCGCAGCGCCGCCCGAGGAGTTCGACGAGCACATCATCGACATCGATGTCGGCGACGAGATGCGCACGAGCTACCTGGAGTACGCCTACTCGGTCATCTACTCCCGGGCACTGCCCGACGCCCGGGACGGCCTGAAGCCGGTCCAGCGCCGAATCCTCTACGCGATGTACGACATGGGCCTGCGCCCGGACCGCGGGCACGTGAAGTCCTCCCGCGTCGTCGGGGAGGTGATGGGCCGCTTCCACCCCCACGGCGACAGCGCCATCTACGACGCCCTGGTCCGGATGGCACAGCCCTGGGCGATGCGGGTCAGCACCGTCGACGGGCACGGCAACTTCGGATCTCCCGACGACCCGCCGGCGGCGATGCGGTACACCGAGTGCCGGATGGCGCCCGCCGCGGTCGCGATGACCGGTGACATCGACGAGGACACCGTCGACTTCCGGCCGAACTACGACGGGCGGGAGCGAGAGCCCGCGGTGCTGCCCGCGGCGATCCCCCATCTGGTCGTCAACGGCGCGGCTGGGATCGCGGTCGGCATGGCGACCAACATTCCCCCGCACAACCTCGTCGAGGTCGTCCAGGCGCTGCGTCACCTGATCAAGCACCCGGGAGCCGACCTGGACACGCTGATGCGGTTCGTCCCGGGACCCGACCTGCCGACCGGGGGCAAGATCGTCGGACTGGACGGGATCCGCGACGCCTACGAGACCGGCCGGGGCGTCTTCCGGATGCGTGCGACCGCACGCATCGAGAGCGTGACGGCACGTCGCAAGGGGATCGTCGTCACCGAACTGCCCTACGGGGTCGGCACCGAACGGGTCGTCGAGGCGATCAAGAAGCTCGTCCAGGCCAAGAAGCTGCAGGGCATCAGCGACGTCGTGGACCTCACCGACGGCGCCCACGGCCTGCGCCTGGTGATCGAGGTGAAGAACGGGTTCGTCCCCGAGGCCCTGCTCGAGCAGCTCTACAAGCTCACACCGATGGAGGACTCCTTCGGCATCAACGCGGTCTCGCTCGTGGACGGGCAGCCGCGGACGCTCGGCCTCAAGCAGATGCTCGAGGTGTTCCTGGAGCACCGGTTCGACGTGGTCCGACGCCGCTCGGCGTACCGCCGGGGCAAGGCCGCGGACCGGCTCCACCTCGTCGAGGGCCTCCTCGTGGCGATCCTCGACATCGACGAGGTCATCCAGCTGATCCGGAGCAGCGACGACGCCGCGCAGGCGCGCGAACGGCTGATGTCGGTGTTCGACCTCACCGAGGTGCAGGCCAACTACATCCTCGACATGCCGCTGCGCCGGCTCACGAAGTTCTCCAAGATCGAGCTGGACAAGGAGCGCGACGAGCTGCTGCGCACCATCGCCGAGCTCGACGAGATCCTCGGCGACGAGACCATCCTGCGCAGGGTCGTCTCCGAGGAGCTGGCCGAGGTGGCGAAGACGTACGGCGCACCACGGCGCACGGTGCTGCTCGAGTCGACCGGCGCGTCGGCGGCACCCACGGCGGCGTCCCTCGAGGTCGCCGACGACCCGTGCTTGGTCTACCTCTCCTCCAGCGGGCTGCTCGCCCGGACCAGCGGAACCGACGAGCCAGGCACCGAGGGCGCGCGCAGCCGGCACGACGTGGTGGTCAGCACGGTGCGCGCCACCGCCCGGGGCGAGGTCGGCGTGGTGACCTCGGCAGGGCGCGTGCGCCGGCTCAGCGTCCTGGAGCTCCCGACGCTGCCGACCACCGCCCAGCACCCGACACTCCAGGGGGGTGCACCGCTCGCGGAGTTCCTCGCCCTCGACGCGGACGAGCACGCCCTCGCGCTCACGAGCCTCGACCCCTCCTCCCCCGGACTCGCCCTGGGGACGCGTCGCGGCGTGGTCAAGCGGGTGAACCCCGAGGTGCTCAGCCGCGACGAGTGGGAGGTGATCCGACTCGACGACGGCGACGAGGTCGTCGGGGCCGTCGAGCTGACGAGCGGCGAGGAGGAGCTC
>JBQCCW010000123.1:0-12105 GCA_051961835.1 Marmoricola sp. | reverse complement strand
ACCGGCCGGGGCCGACCGGTCGGCCCGAGGACCGGCTCCTCCGCAACGGCGACGGCCTCGAGGGCCTCGGCCTGGGCCGCGGACTCCGGGCGCTGGAACGGCAACGGCTCCGCCGCGTAGCCGAGCGCCGTGGTGCTCGGCGGCCGGGGCGCGGTCCGGGGCGGGAGTTCCGGTGCGCTACTGCCGTGGCCTGCGACAAATCCCTCGGCACCGCTCATCTGCGTCCCTCCTGGGTCGGCTCGCTGCGGGTGTTCCGGCGCGGCCGACGCTACGCCGCTGCGACTTTGTCGACATAGCGCCACGCCGTAGGTGTCCCCACAAGCTGCAGAAGAGCCCGCGAACCTCGCCGGGCCGCTCACCCCAGGGCGCGCGGGTGCGTCGCGGCGTAGACCTCGCGCAGGCTGTCGACCGTGACCAGTGTGTAGACCTGGGTCGTCGTCACCGACGCGTGCCCGAGCAGCTCCTGCACCACCCGCACGTCGGCGCCTCCTTCGAGCAGGTGGGTCGCGAAGGAGTGGCGCAGGGTGTGCGGCGAGACCTCGGCGGTCACGCCGGCCCGTTCGGCGGCCCGCACGATGACCGCCCACGCGCTCTGCCGGGAGAGCCGCCCGCCCCGCGCGTTCAAGAACACCGCACCCCGCGCCGCCCGGTCACCGTCGGCGAGCGCGGGGCGCGCGCGGTGCAGGTAGGCGGCGAGCGCCTCGCAGGCGAACCGTCCCACCGGCACGATCCGCTGCTTGCCGCCCTTGCCGCGCAGCAGCACGGTGGCGTCGTGCGCGAGGCTCTCCTCGCTCCCGGGTGCCGAAGGTTCGGAGGGGCTGGCGGACATCGGGTCCGAGGCGCGCGGCAGATCGAGGTCGTCGACGTCGAGGCCCACCGCCTCGGAGATCCGGGCGCCGGTGCCGTAGAGCAGCTCGAGGAGGGCCCGGTCGCGCAGCGCCAGCGGCGTACCGGCCGCGCCGGCCGCGGTGAGGATCGCCTCGACGTCGCCCACGCTCAATGCCTTGGGAAGCCGCTTCGCGGGAGGCGGCGGCCGGACGGCCGCGGAGGGGTCGACGGCGGCCAGTCCCTCGCGCACGGCGAAACGGTGGAACCCGCGGACGGCGACGACCGTCCGCGCCGCCGACGAGGCACCCAGCGGCGGGTGGTCGGCATCCCCTTCACGCAGTGCCCGCAGGAATCCGGTCACGGTGTCCTCGGCGACGGCGTCGAGGTCGGTCACGCCGGCGGCGGTGAGGTAGGCGAGGTAGCGGCGCAGGTCCCGGCGGTAGGAGGAGAGGGTATTGGCGGCGAGCCCGCGCTCCACGGAGAGGTGGTTGAGGTAGCCGCGAAGCACCGCCACGAGCGCCTCCGGGTGCTCTGCCACCTGTCTCGCCTCGTCCCTGGGGTGCACCGTCGGCCCGTCCGGGCGGCAGTCTAGGGACCACCCGGGGGTGCCTCGCCTCCTACCGGGCAGTAACCCCCGGGCGAGCGTCCTCGTTGTAGCGGACATGCCTCGCCTGCTCACCGCCCTCGCCGCTGCGGCGGCCGGCGTCCCGCTCTCTCTCACCGCCCTGCCGCTGACCGGGGCGCTGACCGCCCCGGCGGACGGTGCCACACCGGCGTTCACCGTGAGCACCCTGCATTTCCTCGTGCACACGCGGCCCAACACGCTCGGCGATCCCGCCACGTGCGACATCGTCGGCGACCTCTACCTCCCCGAGGCCGCGACGGAGAAGAAGCCGGTGCCGGCCATCTTGACCACGAACGGCTTCGGCGGCTCCAAGGACGACCAGGCCGGCTTCGCCGCCGTCGCCGCCCGTCGCGGGTACGCCGTGCTGAGCTACTCCGGCCTCGGCTTCGGCGGCTCGGGCTGCAAGATCACCCTGGACGACCCCGACACCGACGGCATCGCGGCCCAGCAGCTGGTCAGCTACCTCGGCGGCAAGGGCGGCATCGCCTTCCTCGACGCCCAGCACACCCAGCCGGCTCCGCGCCTGCGCGTGGTGCAGCACGACAAGCGCGACCACCTCGGGCGCCGGTCGAGCTTCGACCCCCGGGTCGGCATGTTCGGCGGCTCCTACGGCGGCGAGATCCAGTTCGCCGCGGCCTCGGTGGACCCCCGCATCGACACGCTCGTCCCGATGATCACCTGGAACGACCTCAGCTACAGCCTGGGTCCGAACAACACCGACCAGATCGACCCCGCGCACCGGGGCGTGGGCACCACCACGCCGGGCACCACCAAGCTGCTGTGGGGTGTGGGTTTCTCGGCGCTCGGCATGGCCGACGGCGTGCAGGAGGCGCAGTCGGACCCCGGCCGCCTCGCGCCCTGCCCGAACTTCGCCGACCTCGTCTGCCCCGCTCTCGCCACCGCGGGCAGCACCGGCTACTTCCAGCCCGACGTCATCGCCGCCTTCCGGCACGCCTCGGTGACGTCGTACATGAGCAGGATCCGGATCCCGACGCTGCTCATGCAGGGTCAGCGCGACACGCTGTTCAACCTCAACGAGGCGATCGCGACGTACACCGCGCTGAAGCGGCAAGGCACGCCGGTGAAGATGATCTGGCAGCAGTGGGGGCACTCCGGCGGCGCCGCCACCGGGGAGTGGGACGGCAACAACCCCGACCCGAGCACCCAGTACGACGCCAAGCGGCTGTTCGCCTGGTACGACCACTACCTCAAGGGAAGCAAGGTCTCGACCGGCCCGAACTTCGCATGGTTCCGCGACTGGATCGACTACCGGGGCATCGCGACACCGGCGTACGGCACCTCCTCGACGTTCCCGGCCGGGAGTCCGCGCACGCTGTACCTCTCCGGAACCGACCTGGTCGCCGACGCCTCGGCGGTCAAGGGCGACAGCCAGCAGTTCCTCACGCCGCCGGCCGGGGCGCCCACGCGGGTGGACAAGGCCGACGTGCTGAGCGGCTACGCCGCCAGCCCGCTGCCCGAGGACGACGCGCCCGGGTCCTCCGCGTCGTTCACCACCGATGACCTCAACGCCCCGCTCGACGTCGTCGGCTCGCCGCGGGTCCACCTCTCCGTCGACGCCCCCGTCGCGGCCGGTGCGCAGGCAGCCGGTCCCGCGGGCCAGCTGGTGCTGTTCCTCCGGCTGCAGGACGTCGCCCCGGACGGCACCGCCTCGGACATCAACGCGCTCACGGCACCGGTCCGCGTCGGCGATGCCTCGAAGCCCTTCACCGTCACGCTGCCGGCTCTCGTGCACCGCTTCGCCACGGGGCACCGGCTTCGCCTGGTGGTGGCCGGCGGCTCGGTGAACTACCGCGGTGGGTTGACACCGACCCCGGTCACGATCACGACCGGCTCGGCCGACCAGGCGCTCACGCTGCCCGTGACGCCGTGAGCGCTCAGAGCCGGCCGCGGCGCCGCAGGGCGTCGTAGGCCAGCACCGCCACGGCCAGCGGCGACTGCTGCACCCGACCGTCGAGGACGGCATCGAGGAGGTCGGCCAGGGGGGTCCAGAAGACCTCGAGGTCGGCCTCCTCGTGCTGCATGGCGAAGTCGCCACGGCTTGTCGCCGACAGGCCGCGCGCCAGGAAGATGTGGTGCTGCTCGGCGAGGATGCCGACCGAGGGGTAGACGGAGATCAGATGCCGCCACTCTCGGGCCTCCAGCTCGGCCTCCTCGCGAAGCTCGCGTTGTGCCGTGGCGAGGAGCTCCTCCCCGTCGGCGTCGCAGAGTCCGGCGGGGAGCTCGACGAACCGGCGGCCGGCGACATGGCGGTACTGCCGCAGGCAGCACACCCGCTCCTCGCCATCGACTGCGAGGACCATCACCGCCCCGGGATGTTCGATGACCAGCCGATCGAAGGACTGCTCGGGCTGCCCCGGCCGGTGCAGGGTGTCCTCGCGGAGCGCGACGATCCAGTCGTCGCGGTGGATGTCGCGGCTCGCGGTCACCGGCCACTGCTCGGCCCGGTCCCGCAGGCGCTCGGGGTCCGACTCGACGGGATGCCCGCCCCATCCCTGCTCCGGCCCCACCGTCGCGCTCACTCCTCCTCGTCCAGGGGCGGCCGGCGCAGACCGCTCTCGTCGATCGGGATCCGCAGCTCGCGCTGCCGGTCCAGCGCGGCACCGATGAGCCCCGCGAAGAGGGGGTGCGGCCGCGTCGGCCGGGAGCGCAGCTCCGGGTGCGCCTGGGTGGCCACGTAGTAGGGATGCACCTCCCGGGGCAGCTCGACGTACTCGACGAGGTCGAGGTCGGGGTTGGTGCCGGAGAACGTGAGCCCTGCGGCCGCGAGCTGGGACCGGTAGGCGTTGTTGACCTCGTACCGGTGCCGGTGCCGCTCCTCGACGCGGGCGGCGCCGTAGGCCTCGCGGACGATGCTTCCCTCGGCGAGATCCGCCGGATAGAGCCCGAGCCGCATCGTCCCGCCGAGGTCGCCCGCACCTTCGACGATGCTCTTCTGCTCCTCCATGGTGGCGATCACCGGCTCGACGGCATCGGGGTCGAACTCGGTGGAGGCCGCCTTCTCGAGGCCGGCGACGGAGCGGGCGTACTCGATCACCATGCACTGCAGTCCCAGGCACAGCCCGAGCGTGGGGATGCCGTGGGTCCGGGCGTAGGTGAGCGCACCGAGCTTGCCCTCGATGCCTCGGATGCCGAAGCCGCCCGGCACACAGATGGCGTCGACGTCGCCCAGCCGCCGCGCGGCGCCCTCGAGCGTCTGGCACTCGTCGGAGGGCACCCACTCCACGTTGACCTTCGCAGCGTGCGCGAACCCGCCGGCACGCAACGCCTCGACCACCGAGAGGTAGGCGTCGGGGAGGTCGACGTACTTGCCGACGAGGGCCACGGTGACCTCCTCGTCCGGGTGGTGCACCTTGCGCAGCAGGTCGTCCCAGAGCGTCCAGTCCACGTCGCGGAACGGCAGGTTGAGCCGGCGTACGACGTAGGCGTCCAGCCCCTCGCGGTGCAGCACCTTGGGGATGTCGTAGATCGACGGCGCGTCGGCAGCGGTGACGACCGCCTCCTGGTCGACGTCGCACATCAGGGCGATCTTGCGCTTCACCGAGTCCGGGAGTTGGCGGTCGGCGCGGCACACCACCGCGTCGGGCTGGATGCCGATCGAGCGCAGCGCCGCCACGGAGTGCTGGGTGGGCTTGGTCTTCAGCTCCCCGGAGGGGCCGATGTAGGGCACGAGCGAGACGTGCAGGAAGAACACACGGTCGCGACCGACGTCGTGGCGTACCTGCCGGGCAGCCTCGAGGAACGGCAAAGACTCGATGTCGCCGACGGTGCCGCCGATCTCGGTGATCACGACGTCGATGTCGGGCCCGCCCATCCCCAGGATGCGGTCCTTGATCTCGTTGGTGATGTGCGGGATCACCTGGACCGTGTCGCCGAGGTAGTCGCCGCGCCGCTCCTTGGCGATCACCGTGGAGTAGACCTGTCCGGTGGTCACGTTGGCCAGACCGCGAAGGTCGGTGTCCAGGAACCGCTCGTAGTGCCCGATGTCGAGGTCGGTCTCGGCGCCGTCGTCGGTGACGAACACCTCGCCATGCTGGAACGGATTCATCGTCCCGGGGTCGACATTGAGGTACGGGTCCAGCTTCTGCATGGTCACCCGGAGCCCGCGGGACTTCAGCAGCCGACCGAGGCTGGAAGCCGTGAGGCCCTTGCCGAGGGAGGAGGCGACTCCACCGGTGACGAAGATGTGCTTGCTGGGGTGGTCACGCGGGGTCAGCTCCACGGGATTCGATCCTATCAAGCCTGCCGTCGTCGCGGTCACCGTGACGCGCGGGCACGGGCCAGCAGCTCCTCGGCGTGGGCCATCGCGGTGTCGGACTCCTCCAGGCCCGCGAGCATCCGCGACAGCTCCTGGACCCGGCCCTGGTCGTCCAGCCGCTCGAGGCCGGAGGTCGTCACGCTGCCGTCGCGCTCCTTGCGGACGACGACGTGGTGGTCGGCGAAGGCGGCGACCTGCGCGAGGTGGGTGACGACCAGGACCTGCGCCTGTCGCGCGAGGACGGCCAGCCGACGGCCGATCTCCACCGCGGCGCGGCCGCCGACCCCGGCGTCCACCTCGTCGAAGACGAAGGTGGGCACGGGCCGGGTGGCCGCGAGCACCACCTCGAGGGCGAGCATCACGCGGGACAGCTCGCCGCCCGAGGCGCCCTTGCCCAACAGCCGAGGACCGCTGCCGGCGTTGGCGGCGAGCAGCACCTCGATCTCGTCGGTGCCCGTGGGGGTGAACCGTCCTGCCGGCCGCAGGTCGACCTCGAGTCGCGCGTGCGGCATCGAGAGCTGGTGCAGCTCGGCGGTCACCGCGTCGGCCAGGCGGACCGCCGCGGCGACGCGCTCCTCGTGGAGCAGTGCCGCGAGCTCGGTGAGGTCGGCGCGCAGGGTCGTCGCCTCCTGCTCGAGGGCACGCACCCGCTCCTCGGACCCGTCCAGCTCGAGAAGTCGCCGTGCTCCCGCGGCGGCCCAGGCGAGGACGTCGTCGACCGTCTCGCCGTACTTGCGGGTGAGCGCCCCCAGCGCGGCACGGCGCTCGGAGACGGCGGCGAGCCGCAGCGGGTCCACGTCGACGCCGGCCGCGTACGACGCGACGTCCGCCGCGAGGTCGCCGAGCAGGTACGCCAGCTCGGCGGTCCGCTCGGCGAGCGCGGCGGCATCGGGGTCGTGTTCGCGGACGCTGTCGAGCGCGCGTCGGGCGGCGCCGACGGCACCCGCGGCGTCGGGACCGTCGTCGCCAGACAGCGCCTCCCGGGCCAGCTCCGCCGCAGCACGCAGGGTGTCGGCGTGGGCCAGGCGCGCCTCCTCGGCCGCGAGCGAGGACTCCTCCCCCGGGGCCGGCGCGACGCGCTCGATCTCCTCGAGCCCGAGCCGCAGGAGGTCCGCCTCGCGGGCCCGCTCGCGGGCCCGGTCGCGCACCGCGCGGAGCTCGGTCTCGACCACTCGGAGCCGGTCGTAGCGCTCGGTGTACCGCTCGAGCAGCGCGGCGACCGCGGAGCCGGCGAACAGGTCGAGGGCCTCGCGCTGGGCGTCCGGACGCAACAGCCGGTGCTGATCGGACTGCCCGTGGACCGCCACCAGGTGCTCGGCCAGCCCGGCGAGCACCGACACCGGGACGCTGCTGCCGCCCGCGAACGCCCGGGAGCGACCCTCGGCGCTGACCTGGCGTCCGAGAAGGAGCGCAGCCTCCTCGACGACGCCGCCGGCGGCCTCGACCGCCGCAACGACGGCCGGCTGATCGGAGCGCAGCACGCCCTCGACCCGCGCGGCCGGCGCTCCGGAGCGCACCGCACCGGAGTCGGCGCGGGCGCCCAGCAGCAGGCCGAGCGCGGTGACGATCATGGTCTTCCCGGCGCCGGTCTCCCCGGTGACCGCGGTGAACCCCGGCCCGAGCTCGAGGACCGACTCCTCGATGACCCCGAGCCCGCTGATCCGGATCTCCTCGATCACCGTGAGGCGCTCCGCCGGCGACGCTCCGCCGCACCCCGCCAGCCCTCGACGGGGAGGTCGAACTTCGCGACGAGGCGGTCGGTGAACGGTGCCTGGTGCAGACGCACGAGCCGCACCGGCTTCCGACCTCGGCGTACCTCGACCCGTGCACCGGGGGGAAGCTCCACCGGGCGTCGCCCGTCGCACCACAAGACGCCGGCGGCCTCGTTGTCCTCCAAGACCTCCACGGCGAGGACGGAGGACGGTGCCACGACCAGGGGGCGGGCGAAGAGCGCATGCGCGCTGATCGGCACCATCAGCAGCGCCTCGACGCCGGGCCACACCACCGGCCCGCCGGCGGAGAAGTTGTAGGCCGTCGACCCCGTCGGGGTCGCACACACCACGCCGTCGCAGCCGAAGCGGCTCAGGGGACGGCCGTCGACCCCGATGACCACCTGGAGCATCCGTTCGCGGGAGCCCTTCTCGACGCTCACCTCGTTGAGCGCCCAGCCGGACTCCACCAGCCGGTTGTCCCTGTAGACCGTGACGTCGAGGCTCAGCCGCTCCTCGATGGAGTAGCGCCGCGCGACCACCGCCTCGATCGTCGAGGCGACGTCCTCGCTCTCGGCCTCGGCGAGGAACCCGACGTGTCCGAGGTTGACGCCGAGAAGCGGCGGGCCGCCGGGGTGGGTGATCTCGGCGGCGCGCAGGATCGTTCCGTCGCCCCCCAGCACGACGACCACCTCGCAGTGGGCTGCGGCGTCGGTGGCGTCGACGACCTCCACGCCGGCTTCGTCGACCAGACCGAGGTCGGCCGCCTCGTCGGCGAGCAACCGCACCACGAGACCGTGGTCGCGCAAGGCGCAGACGACCTCACGACCGATGGCGCGCGCCTCCTCCCGACCGGTGTGAGCGAGCACCAGGACACGCCGGGGGCCACGAGGGTGGGTCACGGAGTCAGCCTCTCATCCGGCCCGGCGTCCTCCGCGGAGGAGGCCGGCACCGCGTGCCGGATGTCCTCGGCGGTCAGGGTGGCCGGCCCCCGGCGCAGCCAGAGGAAGAACTCGACGTTGCCCGACGGCCCCGGCAGAGGGCTCCTGGCAACGCCACGAGCACCCCAGCCGCGCGTAGCGGCGGCGTCCGCGACCGTGACGACGGCCTCTGCGCGCAATACCGGATCGCGCACCACCCCGCCCTTCCCCAGGCGTTCGCGGCCCACCTCGAACTGGGGCTTCACCATCAGAGCCAGATCACCGTCGGCTCGGGTCACGGCGACGAGGGCGTCGAGCACGAGGGTGAGCGAGATGAACGAGAGATCGCCGACGACCAGGTCCACCGGCGTGCCGATGGTGTCGAGGGTCAGCGTGCGGATGTTGGTGCGGTCGTGCACCTGGACTCGCGGATCGGTGCGCAGCTCCCAGACGAGCTGCCCGTAGCCCACGTCGACGGCCACGACCTCACGCGCCCCGGCACGGAGCAGGACGTCGGTGAAGCCGCCGGTCGACGCTCCGGCGTCGAGACACCGTCGACCGGCCACGACGAGCCCACGCGGCGCGAACTCCGCCAGCGCTCCGGCGAGCTTGTGGCCGCCACGGCTGGCGTAGGTCGGGCGCGCATCGGGATCCGCGCGGACGACGAGGTCGGCGTCGGTCGCCACGCCGGTAGCCGGCTTGAGGGCGCGGTGCCCGTTGACCGTCACGCGTCCGGCCTCGATGAGCGCTCGCGCGTCGTCGCGCGAGCGCGCCAGCGAGCGGCGCACCAGCTCGGCGTCCAGGCGCAGCCTGCGCGTCGCCATCTCAGCCTCCGGAGCCGGACGCCTCTGCGGGCCGGTTCAACGCGCGTCGCAGCGCCTCGTGCGCCTCCTCGAAGAGCGGAAGATGCTCCTGGACCGACAACTGGTCGAGGCGGTCCAAGGTGCTCACCACCGTATCCACGCCGGGATCGCCCGTGGCGGCGGCGTGCGGCTGCGCCCCCGAGCTCTCAGGGACGTCGTCCTCGTGGGCGGCGGGGCCCACGTCGGGTTGCTCGGTCATGCCACTCCTCCTGATCGACGAGACTCAGCGTGCGGTGGGCGCACCCCGCTCGGATCGGCCGGTCGTCCGGTGGCGTCGAGGTGATCCCAGGCGGCGTGGGCGACGGCCCCCCACCAGGAGGTGACGCTACCGGCTCCCTCCACGACGAGACGGCCGTCCTGCACCTCCACGCGCCAGCCGTCACCGGCGTCTCCGTCAGGGCCACGGGGCGTTCCGGAGACCGGCCGAAGCGCGGCGTCGTCCAGCGCCCCGAGGTCGTGGCCGATGTAGGTGGGGCGCATGTCGGCCGGGGCCGCAACCAGCTCGGCCAGACCGGTCACGCCGGTGAGCACCAGGAGGCTGTCCCAGCCCAGCCGCACCGCACCTGCGATGTCGGTGTCGAGCCGATCACCGACCACGAGAGGACGCGAGCCGCCGACCCGGTCGAGGGTCTCCTCGAAGAGCGCCGGCTCCGGCTTTCCCGCGACGGCCGGCTCCACGCCGGCGTAGTCGGCGAGAAGTCGGACCAGCGTGCCGTTCCCGGGGCCGATGCCGCGGTCGGTGGGGATCGTCATGTCCGTGTTGCTGGCCACCCACGGCACGCCGGCACGGACGAGCAGCGCACCTTCGACGACCTGGCGCCAGGGCATCTGCGGTCCGTACCCCTGCACCACGGCGGCCGCCCCCTCCTCGGGAAGGTCCTCCGCCCGAGTCACCGGACGCAGGTCACGCTCGCGGAGCGCCTCCTCGAGGCCCTCACCACCGATCACGAACACCGCACCGCCCGCGGGGACGCGCTGGGAGACCAGCCGGACCGCTGCTTGGGCGCTCGTGACGACGTCACTGCTCCGCGCCTGCACGCCGAGGTCGCGAAGGTGCGCTGCGACCGTCGCAGGTGTGCGGGCCGCGTTGTTGGTCACGAACGCGAGAGTCGCACCGGCGTCGCGTGCACGGCCGAGCGCCGCAGCCGCCCCGGGAACCGCCTCACCACCCACGTAGACGACGCCGTCGAGGTCCAGGACGAGGAGGTCGTAGCTCTCGAGCAGGGAGCGATCGGTCGCAGGCACCCTGCGATTGTGACCGATCAGTCCGTCGTCCCCCGTCGGACCCTGCGCCCCGACGCGACCGCCACCTCGACCCGCTGGCGGGATCCGGCCGGCGTCTGGAAGTGCCGACGCCGCAGCTCCCCGCGAACCTCGACGACGTCTCCGACCTGCCAGCCCTGGCACGACGCGAGCACGCGACCACCCCACACCGCACAGTCGAACCAGTCGCTCACCCGGCGCGCAGGCTGCGACTCCGAGGGCCGCGGCACGCTGATCCGGAACGTGACGAGCGGGTCGCCGCTGGGCAGCTCGCGCAGCGTCGGTGGCCTGCTCAGCCTCCCGGCGAGCACGACGGCGTTCGTCGCTTCGGTCGTGGTCGCGGGGCGCTGCTGGGTCGGAATCTTCTGCTGTGTCCTGGGCATCGAACCACCTCCGCCGACCAGCGTGCCCGCACGGGTCCGGCGATGGGACACGGCATCGCCGGCTGTGGACAGGCCCGCGCTCGGGCCCGCTGTGGACGCCGGCACGGTGGCACCCGGCCGGCGGGGGTCAGTCGGCCGGGTCAGTCGGCCGACGCCTCCCCGGACCGTTCGAGCTCCGCTGCGCGCTCGGCGGCGTCGGTCGTGCCCAGACCGTCGACCGCGTCGGCGCGATGGAACCACGCCAACGCGTCCTCGGTGCGGCCTGCGTCCAACAGGGTGTCGGCGTAGACGTACCGCAGCCGCGCCACCCAGGGCTGGCGCGCCTTCGACTCCAGGGGCGCCTGCTCGAGCGTCCGGAGCGCGGCTTCGAGCTCCCCGCGGTCGCGTCGAGCCCCAGCCTCCACGATCACCAGCTCCGCCTGCTGGTCGCTGGTGAACTTGTCCCGGGGCGCATCGCGCAACAGCGCCAGCGCGCGGTCCGGCTTCCCCAGAGCCCGCTCGCAGTCGGCCATCACGGCGACGTAGGCGGGCGAGCCGTTCATGCGACGCGCCGCACGCAGCTCCTGAAGCGCCTCGGCGTACTCCCCGGCGGCGTAGGCGGCTTCCCCTACGGCCTCGCGGACCACCGCGAGCCGACCGGCTCGTCCCCGAGCGGCGAGCGTGTGCTGATAGGCCGTCGCGGGATCGGACTCCAGGAGCTGGCCGGCTGCGACCAGATGGCGCGCGACGCGAAGCGCCAGCTTCTCCGGCAGAGACTTGAGCTGAGCGGCCACGGCGCGGTCGAGCTCGCGGCCCGTGACGGACTCCGGGATGGGGGGTCCGTCGTAGCGCTGTTGCTGCGAGGTGCGCTCAAGGTCCCGCTCACGACGGTCCGGCCGGGCGCCGCCGGTCCGTCCGGCGGCCTTGCCGCCCCGCCCGGCAGGCACGCGCCCCGCCGGCTTGGTGCCGCGGGCGCTGCCTGCGCCTCGGTTCCGACCCGATGTGCCGGCCTGCTTGCGTCGGTCGTCTGCCACGCCGACCATCCTCTCTCATCGTCTGCTGCGCCCTACGGGGGCCGTCGCCCGGAGACGACAAAGAACGAGGGCCGCCCCGCAAGCGGGGCGACCCTCGTTGAAAAGT
Organism: Marmoricola sp.; assembly: GCA_051961835.1. Classification (GTDB taxonomy): domain Bacteria; phylum Actinomycetota; class Actinomycetes; order Propionibacteriales; family Nocardioidaceae; genus Marmoricola. The sequence continues at coordinate 119 of JBQCCW010000123.1, read as the reverse complement.
ATGTCCGGCGGCGTCCTACTCTCCCACAGCCTCGCGGCTGCAGTACCATCGGCGCTGAAAGGCTTAACTTCCGGGTTCGGAATGGAGCCGGGTGTTTCCCTTTCGCTATGGCCGCCGAA
>JBQCCW010000122.1:0-17361 GCA_051961835.1 Marmoricola sp. | reverse complement strand
GGCGGGGGGGGGGCCCCGGGGCGGGGCCGGCGCCCGGGGGCGGGGCGGATTGGGGGGGGCCGGCCCCCCCCCGCCGGGGGGGGGGGCGGTGGGGGGGGTGGGGGGGGCCGCCCCCGCCCCCCCCCCGACCGACGCGGGCATCGCCGAGCTTGCCGACCGGGCCCTCGCGCAGGCCCGCGACGAGGTCGGCGCCGCAGGCGACGCGCCGATTTAACCTCCAGCCTCGGTCCTTGCTACTGTTTCCCGCGCGATCCCCTGTAGCTCAACTGGCAGAGCATTCGGCTGTTAACCGGAGGGTTGTTGGTTCGAGTCCAACCGGGGGAGCCACCAGGCCCCGCCTGACCTCGCCGTGAGGTCCGGCGGGGCCTTCGCCGTTCCTGCAGTCAGTCAGTGGGTGTGGGCGACGTACACGTCGCACGGCGCGTGGTGCGCGACGTCTCCGGCGATGCTGCCGAGGAGCCGCGCAACACCCTGCACCCGCTTGTTGCCGATGACGATGAGCGACGCCTTGACGTCATGGGCGACCTGCACGAGCACGTCAGCGACCTCGCCGTACTCCGCGCGGGCGACGGCACGCAGGCTCGGGAAGTCCGACCGCAGTCCCTCGATCGTGCGCTCGGCGACCTGCCGGGCCACGTCGTTGGCGGTGTAGTGGACGTAGTCGCCGGGGCCCTCCGGCTCGGCCGACCCGGTGCGCGAGAAGGCGCTGAGGACCACCAACTCGGCCTCGAGGGCGACGGCGAGACGGGCGGCCTTCTGCGCCGCACGCGTCGCGGTGTCCGAGCCGTCGACGCCCACGATGATCGGTTCCATGGCGGTCCTTCCAGGTCAGCAGCGGGGTGCGGATGCGCCGGCGGCCGGAGAGGACCGCAGGCGCGCCTCGAACTATGCCCGGTGGGCCGCTCCCGGACCAGCAGGCGCCAGGCGCGGGCCGAGCGCCGGGTAGCCTCGGATTCTCCGCAATCCCCTCCGGAAGGGTGCGTCATGGCACTCGGTCCATTCCGCCACTCACCGCGGCGCGCCGCGCTCGGCGCGGCGACGCTCGCCATAGCCGCAACCGCGGTCCTCCTCTCACCTGAGGCGGCGTCGGCCCGTGGGGGCGGCGGCATCCACGGCTATGGCGGCGGCGGTGGTGGTGGGGGATTCGGCGGGTTCGGCGGGGGCCACGGCGGCGGCTTCTTCTTCGTCGGCGGCGGGGGAGGCGGCGGCGGCTTCGTGCTGCTCGTCATCGTGCTGCTGGTCGCCTACTACCTGTTCAAGACGATGGCTGCGAACAAGCGCCGGGCGCGCACCATGAACACGACCGGCGACCGGGTCGCGCACCGCTCCGACAAGCGCGCGCAGGCGCGTGCTGTCGCGGTGGAGGCCCAGGTCGACGACCTGGCGCAACGTGACGGGACCTTCGACGTCGACCAGCTGAAGCGGCGGTGCACCTCGCTGTACGTCACCGCCCAGCGCGCCTGGAGCACCGCGGACCTCGCGACCCTCCGCACGATCCTGTCCCCGGTGCTCTACGGCAAGTGGGAGGAGCAGCTCGCCGAGTACAGCAGGCGCGGCGAGCGCAACGTCGTCGAGGTCGTCCAGGGTCCGCAGGTGCAGATGGTGAGCGTGGCGAACCGGGAGGGCGAGACCGACGACACCGTGACCTTCCGCATCACCGCGACGCTGAACGACTACGTCGTCAGCCGCGCTTCGGGGGGCCGGCTCTCCCGGATCGACGGGTCGACGCAGCCGGTCGAGTACTGGACGCTGCGCAAGAACGGGTCCGGGGAGTGGATCGTCTCCTCGATCGAGCAGGCCGAGGACGGGCGTCATCACCTCACCGATGCCCTCGAGACCGACGCCTGGGACCAGCGGGCGGTGGCCCGGGACGCGACGCTCGAGGTCGCCGGCGGCGGCGCGGCGTACGACGGCGACGTCCTGGCGCTCACCAACATCTCTTGGGCAGAGGACGCGGACCGCGCGGCGGCCGACCTCAGCGTCGTCGACCCGCGCTTCGACACCTCGGTGCTGGAGGTCGCGATCGCGGAGTTCCTCCAGGAATGGCAGCTCAACGACGGCAGCCTCGACTTCACCGCGGTGCGGACGATCCACCGCACCGTCATGCGGACCGCGACGATCGGGAGGATCGAAGTCCAGCGCCTGGTCTCGCGCGACCCGATCGTCTTCGAAGTCGCCGTCGCCGCGGACGGGGTCTACTACGAGGTCGACCGCCGCACCGAGGAGGTCGTCGCGGGCGACGCGCACGCCAGCCGGGCGCTGCGGTTCCTCTTCACGCTCGCCCTCGACGGCGCGGACTCGCGCGGGTGGCGCGTGATCGCCGCCGACGCACTGTCTTGAGCGACGTCCTGAGCGACGTCTTCTGGGCGTTTCGACGGCGATCGCCCGCCGGTCAGGGCCACTCTCGGCGCAGCAGCCCGTACACCGCGGTGTCCGACACGACACCCTCGACCACGCAGTCCTCGCGCAGGGTGCCCTCGTGGACGAAGCCGAGCTTCTCCAGGACCCGGTGGCAGGCGAGGTTGCGCGTGTCGGCCTCCGCCTGGACCCGGTCGAGCTCCCCGGTGGCGAACGCCCAGTCGAGGAGAGCGCGGGCGGCCTCGGTGGCGAAGCCCCGACTGCCGTTGCCGGGGTCCAGGCACAGGGTGAGGGCGGCGCTGCGATGCCGCGTGCTCCACCGGCTCACACCACACCAACCCAGGAAGCGCCGATCGGCCGAGCGCTCGACGGCCACCCGTACGCCGGTGCCCTCCGCGGCGAGACGCCGAGCCGTGTCGAGGAAGGCGTCTGCACGCGAGGGCTCGCGCCACGGCGGCGCGTCCCAGTAGCGCAGCGCCTCGGCGTCGGCGTGCAGGGCGAAGAGGTCGCCCGCGTCGTCGGCCCGGAGGGGGCGGAGCGTGAGGCGGGCGGTCGTGAGCGTGGGAGTGAGCAGGGCCACCCCCCGATTCTGCTGCGCGGGCCCCGGCCGGCTTGGTCGGCCGTCTAGCCTGTTGCAGGACGCAACCGTCCTTCCCCGCCGACCCCGCCCACCCCCAGCGAGGCCCCGTGACCGCCACCGAGCCCAAGCCTGCCGTCGCCGAGCCGGCCCACGACGGCACCTACAGCCACCGCCAAGTGCTGGTGATCCTGTCCGGCCTGATGATGGGCATGTTCCTGGCCTCCTTGGACCAGACCATCGTCGCCACCGCCATCCGGACCATCGCCGACGACCTCAACGGCCTGTCCATCCAGGCGTGGGTCACCACGGCATACCTGATCACCTCCACCATCGCGACGCCGATCTACGGCAAGCTCGGCGACCTCTACGGGCGCAAGAAGCTCTTCCTGTTCGCGATCACCGTGTTCATCATCGGCAGTGCGGCGTGCTCGTTCGCCACGTCGATGTACATGCTCGCGGCGTTCCGCGCGTTCCAGGGGATCGGCGCGGGCGGCCTGTTCACCCTCGCGCTGGCGATCATCGGCGACATCGTCTCGCCGCGGGAGCGCGCCCGCTACACCGGCTACTTCATGGCCGTCTTCGCCACCTCCAGCGTCCTCGGCCCGGTCGTCGGCGGCCTCTTCGCCAACGCGAACTCGATCCTCGGCATCACCGGCTGGCGGTGGGTGTTCCTGGTCAACGTGCCGATCGGCATCGCCGGGCTCTTCGTCGTCAGCGCGACCCTGCACCTGCACCAGCAGCGCCGCGAGGCCCGCATCGACTGGTGGGGAGCCGCTGCGCTCGTGGTCGGCCTGGTCCCGCTGCTGACCGTCGCGGAGCAGGGCCGGACCTGGGGATGGGCCTCCGGTCGCTCGGTCGCCTGCTACCTGATCGCCCTAGTCGGGCTGGTGGCGTTCCTGGTCGCCGAGCGGGCGATGGGCGACGACGCGCTGATCCCGCTGCGCATCTTCCGGATCCGGGCGGCCTCGGTGACGATCGTGGCCAGCGTCGTGGTGGGCATGGCGATGTTCGGCGGCATCACGATCCTGCCGCTGTACTGGCAGATCGTGCACGGCGTGACGCCGATGCAGTCGGGTCTGCTGATGCTGCCGATGGTGATCGGCATGATGACCGCCTCCATGGCCAGCGGAATCTTCACCGCCAAGACCGGCCGCATCCGCGGCTTCCCGATCGTCGGCTCGGCCTGGGCATCGGTCGCCCTGATCCTGTTGTCGTTCATCAAGGCCGACACCAACATCGTGCTCGTGATGGCCGGCATCTTCCTGCTCGGCCTCGGGCTCGGTCAGTGCATGCAGCCGCTGACCCTGATCGTGCAGAACGCCGTGCCGCCGCGCGAGATCGGCGTCGCCACCAGCTCGGCCACGTTCTTCCGCCAGATCGGCGGCACGCTCGGCGTCGCGATCTTCTTCTCGATCCTGTTCAGCACGGTCGGCGGCAAGATCGCCTCGGCGTTGAGCACCGCCGCGGGTCAGCCGGCGTTCCAGCGAGCCCTGCACGACCCGCAGGTGCTCGCCAACCCGGCGAACCGCTCGGTCGCGCACGCTCTCAGTCAGCAGGGGGGCGGCGGCGGTGTGATCGGGTCGGTGCTCGACGACTCCTCGGTGCTGCGCCGGATGGCGGACGCGATCTCCCACCCGTTCCGAGTCGGGTTCGCCCAAGCCATGGACCCGGTGTTCTTCACCGCCGGCTGTCTGGGCCTGGTCGCCTTCGTGGTGCTGCTGTTCATGCCGCACGTCGAGCTGCGCGCCACCAGCGCGTCGGCCGCCGCGCGCGCGGAGTCCGCCGGGGTCTGAAGGTCAGTCGCCCCAACCCATCGGGAAGACCTCGAAGGGCGCCGCGTACGTCGTACCGAGTCGCTGGCCGGCCGGGCGCGCCACGCCCTCGAGGAACTCCTCGGGGTCCCAGTTCTCCCAGCCGAGCCCGTCGATGTAGGCGGCGTGTGCCTGCAGCGAGGCGACACCGGCGGGGAAGGTGTCGGTGGTGTCGACGCCGTGGGCAGCGCCCGGCGAGCCGAACGCCCACACCGCGCTTACGCCGTCCCACCGGTCGAGTCCGTCGCGCAGCTGCTCGGGGAAGACCCACCGGTTCCCGGCGTCTCGGACGGCGTCGACGACCGCTCGGCCGACGGCGATGTGATCGGCCTGGTTGAGGTTCGCACCGCCCCAGGTGTCGCGGAAGTTGCCGGTGATGACGATGTCGGGCCGGTGCCGCCGGATCTCCGCGCAGAGCAGCCGGCGCAGCGGCACGCCGTACTCGAGGATGCCGTCGGGCTGGTGCAGGAAGTCCACGACGTCGACGCCGACGACCTGCGCGGAGGCGACCTGCTCGGCCTCGCGCACGACGCGGCACTCCTCCGGCGCGAGCCCGTCGATGCCCGCCTCGCCGCTGGTCACCATCGTGTAGCCCACCCATTTGCCCTGACCGGTCCAGCGCGCGACCGCGGCGGCGGCGCCGAACTCCATGTCGTCGGGGTGGGCGACGATGCACAGCGCGCGATCCCAGTCTTCGGGCAGCGGCTCCAGCGGGGGCGGACGGTCCATGACGCTGACGGTAGCGCCACCGAAAACGAATGGCGTGCGCCGAGCGAACGAGGGAACCTGCTCGCTCATGTCCCTGTTCCCGCTCCCCGACGACGAGCCGCCCACGAGCAGCCTGTGGGCCACGACGGGCTTCGCCGCAGACCTCCGGGCGTGGGTCGAGAGCCATGTGGGCCCGGTCGAGCTGGAGCAGGTGAAACTGCGCGGCTGGTCGACGGTCTGGCGAGCCCGGGGCCGGGAGGGGATCTCCTTCGCCAAGCAGACCTGTCGTGGCGCGGCGCACGAGGCGCCGCTCACGGCGACCCTCGCTCGGCTGGTGCCGGACCATCTGGTCTCCGTGGTGGCCGCGGATCCCGCCAGGGCGCTCCTGCTCACCGCGGACGGCGGTCCCACCCTCGGTGGCCACGGCGGTGTCTCGGCGTGGAGTCGGCTGGTGGGGGAGTACGCCGCGCTGCAGCGCGCGCTCCTCCCGCACACGGGGGTGCTGCGGTCCACGGGGCTGCCGGTGCTCGCGGCGGTCGAGGCGCCGGTGTTGGTCGGCGAGCGGACCGCCGCGCTGCATGCCCTTGCGCCCGACGACCCTCGTCACCTCGATGCCGGGGCCCGCCGGTCGCTCGAGGCCGCGCTGCCCGGCGTACGCGAGTCGGCCGACCGGGTGGCCGCCCTGGGGCTGCCCCTCGCGCTCAATCACAACGACCTGCACGGGGACAACGCGTTCGCCGCTCGTCCGGGTCATTGGCTGCGCTTCTTCGACTTCGGTGACGCCGTGCTGGGCGACCCGCTCGGCGTCCTGCTCATCCCGTTGGGCTCCGCGCAGTCCGATCTCGGCTGCGGTCCCGACGACCCTGAGTTGTGGCGGATCGCCGAGCACTGGATCGAGCACTGGACGGACCTGGTCCCGGCGTCGGAGCTGCGTGCCGCGCTGCCGCACGCCCTGCGCCTGGCGGGGCTGTGGCGCCACGAGTCGTGGGTGCGGGTGCTCGCCGCGCACGACCGTGAGCAGCTCGCCGAGTGGGGTGAGGCCGGCCCGCGCTGGTTGCGCAGCGTGCTGGACCGGCCGGTCCTTGATTCGGTGCCGGGCGCGGGCGGCCCTACCCTTGACCGGTGAGTGAGACCGAGGACCCGACCGTTCGATTCTCGGATCTGGGGCTCGCCGACCCGGTGCTCCGGGCTGTGCAGGAGGTCGGCTACGAGACGCCCTCGCCGATCCAGGCCGCCGCGATCCCGCCGCTGCTCGAGGGCCACCATGTCGTCGGCCTCGCCCAGACCGGCACCGGGAAGACGGCGGCGTTCGCCCTGCCCGTGCTCTCCCGCATCGACGTCTCCGACGCCCGGCCGCAGGCCCTGGTGCTCGCGCCCACCCGGGAGCTGGCGCTGCAGGTCTCGGAGGCGTTCGAGCGCTACGCGGCCCGGTTGAAGGGCCTGCGCGTCCTCCCGGTCTACGGCGGCCAGGGGTACGGCGTGCAGCTCTCGGCGCTGCGCCGCGGGGTGCACGTCGTGGTGGGGACGCCCGGCCGGGTGATGGACCACCTCGACAAGGGCACCCTCGACCTGTCCGCGCTGCGCTTCGTCGTGCTCGACGAGGCCGACGAGATGCTCAACATGGGCTTCGCCGAGGACGTGGAGCAGATCCTCTCCGGCACGCCCGAGGACAAGCAGGTCGCGCTGTTCTCGGCGACGATGCCCGCGCAGATCCGCCGGATGACCCGCAAGCACGCGCCTGACGCGGTGGAGATCAGCGTCAAGGCGCGCACCCAGACGGCCGCGAACATCTCCCAGCGCTACCTCAAGGTCGCCCACCACCAGAAGCTCGACGCGCTCACGCGCGTGCTCGAGGTCGAGAACTTCGACGGGATGATCATCTTCGTCCGCACCAAGAACGCCACCGAGGAGCTCGCCGAGCGACTCCGAGCCCGGGGCTTCTCGGCCGCGGCGATCAACGGGGACGTGGCCCAGGCCCAGCGGGAGCGCACGATCGAGCAGCTCCGCAAGGGCAAGCTCGACATCCTCGTGGCCACCGACGTGGCCGCCCGGGGTCTCGACGTCGAGCGGATCAGCCACGTCGTCAACCACGACATCCCCACCGACACCGAGTCCTACGTGCACCGCATCGGCCGCACGGGGCGTGCCGGGCGCAGCGGGCACGCCATCTCCTTCGTGACGCCGCGGGAGAACCACCTGCTGCGGGCCATCGAGAAGGCGACCCGCTCCACCCTGCAGCAGATGCCCATCCCGAGCGTCGAGGACGTCAACGCCAACCGGGTCGGCAAGTTCACCGAGGCGATCACCGCCGCGCTCGGCGACCCGCAGCTCGACGTGTTCCGGGAGCTCGTGCAGGCCTATGAGTCCGAGCACGACGTGCCGGCCGCCGACATCGCGGCGGCGATCGCGGTCCTCGCCCAGGACGGCGAGCCGCTGCTCCTCGAGGCGATGCCGGAGCCGGAGCCGAGCAGGCCCGAGCGGGGGGAGCGGGCACGCGGTGAGCGTCCGGAGCGTCGCGGCCGTGACGATCTGCGCACCTGGCGGATCGCGGTCGGCAAGCGGCACCGCGTGGAGCCGCGGCAGATCGTCGGCGCGCTCGCCAACGAGGGTGGCCTGAGGCGCAGCGACTTCGGGCGCATCGACATCAAGCCGGGGTTCTCCCTCGTGGAGCTGCCCGACCTCGACGAGGACACCTTGCAGCGCCTTGCCGGGACGCGGATCTCCGGGGTGCTCATCGACCTGCGCCCGGACACCGGTCCGGGGCGCCGGTCCTCGTCCTCCTCGGCTTCGACCGACCGCGGGCAGCGGCACGGCGGCCAGCGGCCCGGTCAGCACTCCACCTCCCGCGACCGCAAGCCCCGGCACCGGCAGGCGCGCGGCGGCGACTGACCGTTGTGGGCGACGCTCCGCAAGCGCTAAGGTTTGCCTTACCTATGTGTGAGGAGTAGTCGTCGTGGGACTGCCGTTGACCCTGCTGCTCGGCGCCATCGCCGGCGGCACGATCCTGCTGGGCATGCCGGTCGGCCGGATGCGGGCGCCGGCCCCCCGGGTGAGGGTGCTGTTGAACGCGGTCGCCGTCGGCGTGCTGCTGTTCCTGTTCTGGGACGTCTGCGCCGCCGCCTGGGAGCCGCTGGACGCTCGGCTCGGAGCGGTGCACGAGCACACCGGCGGCATCGGGCCGGTGTTCGGCTACGGCGCGCTGTTCCTCGGCGGTCTGGCCGTGGGCATGCTGAGCCTGGTCGCCTACGACCGCTACATGGCTCGCGCTGCCGGGCCGCGTCCGGCGCCCGTCGTACCCCAGGGGGCGGGGCCGGTCGAGCCGGTCCAGGGCGTGGTCGACCGCGCCGCCACCTCCACGATGGTCCAGGCGCCGCCGGCGCCCGCTCTCACCGGGCTCCGCGCGTGGTCGCCCGCCCGCCGGCTGGCCCTGCTCATCGCGGTCGGCATCGGACTGCACAACTTCGCCGAGGGCCTCGCCATCGGGCAGGCCGCCGCGGGCAGCGAGATCGCCCTGGCGACCGTGCTCGTCATCGGCTTCGCCCTCCACAACGCCACCGAGGGCTTCGGGATCGTCGCCCCCCTGGCCGTGGAGTCTGCCGAGGCCGCCGCGACGTCCGAGGGGCCGGCGGTCGACCGCCGGCCCCGCTGGGGCTTCCTGCTCGCGATGGGGGCGATCGGCGGTGGCCCCACCTTCATCGGGACGGCGATCGGGCACAGCGCCACCTCCGAGCCGCTCAGCGTCATCTTCCTGACGCTCGCGGCGGGGTCGATCGCCTACGTGATCGCCCAGCTGCTCGGCGTCGCGGCCCGGGCACGGCGTGCCGACCTCGTGGCGTACGGCGTGCTGATCGGCGTCGTCGCCGGCTTCGTGACCGATGCGATCGTGACCCTCGGCGGTGCCTGAGCAGCGCCGGCTGCGGCTTCGCCTGTAGGGCGGGTGGGGCTCGAACCCACGACCCAAGGATTATGAGTCCTCTGCTCTGACCGGCTGAGCTACCGCCCCTCCACGTCCCGAGAGACGTGCGCGCGCAGCCTACCGAGCGCCGGTCCCCTCGTGGGACGCTCGGGGGGTGAGGCCTCCCCGCTCGCGCGTGACGGTCCTCGGCGTCACGGCCGTGCTGCTGGTGACGTCCGCCTGCGGAACGGCGGGCGGCGGGGGAGCCGCCGGGTCGTGTGCGGGCGTCGTCGTCCGCGCGGGCGTGACCTACCTGCCCTGGGGGATCGATCGCGTGATCCCCACCACCGGCCGCGTCCTCACGGCGCGGATGCCGGCCTGCGACGACACCCCCCGCGACGACGATCCCGGCGTGCCCGCTTCGACGGTGCGCGTCCGGGCCATCGACGGCGTGCCTCCCGGCGACGCGCTCTGGGCGCTCGACGGGGACGGCGGACCGGGACACCACCTCCTCTACGTGCGTCGCGGCTTCCTCCGCGAGGGGGAGACGATCGCCCACGCCGCACGTCGGCTGCTGACCGCATCGGTCAAAACGGTCACGCCGAGCCCCTCTGCGTCGTAGCGTCTGCTCGTGCCTGCGCCCGGGGAGGGGCGCGGCGAACACGGGGGGCTGTTGTGCGCGGACTCATCCGCATCCTGGCGCTGTCGTGCGCCCTGAGCACGTCGCTGGGTCTGCTCGCGCCGGTGCACGCGGCCCCGGGCACGGCGTCCGCGGGGGAGCCGCGCGCCCTCAACGGCGTACGCGTCAGCCAGGACCTCCGCTGGGCGATCGCGCACCTGTCCGGGGCGAGTGCACAGCCGAGCGGCTATGTCCGCAGCGGGTTCCGCGTCTGGGACGACGCCGACCACGACTGCCGCAACACCCGGGCCGAGGTGCTGGTCGCCGAATCTCTCGCTCCGACGACCGGCGCCTGCACCATCCGCACCGGCCGGTGGTACTCCCGCTACGACGGCCGCACGTACACCGTGGCCCACGACCTCGACATCGACCACCTGGTGCCGCTGGAGGAGACCTGGGCCTCGGGCGCCCGGTCGTGGAGCAGCGCCCGGCGCGAGGCGTACGCGAACGACCTCGCCGACCCACGCACCCTCGTCGCCGTGAGTCTCCACGAGAACCGCTCCAAGGGCGACCGCGATCCGGCGCAGTGGCTCCCGGCGCGTGGCGCGTGTCGGTACGTCGCGGACTGGGTCGCGGTGAAGCTGCGCTGGGGTCTCACGGTCGACAGCGCCGAGCGGGCGGTGCTGGCTCGGGTCGCGGCCCAGTGCCCGTACCGGCGCGTCACCACGCACCGGGCGCGGGTCGTCGGGGTCGCTCCGGTGGCCGTCGCTTCGGGGGGCGCCGCGCACGCCTGCACGCGCACGTCGTCCGGTTCGTGCATCCGCGGCGGGCAGTTCTGCCCGCAGGCGTCGTACGGGACGCCCGGGTACGACGCCAACGGTCGGCGCTACATCTGCGCCGGCGACCGCAGCCATCCGCGCTGGGAGTGACAGGGGCGTTCATGCGTCGGCTCCCCCCGGGCACGTAGCACGCATGAGCCTGGGACGAAGGATCGTGAAGGGGGCCGCCGCCGGAGCGGCCGGGACGACGGCGCTCAACGCCGTGACGTACCTCGACATGGCGGTGCGCGGACGTGCCGCGAGCTCGACTCCGGAGAAGTCCGTCGAGAAGCTCAGCGAGGTCCTCGGCGTCGACGTCCCCGGTGCGGGTGAGACGCGGCAGCACCGGGTGGAGGGGCTCGGCCCGCTGCTCGGGTTGAGCACAGGAGTGTTGGCCGGGGCGGCGTACGGCGTTCTCGCGGCGGTGCCAGGGCTGCGCGCCCTGCCGGGAGGCGTCGTCGCCGGGGCGCTGGCGATGGCCGGCTCGGACGCCCCGATGACCGCGCTCGGGCTGACCGACCCGCGCTCCTGGTCTGCGTCGTCGTGGGCGAGTGACATCGTGCCGCACCTGGCGTACGGGTTCGCCACGTCGGCGACCTTCCAGGCGCTGCGGGGGTCCTGAGCCCCAGGCAGTCTCCAGGTGACAGGCTCGGCGCTGTGGACATCCCGCTGATCCAGATCGACGCCTTCGCCGAGGCACCCTTCAGCGGCAACCCCGCTGCGGTGATGCCGCTGCAAGGGTGGCTGCCCGACGACGTGCTGCAGCAGATCGCCGAGGAGAACAACCTCTCCGAGACCGCCTTCCTGGTACGCCGGGCCGCGCAGGAGGGTGCGCCGGCGGACCCGGCGTACGACCTGCGCTGGTTCACCCCGGCTCTGGAGGTGTCGCTGTGCGGGCATGCCACGCTGGCGAGTGCGGCGTACCTGCTCGACGATGTGCACCCGGACGCGTCCGCGCTCCGCTTCCGCACCCTCAGCGGCTGGTTGAGCGTCGAGCGCGACGGTGAGCGGCGCCTGGCCATGGACTTCCCGGCCGACCGGCTGGACCCGGTGACCGTCGACGAGCACGTGGCGGCCGTCCTCGGCGTACCGGTCCAGGAGATGTACCAGTCGATGGACCTGGTGTGCGTGGTCGAGGAGCCGGCGATGGTGGCCGGGCTGCGGCCGGACCAGACGGCACTCGTCCAGCTTCCCCAGCGCGGCGTCGTGGTGACCGCCTCGGCCGCAGGGCACGAGGACTGGCCGGACACCGACTTCGTGTCGCGCTGGTTCGGCGCGGGCGCCGGCGTGGGGGAGGACCCCGTCACGGGGTCGGCGCACACCCAGCTGATGCCGTACTGGGTGCCTCGACTCGGGCGGGACCGGCTCACCGGGCGCCAGCTCTCCGCGCGCGGCGGCGTCGTGGACTGCGAGCTCCGGGGCGACCGGGTCCGCCTCGTCGGCGGCTACCGCCGCTATCTCGAGGGCACCGCCCACGTGGACCTCTGACCCGTCGAGTTGCGGGTTGTGGCCCACCGAGATGGCCCACTCACCCGGCCATGACGCAACTCGCGGGGCCAGGACCCACAACTCAACAGGTGGAGCAGGTGCCGAAGACCTCGAGGGTGTGGGAGGCGTCGCGGAAGCCGTGGGCGGCGGCGACGGTACGGGTCCACTTCTCGACGGCGGGCACCTCGACCTCGACGGTGCGCCCGCAGCTGCGGCAGACCAGGTGGTGGTGGTGGCTGCCGCTGCAACGCCGGTAGACGGCCTCGCCGGTCTCGGCCCGCAGGACGTCGAGCTCGCCGGCCTCGGCCATCGCCTGGAGCGTGCGGTACACCGTGGACAGCCCGACCGCGTCGCCGGCCCGGCGGAGCGCCTCGTGCACCTCCTGGGCGGAGCGGAAGTCCTCGATGTCCTCCATCGCCGCGGCCACGGCTCGACGCTGCCGGGTGGGCCGCAGGCCGTCGCCGGGGCGCTCAGTGCTCGTCATAGTGGCCTCCGTGGACGGCATGACGGTGACCGCCGTGGATGTAGTCGACGTGATCACCGTGCTCGACGGCCAGATGGCCGCAGCCGGGTCCGTGCTGGTGGGCGTGCTCCTCGTGGCCGAAGTAAGCCTCGCCCCCCTCCACCGGGAACGGCACCCGGGCGGCGCGGCGCCGTTGCACGAGGACGCCGACCGGCGCGGTGAGGAGGAACCCGGCGAGCGCGACCAGCACGATCGTCGGTCCCGACGGGATGTCGACGTACGCCGTGCTGACCAGCCCGATCACCCCCGCGGCCGCGCCGAGCGCCATCGCCGCCACCATCGTGCTGCGGAAACCGCGGCTGAACTGCTGCGCGGTGGCGACCGGGATCACCATCAGCGCGCTGACGAGCAGCAGCCCGACGGTTCGCATGGCGACGCTCACCGAGACTGCGGCGAGCACCGAGATGAGCACGTTGTAGCCGGTCGCCGGCAGGCCGAGCGTCCGGGCGAACGGCTCGTCGTTGGCCACCGCGAACAGCTGCGGGAGCAGCGTGAACGACAGCACCAGGACCAGGCACCGAGCACGATCGACACCACCAGGTCGCTGGTCGACAGCGAGGTGATCGACCCGAACAGGTAGCCCTGGAGGGCCGTGGTCCCGCTGCCCGCGAGCGAGATCAGCACCAGGCCACCGGCGATGCCGCCGTAGAACAGCAGCGCCAGCGCGATGTCCGCGGTCGCCCGGCCGCTCACTCGGATCAGCTCGATGGCGAGCGCGCCCAGCACGGCGATCCCCACGGCGGTGTAGGTCGGCGACGTGCCCGTCAGAAGGCCCAATGCGACGCCGGTGACGCAGATGTGCCCGATCCCGTCGCCCAGCAGGGCGAGCCGCCGCTGCACGAGGTAGGTGCCCACCGTCGGTGCGGCCAGGCCCGTCACCGCCGCCGCGAGCAGCGCGCGCAGCATGAACGGACTGGTGAGGATGTCCCAGAAGCTCACCGGTCACCCCCTTCGAACGGCGCGCGCACGCCCGGACCGGGCGCGAGGGTCGCGGTGGCGGCGGCGGAGTGGTGGTGGATGTCGCCGTGGGCCAGGGCGGGATCCGGCGCGCCGTCGTGGACCAGCCGGCCCTGTCGCATCACCAGCATCCGAGTGAGGAGCGGCTCGAAGGGTCCGAGCTCGTGCAGCACCACCAGGACGGTGGCGCCCTCGGCCACGCGCGCCGCGATCGTCGCCGCGATGGCGTCCTGGTTGATCAGATCGACGCCGGCGTTGGGCTCGTCGAGCACGAGCAGCTCCGGCTGCCCGGCGAGCGCCCGTGCGACGAGGACCCGTTGCTGTTGACCGCCGGACAGCGTGCCGACCGCCACGTGGGTGCGCTCGGTGAGGCCGACGGCCGCGATCGCGTCCCGGACGGCCATGCGGTCTGCCGCGCGGGCGGGGAGGAAGGCACGGCGGTGCGCGAGCCGGCCGGAGGCGACCACTTCGCGCACGGTGGCCGGGACGCCGACCGCGATGCTGGAACGCTGGGGCACGTAGCTGAGCCGGGTCCATGCCCGGAACCGGTCGAGCGGCGTGTCGAAGAGCCGCACCTCTCCGGCAGCCGGGGGCACGAGGCCGAGCAGTGCCCGCACGAGCGTCGACTTCCCGGACCCGTTGCCGCCGGTCAGCGCGACCACCTCGCCGGGACGGATGGCCACATCGACGTCGCGGACCACGGGACGACCACCCAGGGTGACCCCGAGCCCGCGCGTCGCAACGACGGTCTCGCCGGGTTCCTCGGCGAAGGTCATGAGCATTCTCCTGCCGTGCGCAGCGCGGCCAGGTTGGCGCGCATCAGGGTGAGGTACGTCGCGTGGGGATCGGAGGACGAGAGCCCCTCGATCGGGTCGAGGACGGCGGTCCGCACGCCCACGTCGCCGGCGAGGGACCGTGCCAGGGCGGGGCTCGCGAGACGCTCGGAGAACACCGTGGTGACGTGGTGGCGGCGGATCAGCTGTGCGAGAGCCGCGAGGTGCCGCGCCGACGGCTCGGCGTCGGGGGAGATCCCGGCGATCGGCTCGATGTCGAGGTGGTAGCGCCGGCCGAGGTACTCGAAGGCGTCGTGGCTCACCACCACGGTGCGGATGCGGCACGACGCCAAGCCGGCGCGGTAGGCGTGGTCGAGCGCGGCCAGGTCACGCTGCAGGTGGCGGTCGTTGTCGCGATAGGCGTTGGCGTGAGCGGGGTCGGTGGCGATCATCGTGGTGGTGAACGCCCGGGCGACCCGGGCCAACAGTGTCGGGTCCTGCCAGAAGTGCGGATCCAGGTCGTCCGCGGTGGCCTCGACCTGGCTCGAGGGCGGTGGCCGCAGGCGGACGACGTCGGCCACGTCCACCGCGCGGCGCGGGGGCGTGACCTGCATCGCGCGATCCACCGCCGGTTGCAGTCCGTGCTCGTACAGTCCGACGTCGGCGGCGGAGAGCAGCGCGGTCTGGCGCACGGTCAGCGTCAGGTCGTGGGGCTCGACGCCGGGCTGGGTCAGGTTCGTGACATCCGCGTGCTTCCCGACGACGCGCTCGGCGACGAACTGCAAGGGGTAGAACGCGGTGACCACCTGGGGACGGCCATCGTGGGGCCCGAGTGCGTTGCAGCCGGAGACGCCGGTGACTGCCGACAGCAGCGCGACGAGGAGTGCCACCCGGACCAACATGACAATCATTCTCATTTGCGGTGAGAACCGTTGTCAACTTCTACACTGGGTCTGTGCTGGTCGTCACGCGGTTCCGTGTCCTCGAGGAGGACGAGTCCACCTTCGTGACGGCGCTCGCGGACGTGGTGGACGCGCTCGCCGCGGCGCCGGGTTTCCTCTGGTCGGAGACGGGCCGCAACCTCGACGACCCGTCGCTGTGGGCGCTGGTGACGCGATGGGTCGACGTCGGGAGCTACCGGCGCGCGCTCTCGTCCTACGACGCCAAGCTGGCCTTCGGTGCCCTGCAGTGGCGCGTGCTCGAGGAGCCGTCGGCGTACGAGCCGGCGACCGGCGAGCTGAACCGCAACGTCCCTCGTTAGGCTGGACCCTTCTGGTGCCCGGCAGCCGGTCGGGCGCGCCGTCCCCAGGAGCTTCCCCGTGGCCAAGCCGCCCCCCACGACCGTCGACAACGTCGTCTCGCTCGCCAAGCGACGCGGCTTCGTCTACCCCTGCGGGGAGATCTACGGCGGCACCCGCAGCGCCTGGGACTACGGGCCGCTCGGCGTCGAGCTGAAGGAGAACATCAAGCGCCAGTGGTGGCGCGCGATGGTGCAGTCGCGCGAGGACGTCGTGGGGCTGGACTCCAGCGTGATCCTGCCGCGGCAGACCTGGGAGACCTCCGGTCACGTCGCGACGTTCACCGACCCGTTGACGGAGTGCCAGTCCTGCCACAAGCGGTTCCGTGCCGACCACCTGCAGGAGGAGTACGCCGAGCGCAAGAACCTCGACGACCCCGACGCGGTGCCGATGAGCGAGATCCCCTGCCCCAACTGCGGCACCCGCGGCGCCTGGACCGAGCCCCGCCAGTTCTCCGGCCTGCTCAAGACCTACCTCGGCGTGGTCGAGGACGAGTCCGGGCTGCACTACCTGCGCCCCGAGACCGCGCAGGGCATCTTCCTCAACTTCGCCAACGTGGTGACCAGCGCGCGCCGCAAGCCGCCGTTCGGCATCGCCCAGATCGGCAAGAGCTTCCGCAACGAGATCACCCCCGGCAACTTCATCTTCCGGACCCGCGAGTTCGAGCAGATGGAGATGGAGTACTTCGTCAAGCCGGGCGAGGACGAGGAGTGGCACCAGTACTGGATCGACGAGCGCACCCGCTGGTACACCGACCTCGGCATCCGGCCCGACAACCTGCGCCACTTCGAGCACCCGCAGGAGAAGCTCAGCCACTACTCCAAGCGGACCGTCGACATCGAGTACCGCTTCAACTTCACCGGCTCGGAGTGGGGTGAGCTGGAGGGCATCGCGAACCGCACCGACTACGACCTCACTGTGCACTCCAAGGCCTCCGGCGCCGACCTGTCCTACTTCGACCAGGCCGCCAACGAGCGCTACGTCCCCTACGTGATCGAGCCGGCGGCCGGGCTGAGCCGCAGCCTCATGACGTTCCTCGTCGACGCGTGGACCGAGGACGAGGCGCCGAACACCAAGGGTGGCGTGGACAAGCGCACGGTGCTGCGCCTGGACCCGCGGCTCGCGCCCGTGAAGGTGGCCGTCCTGCCGTTGAGCCGCAACGAGGACCTCAGCCCGAAGGCCAAGGCGCTCGCCACCGAGCTGCGGCAGAGCTGGAACGTCGAGTTCGACGACTCCGGGGCCATCGGGCGCCGCTACCGGCGCCAGGACGAGATCGGTACGCCGTTCTGCGTCACGGTCGACTTCGACACCCTCGAGGACGGCGCCGCAACGGTCCGCGAGCGCGACGCGATGACCCAGGAGCGGGTGTCCCTGGAGGGACTGCGCACCTGGCTGGGGGAGCGCCTCGTCGGGTGCTGAGGTGCGCCGGATCGCGTTGTCCGACTGGCACAATGGCCGGGTGACCGGACGCGAGCGACGCCTGCTGACCGTGCCTGCTCTGTGGCTCGCCCTGCTGCTGGCGGGGGCGATGAC
>JBQCCW010000121.1:0-7286 GCA_051961835.1 Marmoricola sp. | reverse complement strand
GCCAGCGCCCCGGCGCTCGCGCGCGGGGGTCGTTTCCACCGGCTCGGAGAGGAAACCCACGCTATCCGGCACGTCCGGCATCCCCGCGACCGTGGCGAGTATGCGTGGCGGGCCGGATCGTCTCAGGCCTCCACCGACAATTGATCGTTATGCAGAAGTGTGCAAAACTATGCACATGAGGACGTTCGACGTCGCTGTCGCAGGAGCCAGCGGGTACGCCGGCGGGGAGGTGCTGCGGCTCCTGCTCGGCCACCCCGCGGCCCGGATCGGCGCGCTGACCGCCGGCGGCAACGCCGGCGCCAGCCTGGGCCACCTGCTGCCGCACCTGGTGCCCTTGGCAGACCGCGTGCTTCAAGAGACGAGTGTCGAGGTCCTTGCCGGCCACGACGTGGTGGTCCTGGCCCTCCCGCACGGCCAGTCCGCCGCCATCGCGGCCGCCCTCGACGAGAGCGAGGACGGACCGGTCGTGATCGACTGCGGTGCGGACTTCCGCCTCGCCGACGCCGCCGCCTGGGAGCGGTTCTACGGCTCGCCGCACGCCGGCAGCTGGCCCTACGGCCTTCCCGAGCTCCCCGCACACCGCGAGCCGTTGCGGGGCGCGCGCCGCATCGCCGTGCCGGGCTGCTACCCCACGGTGAGCAGTCTCGCGCTCGCGCCGGCGGTCGCTGCCGACCTCGTGGAGACCGACGACCTCGTCGTCGTCGCCGCCTCGGGCACGAGCGGTGCGGGCAAGAAGGCCGCGACGCACCTGCTCGGCAGCGAGGTGATCGGCTCCACCTCGGCGTACGGCGTCGGAGGGACCCACCGGCACACCCCCGAGATCGTGCAGAACCTCGGTTCGCTCACGACAGCCGAGGTACGCCTCAGCTTCACCCCGCTGCTAGTGCCGATGGCTCGCGGCATCCTCGCCACCGCCACCGCCACCCTCCGGTCCGGGGTCGGCCCGGACGACGTCCGGGCGGCCTACGAGAAGGCGTACGCCGACGAGGCGTTCGTGCACCTGCTGCCGCCTGGGCTGTGGCCGGCCACCCAGTCGGTCCTGGGCTCCAACAGCGTCCACCTGCAGGTGGCGGTCGACGGGGCCGCGGGGCGCCTGGTGGCGGTCGGCGCGGTGGACAACCTCGTCAAGGGCACCGCCGGCGCCGCCGTGCAGTGCCTGAACCTCGCCCTGGGTCTCCCCGAGGAGACCGGGCTGACGACCGTGGGAGTCGCACCGTGACCCAGACGACGCACACCCTGCACCGCTACCCCGAGAAGTTGGTCGTCTCGCGGCTGGCCGCCGGGTCGGAGGTGCCCGCCTGGGCGGAGTCGGCGAGCATCTTCTCGATCACCGCCACGGCCGCGGAGACGAGCGTCGTCTGCGCGAGCCGCTCGGTGCCTCGCAAGGTGCCCCGGCACGGTCCCTTCACGGCGTACGCCGTCGCCGGCCCGCTCGAGCCGGAGCTCGTGGGCGTGCTCCTCGCGCTGCTGGAGCCCCTCGCCGACGAGCAGATCCCGGTCTTCACCCTGTCGACCTACGACACCGACTGGATTCTCGTCCCGACCGCACGAGCCGACGACGCAGCCGAGGCCTGGCGACGACGAGGCCACGACGTGATCCCCGCCCCCGTCGCCTCCTGACCCCCGAGGACCCTCGATGAACCACGACCCGATCACCCCGACGACTACCGGAGCGCACCGGTGAGCGTCACCCATCCGGCCGGCTTCCGCGCCGCGGGTGTGACCGCCGGCCTCAAGACCAGCGGTGCGCCCGACATGGCGCTCGTCGTCAACGACGGACCCGACCACGCCAACGCCACCGTCTTCACCAGCAACCGCTGCAAGGCCAACCCCGTGCTGTGGAGCGAGCAGGTCGTCAAGGACGGCACGGTGCACGCCGTCGTGCTGAACTCCGGTGGCGCGAACTGCTACACCGGCCCCGACGGCTTCCAGACCACGCACGCGGTCGCCGAGCGGGTGGGGGCCGGCCTCGGCGTCGGTGCCGGAGACGTCGTCGTCTGCTCCACCGGCCTGATCGGTGTCGCGAACGACCGCGCCCAGCTGCTCGGCGGCGTGGAGGCGTTGCTCGACGCGCTCTCCGCCGAGGGGGGTGACGACGCCGCGCGCGCGATCATGACGACCGACACGGTGAGCAAGCAGGTCGTGGTCGAGGGTGCCGGCTGGAGCGTTGGGGGGATGGCCAAGGGTGCCGGCATGCTCGCGCCCCAGCTCGCCACGATGCTCGTCGTGCTCACGACCGACGCCGTCGCTCCGCCCGCCGACCTCGACGCGGCGCTGCGGGCCGCCACCCGGGTTAGCTTCGACCGGCTCGACTCCGACGGGTGCATGTCGACCAACGACACCGTCACCCTGCTCGCCAGCGGCGCCAGCGGCATCACGCCCAGCCTCGACGACCTCACCGCAGCGGTGACGCGAGCCTGCACCGATCTGGCGATGCAGCTCCTCGCCGATGCCGAGGGCGCCGACCACGAGATCGCGATCACCGTCCTGAACGCCGCCTCGGAGGACGACGCGGTGGAGGTGGGCCGCAGCATCGCTCGCAGCAACCTCTTCAAGGCCGCGGTCTTCGGCAAGGACCCCAACTGGGGCCGGGTGCTCGCCAGCATCGGTACGACGAGCGCCGCGTTCGACCCCGCCGACCTCGACGTCGCGATGAACGGCGTCTGGGTGTGCCGGAGCTCGACGCCCGACGCCGACCCCGCCGGGGTGGACCTCGGCGGCCGGGAGGTGATCGTGACCGTCGACTTGAAGGCCGGCACCGAGCGCGCAACCGTCTGGACCAACGACCTGACGCACGACTACGTCCACGAGAACAGCGCGTACAGCTCATGACCGGCGAGCCCGCCGGCGACGCCGTCGTTGCCTCGGAGGCGATGCGTCCCGCCGTCGACCCCACGAAGGCCGTCACGCTCGCGGGCGCGCTGCCCTGGCTGATGAAGTACCACGGCAAGGTCGTCGTGGTGAAGTACGGCGGCAACGCGATGACCGACGACACCCTCAAGCGCGCCTTCGCCGAGGACATCGTGTTCCTGCGCTACGCCGGCTTCAAGCCGGTGGTCGTGCACGGCGGCGGCCCGCAGATCTCCCGGATGCTCGACCGGCTCGGCATCGCCAGCGAGTTCAAGGGCGGGCTGCGCGTCACCACCGACGAGGCCATGGACGTGGTCCGGATGGTGCTCGTCGGCCAGGTCCAGCGCGAGCTCGTCGGCCTGATCAACAAGCACGGGCCCCTGGCTGTCGGCCTGTCCGGGGAGGACGCCGGGCTGTTCACCGCGCGCCGTACCGGCACCGTGGTGGACGGCGTGGAGGTCGACCTCGGGCTGGTCGGCGAGGTCGCCGAGGTCCGCCCCGAAGCCGTTCTCGACGTGATCGAGGCCGGCCGCATCCCGGTGATCTCCTCGGTCGCCCCCGATCTGGGAGGCGCGGTCCACAACGTCAACGCCGACACCGCCGCCGCCGCGCTGGCCGTCGCGCTCGGCGCCGAGAAGCTGCTCGTCCTCACCGACGTGGAGGGGCTCTACCGCGATTGGCCGCACAGTGACGACGTCATCGGCGAGATCAGTCCCGAGGCGCTCGCGGAGCTGATGCCGACCCTGGCCAGCGGCATGGTCCCGAAGATGGCGGCCTGCCTGCGCGCCGTCACCGGGGGAGTGCCGCGCGCGACCGTGGTCGACGGCCGGGAGCCGCACGCGGTCCTGCTCGAGATCTTCACCGAGGAGGGCGTCGGCACCCAGGTCCTGCCCGGCGTCCAGACCAAGACCCGCAAGGCGCGCCCGAGCGCGCCCAAGGAGGAGCGATGACGACCACCGACGCCACCGCCGGCTGGCGCGAGCGGTACGCCGCCGCGCTGATGAACACCTTCGGACCGCCGAAGCTCGTCCTCACCCGGGGCGAGGGCGCGCACGTGTGGGACGCCGACGGGCGTGAGTACGTCGACCTCCTCGGCGGGATCGCGGTGAACGCGCTCGGTCACGGCCACCCTGCGCTGGTCGACGCCGTGACCGCGCAGCTCACGACGCTCGGCCACGTCTCGAACTTCTTCACCAGCGCTCCCCAGGTGGAGCTGGCCGAGAAGCTGCTGGAGCTGGCCCGGCTCGACGGGGACGACGTTGCGCGCCCGGGGCGGGTGTTCTTCGCCAACTCCGGCACCGAGGCCAACGAGGCGGCGCTGAAGCTGACCCGGCGCACCGGGCGAACGCACCTGGTCGCGGCACTCGACGCCTTCCACGGCCGGACGATGGGCGCGCTCGCGCTCACCGCCAAGGCCGCCTACCGGGAGCCGTTCGAGCCGCTCCCCGGACACGTCACGTTCGTCCCGTACGGCGACACCGCAGCCCTCGAGGCCGCCGTCACCGACGAGACCGCGGCGGTCGTCCTCGAGCCACTGCAGGGCGAGGCCGGTGTGGTCGTGCCGCCTGAGGGCTACCTCGCGGCCGCGCGCCGCCTCACCCACGAGCACGGTGCGCTGCTGTGGCTCGACGAGGTGCAGACCGGCGTCGGGCGCACCGGGCGCTGGTTCGCCGCAGCCACCGACCCCGACGTGGCGCCCGACGTGGTGACCCTTGCCAAGGGCCTCGGCGGCGGCATCCCGATCGGCGCCTGCCTGGCGTTCGGGACGGCGGCCGAGCTCCTCCAGCCGGGCAACCACGGCACGACGTTCGGCGGCAATCCCGTCGCCTGCGCCGCGGGGCTGGCGGTGCTGCGCACGCTCGAGGAGGACGGCCTGCTGGCCCGCGCCCGGGAGGTCGGGAGCCGGCTGCGTGCCGGTCTTGCCGCCGATCCCCGGGTCGCGGAGGTGCGGGGCGAGGGCCTGCTCATCGGGCTCGACCTGGTCGAGGAGCGGTCCGCGGAGGTCGCGCAGGCAGCCCTGGAGGCCGGCTTCATCCTCAACAACGCCACTCCCCGGGCGATCCGGCTGGCTCCTCCGCTCGTCCTCACCGAGGACGACGTGCAGGCGTTCCTCGCGGCCTGGCCCGACATCCTCGACGCGGCCCTCTGTGGCTCCGCGCACGCGGAGACCGGCGGGTCGCGGGCGGTGCGCTCATGACTCGTCACCTGCTCCGAGACGACGACCTCACGCCCGCCGAGCAGGCGGAGATCCTGTCGCTGGCGACGCGGATGAAGGCCGAGCGCTTCGCCTTCCGCCCGCTGGAGGGCCCGCGGACCGTCGCGATGATCTTCGACAAGCCGACGCTGCGGACCCAGTCCTCCTTCGCCGCGGGCGTTGCCGAGCTCGGCGGCCATGCGATGCTCGTCGACGGGGCCCTCGCCGGCATCGGGACGCGTGAGTCGGTCGCCGACGTGGCGCGCGTCCTCGGGCGTCAGGCCGACGCCGTCGTGTGGCGCACCCACGACCAGTCCCGGATCGACGCGATGGCGGCCCACGCCGGCGTGCCGGTCGTCAACGCGCTCACCGACCAGTTCCACCCCTGTCAGCTGCTCGCCGACCTCCTGACGATCGCCGAGCACCGGGGGACGCTGGCCGGGCAACGGCTCGCCTTCGTCGGCGACGTCGCCTGCAACATGGGCCACTCCTACCTGCTCGCCGGCGCCCTGGCCGGCCTCGACGTCCGCGTGAGCGGCCCGAGCGGGTTCGCGCCCGATCCCGACGTGCTGTCGCGAGCCCAGGAGATCGCCACGACGACGGGAGGCTCCGCGACCTTCTTCGACGACCCGGTCGAGGCCGTCGCGGGGGCGGACGTGGTGGCCACCGACACCTGGGTGTCCATGGGCAAGGAGGCCGAGGCAGCGGCCCGGGTGGCGACCTTCGCTCCCTGGCAGCTCAACGCCGACCTGCTCGCGCACGCCGCCGACGACGCGATCGTGCTGCACTGCCTGCCGGCGTACCGGGGCAAGGAGATCACCGCGGATGTGCTCGACGGTCCGCGCAGCGTCGTCTGGGACGAGTCGGAGAACCGTCGCCACGTCCAGAAGGCCGTGCTGGCCTGGCTCCTCGAGCACAGCGAGCCGGGGGCCTGAGCCGTGTCCCAGATCCCGCTCACCAAGAGTGCCCGCCAGCAGCGCATCGTCGATCTCCTCGAGTCCGCCGAGATCCGCTCTCAGGGCGAGCTGGCCGAGCTGCTCGCCGCCCACGGCGTGCACGTGACCCAGGCGACCCTCTCGCGCGACCTCGTCGAGCTGGACGCGGTCAAGGTGCGGGCCCCCTCCGGGGCGCTCGTCTACGCCGTGCCCGGCGAGGGCGGCGACCGCACGCCGGTGGTCGCCCGGGAGACCGCGGCGAGCGAGGCACGGCTCCAGCGGCTCTGCGTCGAGCTCCTCGTCGCCGCCGAGGCCAGCGGCAACCTCGTCGTCGTCCGCACCCCTCCGGGCGCGGCGAACTTCCTGGCCTCGGCGATGGACAAGGCCGAGCTCGTCGACGCGCTGGGCACCATCGCCGGTGACGACACCCTCCTGGTGATCGCCCGCGACCCTGAGGGCGGCGAGGAGCTGGTCCGCCGCCTGCTGGCCCTCGCCAACGGCCCGACCGAGCACCCCACCCCGATCCCCACCCGAGAGGCCGACCGGTGAGCACAGCCACCCCCGACCACAGCGAGACCACCGCCGGCACGACCAAGGAGGGGGCCCTCTGGGGAGGCCGGTTCGCTGACGGACCGAGCGCGGCGCTCGAGGCACTCTCGCGGTCCACGCACTTCGACTGGCGGTTGACGCCGTACGACCTCGCCGGCTCCCGCGCCCACGCGCGGGTGCTGCACGGGGCGGGTCTCCTCACCGACGCCGACCTGGCCGGGCTCCTCGCGGGCCTCGACAGGCTCGGCGAGCGGTACGCCGCCGGCGAGCTGCTCCCGGCGCCGGGCGACGAGGACGTGCACGGAGCCCTCGAGCGGCTGCTGATGGAGGAGGTGGGCGCCGAGCTGGGGGGACGGCTCCGGGCCGGCCGGTCCCGCAACGACCAGGTCGCGACGTTGTTCAAGGTCTTCCTGCGCGACCACGCGCGTCGGATCGCCGCGCTGCTCCTCGACCTCGTCGACGCGCTCGCCGACCAGGCCGCGGCGCACCCCGACGCCGTGATGCCCGGCCGGACGCACCTCCAGCACGCCCAACCCGTCCTCCTCGCCCACCACCTCCTCGCCCACGCGTGGCCGTTGCTGCGCGACGTCGACCGGATCCGGGACTGGGATGCCCGGGTCGCCGCGGACTCGCCGTACGGCTCGGGGGCGCTGGCCGGGTCCAGCCTCGGCCTGGACCCGGAGGCGGTGGCGGCCGAGCTGGGCTTCACCGGCTCCAGCGCGAACTCCATCGACGGCACGGCCGCCCGCGACTTCGTC
>JBQCCW010000120.1:0-2281 GCA_051961835.1 Marmoricola sp. | reverse complement strand
AGCGTCTCGACCTGGGCGGTGAAGGCCTCGCTCTCGCTGTCGTGCAGCAGCGTGAAGGAGTGGGCGGCGGTGCCCGTGCTGGGCACGCCGTGCAGCTGGCGCGCGGCGAGGTTGCTGGTCGCGTCGAAGCCGGCGACGTAGGCGGCGCGCGCCGCGGCGACGGCCGCCTGCTCGTGGGTGCGGCGCGAGCCCATCTCGATACAGGGGCGTCCGCCGGCGGCGAGGACCATGCGGGAGGCCGCGGAGGCGATCGCGGAGTCGTGGTTGTAGATCGAGAGCAGCACCGTCTCCAGCAGCACCGCCTCGGCGAAGCTGCCCTCGACGACGAGGAGGGGGGAGTGGGGCAGGTAGACCTCGCCCTCCGGGTAGCCCCACACGTCCCCGCTGAACCGGTAGTCGGCCAGCCAGGCGAGCGTCGGCCCGTCGACCACGCCCTCGAGCGCCGCCAGCACCGGCGGCGTGAACCGGAACGCCGCGATCGCCTCCAGCGCGCGACCCACGCCGGCGACCACGCCGTACCGCCGGCCTTCGGGGAGGCGCCGGGGGAACAGCTCGAAGACGCTGCGCCGGCCCGCGGTGCCGCCGGCCAGGGCGGCCTCGAGCATGGTCAGCTCGTAGTGATCGGTCAGCAGCGCCGTCGAGGATGGGCGTGTCGAGTCCACGGGCTCATCGTGGCACGATGGGTTCCATGTCCGCGCCGAGCCCTGTGGAACTCGACGAACCGGTTGCCGACGACGTCGCGATCCCGGCCACCCCCTGGATCACCATCGTCTGGAACGACCCAGTCAACCTGATGTCGTATGTCACCTACGTCTTCTGCAAGTACTTCGGCGATGAGAAGAAGAAGGCCGAGAAGCTGATGATGGAGGTCCACAACGACGGCCGCTCCGCGGTCAGTGCGGGCACCCGCGAGGAGATGGAGCGCGACGTGCAGGCGATGCACGAGTACGGCCTGTGGGCGACCCTGGAGAAGCAGGAATGATCACGCTCGTGCGGGGACCCCGATGAGCGGCTTCTCCTACCACCGCCGGGGCCGGCAGGTGATCGCGACGTTCAGCGGCTTCGAGGCCGACCTGCTGCGCTCGCTGGCCTCCCAGTTGGTCGAGCTGCTGCACAACGAGGCAGCGCTGCCGCAGACCCGGGTCGACCCGCTGGAGGCGATGTTCGACTTCTCCGGGCCGACCACCGAGCCCGACGACCCGGTGCTGGCCCGGCTGTTCCCGACCGCCTACCGCGACGACGAGGAGGCGGCGGGGGAGTTCCGCCGCTTCACCGAGGGGGCGTTGCGCGACGGCAAGGCCAAGGCCGCCTCGACGATCATCGACACCCTCGAGGAGGCCGGGCT
This sequence comes from Marmoricola sp., assembly GCA_051961835.1. GTDB lineage: Bacteria > Actinomycetota > Actinomycetes > Propionibacteriales > Nocardioidaceae > Marmoricola. Next base: position 936 of record JBQCCW010000120.1, on the reverse strand, counting down.
GCCGCCGGAGCTGACCGAGGACGGGCTGGTCATCGACGTCGAGCTCGACCCGGCCACCGCCGAGACCTGGATGCGCTCCTTCACCGACATCCGGCTGGCGCTGGCCATCCGGCTCGGCGTCGAGGACGACGACGAGGGCTACTGGCAGGCGCTGTCCGAGGACGACCCGCACGGGCAGGTCTACCGGATCTATCAGTGGGTGGGCTATCTCCAAGAGACCCTGGTCGACTCGCTGAGCCGGGGCGCCTAGCGCATCGCCGCGCTCAGCCGGGCGCCGTCCCACGAGATGGGCGATGGCGTGCCGGCGGACGGCGCCACCTAGGCTGGTCGCCGTGCTGACCATCTCCCAGACGACGTACGACGCGATCGTCGCGCACGCCAAGCGGGACCACCCCGACGAGGCGTGCGGCATGGTGCTGGGCCCGGAGGGCGCGGACCGGCCGGAGCGGTTCGTGGCGATGGTCAACGCCGCCGGGAGCCCGACGTTCTACGAGTACGACTCGACCGAGCTGCTCGAGCTCTACAAGGAGATGTGGAAGCGCGACGAGGAGCCGGTGGTCGTCTACCACTCGCACACCGCGACCGAGGCCTACCCGTCGCGCACCGACGTCAGCTACGCCTCCGAGCCGCACGCGCACTACGTGCTGGTCTCCACCCGGCACCACGGCAGGGAGACCGGCCTGGCCGGTGACGAGGTGGAGTTCCGCAGCTTCCGCATCGTCGACGGCACGGTGACCGAGGAGGACGTCGAGGTCGTCGAGTCCTACCTGTTCGGCCACTCGCCGACCACCGTCGTCTACGACTGAGCCGGGTGACCCGCCTCTCCGGGCGGAATCACCGGTGGCGGGCCCGCGTTGCCCGCAACGACGTCCGAACCGCGCTGCCGCGCCCCCCTTGTCCGAGGAGAACCGCACACATGGCCATCGAGGTCCGCAT
>JBQCCW010000119.1:0-3562 GCA_051961835.1 Marmoricola sp. | reverse complement strand
CGACCACCTGCTGGGCGAGAACGTCGAGCGGGTTGGCCGGGATGCGCAGCGCCTCGATGAGGCCGGTCCGCATCCGTTCCGCCGACACCGCCGTGGGCACCAGTGCGCCGCGGTGCTCGGGATAGAAGACGCCGTGGGAGGTCTCGCCGACCTGGTGCCCGGCCCGGCCCACGCGCTGCAGGCCGCTCGCCACCGACGGCGGCGACCCGATCTGCACGACCAGGTCGACCTCGCCCATGTCGATGCCGAGCTCGAGGCTGCTGGTCGCCACCACGCACGGCAGCCGGCCGCGCTTCAGGTCGTCCTCGATGACCGCTCGCTGCTCCTTCGACACCGATCCGTGGTGCGCGCGGGCCAGCACCGGAGGTGCGCCCTCGGCGGCCCCGGACTGCGCCATCACCTCGGCCGGCGTCCGCGCGCCGGGCACAGCCTCGGATCCCGGTACGACGAGACCGGCCCGCTCGGCCGCGATCTCGTTGAGCCTCGTGGTCAGGCGCTCGGCCAGTCGACGACTGTTGGCGAAGACGATCGTCGACCGGTGCTGCTCGACGAGGTCGACGACGTGCTCCTCGACGTGCGGCCAGATGGACGCGTTCCTCCCGGGGCGGGCGTCGTCGTCGGTGTCCAGCTCGGTCATGTCGTCGACGGGCACCACGACCTCGAGGTCCCAGCGCTTCTCGCTCGGCGGCGCGACCACCTCGACCGGGGCGACGCCGCCGAGGAACCAGGCGACCTCCTCGATCGGTCGCACGGTGGCGGAGAGCCCGATCCGCTGGGCGGGCCGCTCGAGCAGTGCGTCCAGGCGCTCCAGGGTCACCGCCAGGTGTGCGCCCCGCTTGCTGCCGGCCACGGCGTGCACCTCGTCGAGGATGACGGTCTCGACCCCGCGCAGCGCCTCCCGGGCCTGGGAGGTCAGCATCAGGAACAGCGACTCCGGCGTGGTGATGAGGATGTCGGGCGGTGTGGTCTGGATGCGCCGACGGTCCGCGGCCGGGGTGTCGCCCGACCGGACGCCGACGGTGACCTCGGGCAGCTCCTGCCCGAGCCGCGCGGCGGTGTGCCGGATGCCGGCCAGCGGGGCGCGCAGGTTGCGCTCGACGTCGACGGCGAGCGCCTTGAGCGGCGAGACGTAGAGCACCCGGCAGCGCCGTTGCCTCTCCGGCGGCGGTCCCTCGACGAAGAGCCGGTCCAGCGCCCACAGGAACGCCGAGAGCGTCTTGCCCGAGCCCGTCGGCGCCACCACGAGCGCGTGCCGGCCCGCAGCGATCGCCTCCCACGCGCCCGACTGCGCCGGGGTCGGCGCGGCGAACGCCGCCTCGAACCAGGTCCGGGTCGCCGGACTGAACCGCTCCACGCTTCTCATCCTGCCCGACCCCACCGACCGTCGAGTTGCCCCTCGCGCCACCACAAGGGGCAACTCGCGCCACCACGAGGGGCAACTCGCGCCACCACAAGGGGCAACTCGACGGCGGGGTGATATCGGTAAGGGCGGCGAGAGAGAGGTGCGGGATGGAGCTGGCGGGTCGGGTCGTGCTGGTCACGGGGGCGTCGGCGGGGATCGGCGCCGCCGTGGCGCAGCGGTGCGCCGACGCGGGCGCCCGCGTGCTGGTGCACGGCCGCGACCCCGAGCGCACCGGCGCGGTGGCCGAGCAGGCGGGCGGTACGCCGCTGCTGGCCGACCTCGCGGAGCCGGCGGCGGCCGGGCGGCTGGCCGCCGCCGCCCAGGCGGTGCACGGGCACGTCGACGTGGCCGTGCTCAACGCCGGCCTCGGCTGGTCGGGCCCGTACGACGCGATGCCCGCCGAGGTCCTCGAGCAGGTGCTGGCGGTCGACCTGGCCGCTCCGCTGCGGCTGGTGCACGCGCTGCTGCCGCGCATGCTGGCCAGGGGAGTGGGGCACGTGGTGCTCGTGGGATCGGTCGCCGGCCGCACGGGCGTCGCCGGGGAGGCGGCGTATGCAGCCGCCAAGGCCGGCCTCGACGCCTTCGCGGAGAGTCTGGGCCAGGAGCTCGCCGGCTCCGGGGTGAGCGTCTCGCTGGTCCTTCCCGGCGCGGTGGACACCGGCTTCTTCGACGGTCGCGGCCGGGACTACGGCCGTCGGGTGCCCGCACCGGTCCCCGTCGGGCGCGTCGCCGACGCGGTGCTGGCCTCGATCGCCTGCGGGCGGTCCGAGACCTGGGTGCCGGGCTGGCTGCGGACCGCGGCCGTCGTCCGCGCCCTGGCGCCGCGGGCATACCGCCGGCTGTCGCTGCGTTTCGGGGAGGACGTCCGCTCGGGCGCGCACGGAAGGAGCAGCTGAGATGAGCACCGCGGTGGGCGCGACGCTGCTGGGGTTGCTCGCCTCCTTCCTCTTCGCCGGCGCCGCCTACTACCAGCAGCGCGCCGCCCGCGAGACCCGGCGCGAGGGCAACGGCGTGCTGTCTGGCGCCTATGCCCTGATGAACAAGCTGGTGCGCGACCCGATCTGGCTCAAGGGTTGGCTGGTCAACCTGGCGGGCTTCGGCGCCCAGGCGGCTGCCCTGCACCTCGGATCGGTCGCCGAGGTGCAGCCGCTGCTGGCCACCCAGCTGCTGTTCGCGCTGCCGATGGCCTCCCTGGAGTGGCGGCGCTGGCCCGGCGGGCGCGACTGGGCGTCGGGGCTCTCGATCTGCCTGGGCCTGGTCGTGCTGCTGGTGCTGGTGCACGCCGTCCCGACCGGGGCCGAGGTGGACCGCTCCAAGATCGTGCTCGCGGCGCTGTCGGCGCTGGCGGCGATCGTCGTGCTGGTCCCGATCGCCTCGCGGCTGGGTCCCAACGTGATGGTGCTGGTGACCGCGGGCTGCGCCGGCATCTGCTTCGCGATGACCGCGGTGTTCATCAAGCTGACCTCCGACGACCTGATCCACCACGGCGTGGGTGCCACCGCCACCGACTGGGTCGGCTACGCCCTGGCGGTCTCCACCGCCCTCGGCCTGGTGCTCGAGCAGGCCGCCTTCGCCAACGGGCCGTTGCCCTGGGGCGTGGCGACCAAGGAGTCGGTGAACCCGATCGCCAGCTACGCCGTGGGCGTGCTCGCGTTCCCGATCGCGCTGCCCACCGACGCCGGCACCGTGATCGGGCTCGTCGTGGCGGCGCTGCTGCTCGTGGCCGGTGCGACCGGCCTGGCGCACTCGCCCTCGGCGGACCTGTGGATTCGCCGAGAAGAGGACCAGATCGACCCAGAAGATGCGACACTCGTGGAGTGACCAGCAGCACTTCTCGGGAACAGCACGGCCACGCCGCCCAGGGCTGGGCCGAGCACGTCATCGACCTCGGTCAGCTCAGGCCGACGCTGATGAACGGGCTCCGGCTCCTCCTCGAGACGGCGGTGGTGCCGACCCTTCTGCTCTACGGGTTCATGGTGACCGTCGGCGGTGTCGCGGGACTGATCGCCGTGCTCGTGTGGTGCGCCCTCACCGTCGTGGTGCGGATGACGACCGTGCGCCGGGTCCCGGGAACGCTGCTGCTGGCGCTGACCATGCTGGTCGCGCGCACCTCGATCGCGCTGGCGCTCTCCAGCGTCTACGTCTACCTGCTGCAGCCGG
>JBQCCW010000118.1:0-7280 GCA_051961835.1 Marmoricola sp. | reverse complement strand
AGCATGGGCTCGGGCATGACCCGCAACCTGCTGGCGTCCGGGTTCGAGCTCGTGGTCCACGACACCCGGCCCGAGGTCCTCGAGGAGTACGCCGCGCTGGGCGCCGAGATCGCCGACTCCGCCGCCGCGGTCGCCGCGGCGACCGGCACCGTCATCACGATGCTGCCGACCCCGGCGATCGTGAACGACGTCGTCAACGGGCCGGCCGGCATCCTCGCCGGCCTGCCCCACGGCGGCACCTGGATCGACATGTCCACCTCGGTGCCCGCCGTCGCCGACGACGTCCGCCGCCGCACCGCCGACCGGGGCATCGTCGTGCTCGACGCCCCGGTCAGCGGGATGGCGGTCGGTGCCGCCACCGGTCGCCTGCAGATCTTCATCGGCGGCGACGCCGACCAGGTCGCCCGGCTCCGGCCGGTGTTCGAGGCGATGGGCGACCCCGAGCGGATCCTGCACGTGGGTCCGCACGGGGCCGGCTACGCGGTCAAGCTGATGATCAACCAACTGTGGTTCTCCCACCTCGTCGCGACCGCGGAGGTGCTCGCCGTCGGGGTCAAGGCCGGCGTCGAGCTCGGGGTGCTGCGTGACGCGCTCATCGCGAGCCCGGCCAACAGCACCTTCCTCGAGCGCGACGTGCTCTCGATCCTCGAGCACGGCGACTACGACGAAGGGTTCGCGATCGCCCTTGCCTGCAAGGACCTCGGGCTCTCCACCGACCTCGCCGCCGCGGTCGGGATGCCGGTCGAGGTCTCCGCGGTCGTGGAGCAGGTCTACCGGCGGGCACGTGCCACCTACGGCGACCGCGCCGGCGAGATGACGCCGTTCCAGCTCTACGAGGACCTGCTCGGCTCCACCCTGCGGCTCTCGGCGCCTCCGGCGGTGGCGGTCGGCGCATGAGGACCGACGCGCTCCCCGACGCGGTGAGCGATCTGCTCGCCGCCGTCCCGACCGGTCTCTACATCGACGGTGCCTGGGTCGAGGCAGAGGGCGCGCGCCGCTTCGACGTCCACGACCCGGCCACCGGCCGCGTGATCGCCACCGTCGCCGACGCGTCGGCCGCCGACGGGCTCCGCGCCCTCGACGCCGCGGACCGGGCACAGCGCTCCTGGGCCCGTACGTCGGCCCGCGCCCGCGCCGAGATCCTCCGGCGCGCGTTCGAGCTGGTCACCGCCCGTGCCGACGACTTCGCCCGGCTGATCACCCTGGAGATGGGCAAGCCGCTGGCCGAGAGCCGCGGCGAGGTGGCCTACGGCGCGGAGTTCCTGCGGTGGTTCAGCGAGGAGGCGCCGCGCATCTCCGGTCGCTACGCGACCGCGCCCGACGGAGCCAACCGGCTGCTCGTCCGCAAGCGGCCCGTCGGACCGTGCCTGCTGATCACGCCGTGGAACTTCCCGATCGCGATGGCCACCCGCAAGGTCGCCCCCGCCATCGCCGCCGGCTGCACCATGGTGCTCAAGCCCGCGGACCTCACGCCGCTCACCGCGCTGCTGTTCACCGCGGTGATGGAGGAGGCCGGCCTCCCCCCGGGCGTCCTCAACGTCGTCACGACCACCGACCCGGGCGCGATCAGCGGCCCGCTGCTCGCCGACAGCCGGCTCCGCAAGCTGTCCTTCACCGGGTCCACCGCCGTCGGCCGACGGCGGATGGCCGCGGCGTCGGACCAGGGCCTCAAGGTGTCCATGGAGCTCGGCGGCAACGCCCCGCTCATCGTCTGCGCCGACGCCGACGTCGACGAGGCCGTCGAGGGTGCGGTGATCGCGAAGATGCGCAACGGCGGCGAGGCCTGCGTCGCCGCTAACCGGATGCTCGTGCACGCCTCGGTCGCGGAGGAGTTCACCACCAAGCTCACCGCCCGCATGCGGTCCTTCGTGATGGGCCCCGGCTCCGAGAGCGGCACCACGCTGGGGCCGCTCGTCGGCGAGCGGTTCCGCGACAAGGTCGCCGGCCTCGTGGACGGCGCGGTGGCCGCGGGTGCCCGGGTGCTCACCGGGGGAGCGGTCGCCGACGGACCGGGCTGGTTCTACCCGCCCACGGTGCTCACCGGCGTCCGCGCCGACATGGGGATCACCCGCGAGGAGATCTTCGGTCCGGTCGCCCCGGTCATGGTCTTCGACGACGAGGCGGAAGCGCTGCGCTCGGCGAACAGCTGCGAGTACGGCCTGGTCGCGTTCGTCTTCACCCGCGACCTCGACCGGGCGCTGCGGCTGTCCGAGGAGCTGGAGTCGGGCATGATCGGCATCAACACCGGCGTGGTGTCCAACCCGGCGGCGCCGTTCGGCGGCGTCAAGGCCTCCGGGCTCGGCCGCGAGGGCGGCGCGGAGGGCATCGAGGAGTACCTCGAGACCGTCTACGTCGGCATCCGCGACCCCTACGCCACCGCGGCGGTGTCGGAATGAGCACCAGTGCCGTGGAGGGCTTCGGGCTCGACCACTTCTCCCTGGCCGGCAAGCGGGCGATCGTCACCGGCGGCAACACCGGCCTGGGTCACGCGTTCTCGGTCGCCCTGGCCGCCGCCGGCGCCGACGTCTTCGCCCCGAGCATCACCCACGACGACGGAGCCACGAGGGCGGCCGTGGCCGAGCGGGGGCGCCGCTACGCCAGCATGCAGGTCGACCTCACCGAGCCCGGGGCGCCGGCGGCCGCGGTCGAGCACTGCGTCGAGGAGCTCGGCGGCGTCGACATCCTGGTCAACTCCGCCGGCATCTGCCTGCTCGCCGACGTCGCCGAGTTCGACCGGTCGCACTGGGACCCGATGATCGCGGTCAACCTCACCGCGGCCTTCGAGATCGCTCACGCCGCGAGCACCCGGATGGTCGCCCAGGGCGGCGGCAAGATCGTCAACATCGCCTCGCTGTTCTCCTTCCTCGGCGGCCAGCAGTCGCCGGCGTACGCCGCCACCAAGGCGGGCATCGTCGGCTTCACCAAGGCCTACTGCGACGAGCTGGGGGCGGCCAACGTGCAGGTGAACGCGATCGCACCGGGCTACTTCGCCACGGCGATCACCACCGCGACGCGCGGCGACGACGACGCCAACCGGCGCATCGTCGAGCACATCCCGGCCGGCCGGTGGGGCGACCCCGCCGACCTGATGGGGGCGCTGGTCTTCCTCGCCTCCCCGGCCTCGAACTACGTCAACGGCCACGTCCTCGTGGTCGACGGCGGCTACCTCGTCCGCTGACGCCGCAGCCCTCCCCACCCCTGCCCACACCGAAGGACTCCCCACCATGGTCGCCTCCCGCTCCACCCTCACCCGCGACGAGGTCGCCGCCGCCGTGACCGAGCTCCTCGGTGCCGCGCAGGTGGACACCGACCCCGAGCACCTGCGCGCCAGCAGCGTCGACCGGTTCCGCAAGTACACCGCCGTCCACGGCATCTTCGACGGGCCGTTCCCGGCGGTGATCGCCTACCCCACGTCGACCGAGCAGGTGGCTGCGGTGCTGGCACTCGCCGACCGGGAGCGGATCGCGGTCGTGCCGCGTACGGGCGGCACCAGCACCGAGGGCGGTCTGGAGACCGTCGTCGCGGACGCGATCGTGCTCGACGGGTCGCGGATGGACGCGGTGCTCGCGGTGAACGCCGAGGACATGATGGTCACCGTGCAGTGCGGCGTACCGCTGCAACGGCTCGAGGACCAGCTCCGCGCACAGGGCTTCACCACCGGCCACTCCCCGCAGTCCAAGCCGATCGCCCAGATGGGAGGCCTCGTCGCGACCCGCTCGATCGGCCAGTTCTCCACGTTGTACGGCGCGATCGAGGACATGGTCGTCGGGCTGGAGGCCGTCCTGCCCGGGGGGCGCGTGGTGCGGATCAAGAATGTCCCCCGCCGTGCCGCGGGCCCGGACATCAGGCATGTCGTGATCGGCAACGAGGGCGCGCTCGCGTTCATCACCGAGGTGACCGTGAAGGTGTTCCGGTTCTATCCCGACACCGCCCGCTACCACGGCTTCCTCGTGCCGAACTTCGCGGACGGCGTACGGATCCTTCGCGAGGTGCTCACCGCGGGCTACCGGCCGTCCGTCGCGCGGCTGTACTCGCCGGAGGACGCCCGGCAGCACTTCCCCGACCACCCGCTCGACCAGAACCTCGTGGTGCTCTCGGCCGAGGGCCCCAAGCCGCTCGTCGAGGCGACCTCGGGCGCGATCGAGGAGGCGGCGGCCGGTGTCGAGCACACGCCGGTCCCCGAGGAGCGGATCCGCGCGTGGTTCGAGCACCTCAACTGGGGCCCGGACAAGATCGACGCGGAGAAGGAGTCGATGCTGCGGACCGCGCACCTCGGGTACACCACGGAGGTGTCGGTCGACTGGTCGCGCACCGCGGAGCTCTACGAGGCCGTGATGACACGGATCCGCACGACCTTCCCGCGCGCCGCGGACCTGACGCTGCTGGGGGCCCACTCCTCGCACTCCTACCAGACCGGCACCAACCTCTACTTCGTCTACGACTACGAGATCCGGTGCGAGCCGCGCGAGGAGATCGAGCAGTACCACGTGCCCCTCAACGCGATCATCGTCGAGGAGGCGCTGCGGGTGGGCGGTTCGATGGTCCACCACCACGGCGTCGGGAAGTACCGCACCCCGTGGGTGCAGGAGGAGCACGGCAGCGCCTACTACCTGCTTTCGCAGCTCAAGCGCGCCTTCGATCCGCACAGCGTGATGAACCCGGGCTCGGTGTATCCGATCGACGGCGACGGGCTGCCCGTGCTCGCGGGGGACGACGGGCGGTGACCGAGCTGTTCCTGGCGATCGACGGGGGCTCGCAGAGCACCAAGGTGTCGGTCGTCGACGACCTCGGCGTGGTGCACGCGGCGGCGTCGGTGCCGCTGCGTCCCTACGAGCTCGGCCCCGGCGGCCGCGCGGTGCACCCCGACGACGACCTCTGGGACACGCTGGTCGCGGGCACCCGAGCGACGCTCGCAGCGTTCGCCGAGGCCGGCGGGGACCTCCGGCAGATCGTGGCCATCGGCCTGTGCGGCATCCGGTTCTGCCGGGCGCTGATCGGCCAGGACGGCCGCCTGGTCGAGCCGGTGCTCAGCTGGATGGACGCCCGGGTGTCCCAGCCGCTCGGCGTCGTGTCGCCGAAGGTGACTCTGGTGGCGAGTGCCGGCGGGTATCTCGCCGTACGGATGACCGGACGTCGGCGCGACAGCGCGGCGAGCTACCAGGGCATGTGGCCGCTCGATCCGGCCGCGCGACAGTGGTCGGCCTCGGCCGGTGAGCTCGCCCGCACCGGCATGCCGCTCGAGCTGCTGCCGGACCTCGTCGACCCCGGCGGCCTCCTCGGCGAGGTGCTGCCCGAGGTCGCTGCGGAGACCGGGATCCCGGCAGGCCTGCCGGTCTACGCCACGGGCACCGACAAGGCCGTCGAGGCGCTCGGCTCCGGGCTCGTCGAGGGCGGGTCGGTGCTGCTGTCGCTGGGCACCTACATCGCCGCGATGACCGTGGGGAAGGCGCTGGTCGGTGAGGACGACCGGTTCTGGGTCAACGCCGCCGCCGTCCCCGGGCGCTACCTCTACGAGAGCGGCGGCATCCGGCGCGGGATGTGGACCGTCAGCTGGCTGCGGCAGCTGGTGACGGCGGCCCGTCCCGACGACACCGACCCGGCGTCGGTGCAGGCATGGCTGGAGGCCGGAGCCGCCGACGTGCCGCCGGGTTGCGGGGGGCTGTACACGGTCCCCGACTGGCTGGCGCCGGGGCATGCGCCGTATCGCCGGGGCGCGATCCTCGGTTTGGACGGCTCCCATCAGGCGGCGCACCTCTACCGGTCGGTGCTCGAGGGCATCCTGATGACCATGCACGGCCACACGGTCGCGATGGAGCAGGCGCTCGGGCTCCCGCCCCAACGACTCCTTCTCTCCGGCGGGGGATCCCGGTCGGCGTTGATGAGCCAGATCGCCGCGGACGTCTTCGGCCGGACGGTCGAGCGCTCGGCGGTGTCCGACGCCGCGGGCGTCGGCGCGGCCGTCTGCGCGGCCGTCGGGCACGGGCGCTATCGGGACGTCGCGACCGCGGTGGGCGCCATGGTGCGCCCCGGGGTCGAGGTCGTCCCCGACGAGCGGGCGGTGAAGCGGTACGCCGACGTGGTGCCGGCGTACGCCCAGATCACCCGCTTCACCGACCCGTTGTTCCGCTTCCTGGAGCACTGAGGGGCGGTTTGCCCGTTGTGTCACACCGTCGGTGACAAATATTTACAGAATCTGCCCCGGTTGCCCTCGCGCTTTGGCAGGATCGCCCTCAGGAGGGCAGCGCTCGGGTGCTGTCGGTCGACCGACTCACACCTATCTCAGGAGGGCACCATGAACACCAAGATCAAGAAGATCGCCGTCGCCATCGCCGTGACGGGTCTTGCTGTCCTCGGCACGGGTGTGCCGGCGAGCGCCCACGCGGCTCCGGTGAAGCCCGCGAACCTCTGGTGCTGCTGACAGCGCGCACGATCAGCGAAGGCCCCCGGCCGGCGACTCGCCGGCGGGGGGCCTCCTGCTTCTGTCGTCAGAATCGGACGCGCGGCCTGGCGCCCGCCGTCGACCGCAGGCCACTCGAGGCCGCAGCGCGCTTGTAGGCGTCGCGGGCCTCGTCGGCCATCCCGATCGCCTCGAACTGCTCGGCGAGGTCGAACCACAGCTGCGCGGCTCCCCGGTCAGCCCCGATGGCCGAGAGCAGCTGGACTGCGTCCCGGAACGACTGCGCGGCCCGGTCCACGTCGCCCTCGCTCAGAAAGGTCAGCCCCTGGAGCGAGGTCGCCTCGGCGGCCAGCAGGGGAGCGTTGCCCTCGACGGCGGCCAGCACCTGGGTGATCAGTGCCCGGGCCTCGGGCACGTCGGCGGAGAGGTAGTGGGCGCGCGCCAAGCTCAGGTCGATCCACGCGCGGTCCAGGGGGGTGGCGCTGGACCAGCGAAGCTCGGAGGCGGCCTGCTCGAGGTCCTCGCGCGCTTCCTCGAGCGCGGGCGGATCGAGAGCGAGCTTGAGCCGGCCGACCTCTCCGCGGAGCCGGGCGACGTTGCGGGCGTCGCGACCCTCGCTGAGCAGGGCCAGCGCGCGCTCGGCCAGCGGCACAGCGTCCTTCACCTGACCCCGGAGGCCCTGGATCATGCTCGCGTTCCAGTACGCCGCCGCTCGGGCGGCCGCCGAACCTGCGGCCTCGGCGCGGGTGATCGCGGCCGAACACATCCGCATCGCGTGCCCGGTGTCGCCGCGCTCGTAGTACGCGGCGGCGAACGATGTGGCCAGCTGCACCTCCTCGTCGCACCTCTCCAGGGCGAGGTCCTCGACCCGGTCGAGCACCCC
>JBQCCW010000117.1:0-13076 GCA_051961835.1 Marmoricola sp. | reverse complement strand
GGGATCGGAGTAGTAGTGGAACTCGTCCATGATCACCATGCCGACGTCCGCGGTACGCCCTTCGCGCAGCGCGATGTTGGCCAGCACCTCCGCGGTGCAGCAGATGATCGGCGCGCTCGGGTTCACCGACGCATCCCCGGTGAGCAGGCCTACGTCCGCAGGCCCGAAGACCTCACACAGGGCGAAGAACTTCTCGCTCACCAGCGCCTTGATCGGCGCGGTGTAGAAGGAGACCTTGTCCTCGGCGAGCGCGGCCATGTGCGCGGCGGTGGCCACCAGCGACTTGCCCGAGCCGGTCGGCGTCGCCAGCACGACGTTGTTGCCCGCCAACAGCTCGAGGATCGCCTCCTCCTGGTGGGGATACAGCTCCAGCCCACGCTCCTCGGCGAAGACGAGGATGCGGTCGTAGGCTGCCTCGCTCACCGTGTCCGCCACCGCGCCATTGTGCCGGACGGCGTCGGGCCTCCCGCGCACCGGCGAGCGAAGGCGCTCTCACCGTTGCGTCCCCCGCAGGTGTGGGTAACGCACCGCCATGCTTCCCCTCGCGATCGACGTCCTGCCCGAGGAGTCCCTGCGCCAGGCCGTCGACCTCCTCGTACGCCTCGTCGAGGCAGCGGGCGCCGTCGTCATCTTCATCGGCGCGGTGCTGGCGGCCTACAAGTTCCTGCGGGCTTTGCCGTCGCGGACCCCGGAGCGGTTCACCGAGGTCCGGCTCACCCTGGGGCGATTCCTGGCCCTCGGCCTGGAGTTCCAGCTCGCCTCCGACGTCCTGCGCACCGCGATCGCGCCGAGCTTCGAGGAGCTGGGCAAGCTCGCCGCGGTGGCCGCGATCCGGACCGCGCTGAACTTCTTCCTCGCCCGGGAGATCAAGGAGGAGACCGAGCAGGTCGACGCCCACCACGCCACCACGCTGGCGGGACAGAACACGGCCGTGGACGCGCGCGCGTGACGCTCGACGCCCTCGCCACCGATGCCGCGCTCGCGATCACCGCAGCAGCGATCGCCATCGCGGTGCTGCTTTGGGTGACGACGCGGTCCTGGAGCCCCACGATGCCGGTGTTCCTCGAGCTCCTGCTGGCAGCGGGGCTGCTCCGCCTGGGGGCGACCGACAGTTGGCGCGCCATCGGAGGGGCGGCGATGATCGTGCTGATCCGGACGCTCGTGACCTGGGCCGGCGCACACGGGCCGCATCGCCGGCTCAGCGAGTCACTTCGACACTCTCGGTGACCAGATAGAACCGGAAGTCGGTGCGGCCCCCGGGCCCGCGCTCGGCCGGCAGCGGGTGCTCGTCGAACCAGGCGAGGTAGCGGGCATAGGCGTCCTCGTCGGCATAGTGCATCTCGGCGATGCGGTAGAACGTCTGGCCCTCGGGGACCTGTGCCGTACCCCCGGACGCCTGTCGCACCGGCCGCAGGACCTTGTTGAAGACGATGCGGTCCAGGTACGGGTTCGCGAGCAGGTCGGGGGCGTGCACCTCGAACAGCCAGGACTCGTAGTCCTCCTCGCTCACGCCCGGGACGATGTCGTAGCCGAGGATGGTCTTGATCGTCATGGAGTTCCTCTCCGTTCGTCTGCTGCCGTAATGACGGTCCATTCGAAGGCTTGCGCGCCCTCTCCGAAGCCCTCCAGGCGGACCCGGACGGGCACCAACCGGGCTCCGACGAGCTCGTCGGCGACCGCCGAGGGGGAACGCACCGGCGCGGCGGTGTGACCACGAGCCCGTTGGCACTCGATCTGGGCTCGGTAGATGCGCTCGGTCCAGTCCTCTCCCATGAACTCGACTCGACCGCGCACGAACACGGCTCGCGCCGGGAGGCGGCCGATGTCGAAGACGTGCGGCCGCTCGTTCGTGGCTCCCCGAGCCGGGGCGCCGATCCAGGAGACGAGTGCCCGATCGTCGCGCTGCAGCTGGCGGATGCGTGCGTGCACGCGCCGCTGCACGAGGCTGACGGACCAGTCGTCCTCGAGGAAGGCCGTCATCGATCGGGCGACGGGGAACCCGGCTCGGTCCAGCGTGGTCAGCTGGGCGAAGCCGGCCTCGTCCAGGACGAATCGCTGCGCCGCCAGCCGGGCTGAGGTCACCTCGGCCGCCGGGTGACCGGCCGTGCCGGGGGCGGGCTCACCCACGCCCCGCCGCCACGTCCTCGGCAGCCAGGAAGGACAACCCGAAGGCGGGCAGGAGGCCGTTGCCCGCGAGGTAGCCGCCGGCCCCATGTCCGGAGATCCCGGCGGCTGCCCCTCCGGACGCGTAGAGACCTCGCAACGGCGTGCCCTCCTGGCGCAGCACGCGGGCATGCCCGTCCACCAGAAGCCCGCCCTGGGTGTGGTAGAGCGCGGGTCGCACGGCGATGGCCCCGAAGGGGGCGCGCAGCGGCGCCTCCCAGTACCTCCGACCGAACGCATCGGGGCTCCCCTCCGCGCTGAGGGTCGCCTGCGTCACGGTCGCGCGCAGCCCTGCCGCGTCGACACCGATCTGCTCGGCAAGGCCGTCGAGGTCCTCGGCCCACCGGATGGCTCCCGACGACGCCGTGTCCTGGTAGTCCTGGAACTCTCGGCACGCCTCGTCGATGCGTCGGTCCAGGATGATCCAGGCCTCGCCGTGCGCGTGCTCGAGCACCTGGGCTGCGTACTCGGAGTAACCGGTGGTCTCGTCCCCGAAGCGGCGGCCCTGCTGGTCGACCAGGAACGCACCGTGCATGACGGTCGCCCATCCCGCGAGCGTCGCGGCCGGCATCGCGAGCGCGGCATGCCCCTGGTAGGCATCGAGGAACGCGGTGGCTGCTCCGAGGCGCGACCCGATCCGCAGCGCGTCGCCGGTCGATCCCTCGCTGCCGTGATAGACGGCGCCGCTGATCTCGGGGATGTTCTCGGCGACGAGGCCGGCGTCGGCGCCGAACCCGTTCGTCGCGAGCACCACCGCGCGGGTCGGGATCCGCTCCTGCTCGCCTCGCCGCTCGACGACGACCGCGGCCACGCCGTCCTCGTCGACCACGACGTCGACCAAGCGCGCGGGAACCATCAGGTCGATCAGCTCCGAGCGCCGGGCTGCGGCGACCAACCGCGCCAGCAGGCTCCGCCCGGCGCGGCCGGGAACGGTGTGACAGCGGAAGGCGGAATGGCCCGGGTAGGGGAAGTCGGTGACCAGCTCGAACGGGATGTCGAGCTCCTCGGCCATCCACTCGACGAGGCGGGCGCTCGCACCGGCAAGGGCTTCGGCGAGCACCGGGTCCGCCTCACCGTGCGTCTTGGCCATGATGTCGGCGACGAAGGTCTCGGGCGAGTCCGCGACGCCGGCGTCGCGCTGCCACCGGCTCCCCGCACCGGGCACCATGGCCGTCGACATCGCGGTGTTGTTGCCGGCCGCGAAGTGCTCGTTGCGCTCCACGACGAGCACCGACAACCCGAGGGAGGCAGCCCGAAGGGCGCCGACGAGCCCGCCGCCGGCTCCGGCGACGACGAGGTCGGGGCCCTCGCCCCCGTCGCTCATTGCCGGGGCCCCTTCGCGGCGTGGACGCCGATCATCTGCAAGGCGGTCCACGTCGGGTCCACCAGGACCGGTCCGCGGTCGTCTCCGACGATGTCCACGGCGGAGCAGGCGTTGATGACGCGGTCGCACGGCATCGAGGCCACGGCACGCTCGACGGCCACGGCCCACGCCGCATCGTCGGCGATGTCGTCGACCGAGAGGCCCAGCACGTCCGTCGGGCGAGCGGGCGTCAGGCCGTAGCTCTTCAGCTTCCGGTCGAGCTCGGCGGCGATCGCGGGGTTGCGCGCGACGGCTCCCACGCGTGAGCCGAATCCGGCAAGGAAGTGGGCGGTCAACCGGGCGATGCCGAAGACCGGGCGATCGACCGACACGTCCGCATCGACGACCGGATCGAGCACGCAGTCGGGTAGGAAGGCGTCGAAGCGATCCGCGTCCGCCGAGCGGAACCGCTCGACGAGCACCGACTCCGAGGCCGCGATGTCGTCGGCGGTCTCGAGGGCCCGCGGCACCTCAGACCCCTCCCCGACGTCCTCCAGGGTGACCGTCACCCCGGCCGGCGCCAGCCGCTCGTAGCGCCGCTGGCGACGCGCGAGCTCCGCCGGCTGGACGTGGATGGGCGTGATCGCGAGCAGGTGCACGGTTCTCCCTCTCGATGACGTCGCCGTCGGCGACGAGGACAGGCTTTGCTTATGGGGTTCGCGTCATCAGACGCCGAGGTACGCCTGGCGGACGCGGGGGTCGTCGATGAGATCGGCACCCGTTCCTTCGAGCACGATCGATCCGTTCTCGATGACGTAGGCCCGGTCGGAGATCGCCAGCGCCTGCTTGGCGTTCTGCTCCACGATGAGGACCGTCACGCCGGTGTCGCGGATCGCGCTGATCGCCTGGAGGACCTGCGCCACCAGGTTGGGCGCCAGACCCACCGAGGGCTCGTCCAGCGTCAGGCAGCGTGGGCGTGCCATCAGAGCACGGCCGATGGCCAGCATCTGCTGCTGGCCTCCTGACATCGTCCCCGCCTGCTGGTGGCGCCGCTCGGCCAGGATCGGGAACAGGTCGAAGACCTCGTCCAGCGACGACCGAACGGTCGACCGTGGCTGGGTGTAGGCACCCATCTCGAGGTTCTCCCACACCTCGAGGTTCCCGAACAGTGCGCGGTCCTGCGCCACGTGCACCAGGCCCGCACGAACGATGGAGTCGGGACGCTTGTTCTGGACCTCTTCGCCCTCGAACACGATCCGGCCACCGGAGACGCCGATGAGGCCGGCGATCGATCGCAGCGTCGTGGTCTTGCCGGCGCCATTCGCGCCGATGAGGGAGACGATCTCGCCCTGGTCGATGTGCATCGACAGCTCGTGCAGGATCTCCAGGCGGCGGTAGCCGGCCCGCAGGTCCTGAATCTCAAGGATCATGCGTAGTCCTCTCCGAGGTACGCCTCGATCACGACCGGGTCGTCGACGACCGCCCGAGGCTCTCCGAGCGCGAGTTGCGCGCCCTCGTGCATCACGAGGAGTCGCTCCGACAACGCGAGCACGGCGGCCATGATGTGCTCGACGAACATGACGGTCAGACCTTCTCCGTGCAGCTCGCGCAGGAGCTCGATCATCGGCGCGCGCTCCGCGGGGACGAGGCCGGCGAGCACCTCGTCGAGCAGGATCAGCCTGGGCTCGAGAGCGAGGGCGCGTGCGAGCTCGAGCCGCTTGAGTCCAGCGGTGGGGAGGCTCCCCGACGGCGCGTTCACGTAGCGCTCGAGCTGGACGCGCTCGATCACGGCGAGTGCGTGGCGTCGAGCTGCGCGGCGGGAACGGTGCCGTGCATGGGAGGCGATCGCGACGTTGTCCAGCACCGACATGCTCTCGAAGGGCCGCATCAGCTGGAAGGTCCGGACGAGTCCCGCGGCGGCGACCTTGTCCGCGCTCCAGCCCGTGATGTCCTTTCCCTCGAACACGACCCGCCCCCCGCTCGGCGGCAACTGGCCGGCGAGCAGCGAGAACAGCGTCGTCTTGCCGGCGCCGTTCGGTCCGACGATGCCGAGGAACTCGTGCTCGCGCACGTCGAGGTTGGTGTCGTTCACCGCGGTCAGCCCCGAGAACGACTTGACGAGGCCCTCCACCTGCAGGACCGTCATTTCCGCCACCTCTCACGAAGGGTCCCGTAGATCCCCTTCGGCATGAACAGCACGATGAGGATCAGCAGCGTCGCGTAGACCGCCACGTCGAGGCCGGTCAGCCCCTGCAGGAAGCCGAGCACCTGGGGCGGGTTCCGCAGCACGCTGGTGATCCCCTCGGCGAGCGGACCCACCACGAGAGCGCCGATGACCGGCCCCCAGATCGTGCCGATGCCGCCGATGACCGCGGGGATGATCGCCTCGATCGAGACCGAGGAGCCGAACCCCTGATCGGGGCCGACGAAGAAGTAGTACTGGGTGTAGTACGCGCCGGCGACCGCCGTCAGACCACAGCTGAGGGCCACCGTCAGCAGCCGGTAGCGCAGCGCGTTGATCCCGAGCGACGCCGCGGCGACCTCGTCGTCGCGGACGGCCTGGGCGTACTGTCCGGCGCGGCTCCCGACGAAGGCGATCGTCCCTGCGAGGGCGACGACGAGGATGCCCAGGGGGATCCAGTAGTAGTTCGAGCTCCCCTGCGCGAACTGCATCATCTTCCAGGAGTACGTCGGCAGGATCGGCAGGTTGAATCCCTCGGTCTTGTTCAGGAACCCGAGGTTCTGCACGACGAGCAGGAACATCATCGCGAAGGCGAACGTGGCCAGAGCGAAGTAGGCCCCGGCCAAGCGGTAACGCAGGCACAGGAAGGCGATCGCGACGCCGGCCGCCGCCGCGATCGCGGCACCCGCCACCATGCCGAGCCACGGCGAGACGTGGTGGTCCACCATGAGGTAGGCGTCGGTGTAGGCACCGATGCCGAAGAACGCGGCGTGGCCGAAGCTGAACAGACCGCCGTACCCGCTCATCAGGTTCCAGGCCACCGCCATGATGGCGAAGATCAGGGTGCGGATCGCGATCGTCTCGACCCGGTCCGACATGCCGAACGGGAGCAGGGCCAGCACGACGGTCACCACGAGCAGCGCGAGGTAGGCCCGCGATCGCGATCGGTCCTTGAGCCGTGGATCGTCATGGCCCACGGCCCCTGAGAGCCGCCGCTGCACCGTGTCGGTCACCGCTTCGCTCCAAACATTCCCTGGGGCCTGAAGAACAGGACGAGGACGAACACCGCGAACACGAGGATCAACGAGCCGGTGCCGGGCAGGTAGAGCGCACCGACGGTCTGCACCAGCCCGATCACCAGGCCGCCCACCGTTGCTCCCACCACACTGCCGAGGCCGCCGAGGACGACGATGACGAACGCGAGGATGGTGAACTGCTCGCCGACCGACGGGGTGAGGCTGATGAACGGAGAGATCAGGCCCCCGGCCACGGCGACGCATGCGGAGCCGATGGCGAAGGTGAGCGCGTAGATCCGTCCGACGTTCACGCCGACAAGGGCGGCACCTTGGCTGTTCGCCGCCACCGCACGGATCGCCAACCCGAACCCGGTCTTGCGGAGCGCCAGGGTGAGGAGCACCGCGACCAGCAGTGCCCCGGCGAAGGCGATCAGCCGCTCGTAGGACACCAGCGCGCCGAAGACCGTGAACGACCCGTCCACGGTGCCGGGCACGGAGAGCGGCCGCCCACCGAACACCATCAAGAGCACGTTCACGATGAGCAGGGACAGGCCGAGGGTGATCAGCAGCGGACCGTTCTCGTTGCCCGAGATGGTGAGACGGTTGAGCAGCAGCAGCTGCACGACCCATCCGAACGCGAACATCAGGGGGATCGCGATCACGGTCGCTGCATAGACCGGTATCCCCCACGAATGGGCCATGACGTAGACGAGGAACATCGCGAGCGTGAGCATGGAGCCCTGGGCGAAGTTGACGATGCCCAGCACGCCGAAGATCAATGTGAGCCCTACGGACACGAGCGCGTAGACGCCACCGAGGAGCAGGCCCGTCACGATCGATTGGGTGACAAGGCCGGAGTCCCGGCCCCCGATGACGTACACGAGCACGATCGCGCGAACGACCGCACCGGTGACGGCGAGCGGGAGCCGGGCCTCGGGCAGTGAGAACACCCGGGCCTCCGCGTGCGAGGCGTCAGGCGACGCCTGCGACGTGGAAGGGGTCATGTCTATCCGTCCAGGGTCACTTGTTGGGCACGGGGAACACGAGCTTGGCGGTCTGGAACTTGGTCGGGAATACCTGCTCCACCTTGCCGTTCTGCACCTGCATCACGATGACCGTGGCGTTCTTGTTCTGCCCGGTGGAGTCGAAGGTGATCGGACCGTCGAAGGCAAGCAGCGGGTCGTTGATCGACACCTTGGAGATCGCGTCCCGCAGCTTCGTCGGGTCCGTGCTCTTGCCGTCCTCGAGCGCCTGCGCGATCACGTCGACCGCCTGGTAGGACAGCATCGACGCAGTCTCCATCGACTTGCCGAACTGCTGCTGGAACCGCTTGCGGATGTCGGCGACCCGGCTGCTCGTGGCCGCGTAGTGGTAGTTCGCGCTCAGGACGTCGTTCCCCGCGGCGCCGGCGGCCGCCGGGAACGAGTTGTCGTCGAACGCTCCGTTCGCGATGCCGTAGAGAGCCTTGATGTTCGGCTTCAGAGCCTGCACCGACTTCGCCACCAGGAGGCTGTCGGGGAAGTAGCCGGTGTCCACGATGACGTCCGGGTTGACCGACGCCGCCTCCTTGACCTGCGTCGTCGCGTCGGTGAAGTTCGTCGCCGGGTAGGTGATCTCCTTGAGGACCTTGATCCCCTTCTTCTCGGCCTCCTTCTTGAAGGCGTCGAAGACGCTCTGGCCGAACGATCCCTCGATGTGGATGTAGGAGACCGACTTGACGGGACTGCCGTTCGCCTGACCCATGGCAGCCAGCGAGTCGGCGCCCGAGGTGCCCATCTCGGTGGCGTTCGGCTGGATGCGGAAGGTGTACTTGTAGCCCTGCTGAAGGATCTGGTCGTCGACGGCGACGTCGATGACCAACGGCACGTGCGAGCGCTCCGCGACCGCGGCGACGTTCTGGGTCACGTCGCTCTGGTAGGTGCCGACCAGCGCCACGGCGCCGTCCTGGATCAGGCGCTGCGCCTCGCTCTGGCCGGTCTGCGCCGACCCCTGGCTGTCGCCCTCGTCGATCTTCAGCTTCGCTCCACCGAGCGCCTTGATGCCGCCGGCCTTGTTGATGTCGTCGACGGCGAGCTTGGCGCCGTCGTTCATCAGACCGCCGGCTCCCGCGAGGGCGCCGGTGAGCGGGTGCACCGATCCGATGAGGATCGTCTTGCCTGCGCCGGAGCCGCTGGAGGAGGCGCTCCCGTTGCCGGAGCTGCCCGACGAGCCACATGCGGCGAGGGTCGCGGAGGCGAGCACGAGGGCAGCAACTCCAGAGACCTTCGTGATCGAGAGGGGCCTTGGCTTCATCTTCTGGCCTTTCATCAGTGCCCGGGGGCACGCCATCTTGCGTTTCTCGGGGAGGAACGCCTCGAGCCGACGGGCGTTCCGCTTGGCGGTCCCTCCTCGGGGCGTGCAGAGGAGAGGATCAGGAGTATTGCACGCGTCACATCCCCTGACTAGAGGGACTAGCGGGGATTTCTGAAGCGGTGGTAGGTTCCGCTGACCGGAACGGATAGGACGGAGCCGATCTTGGCTGACGGAACGCGCGCCCCACGGATGGAGAGCAACGGTGGGACGGAGGCAGCCGACCGCGTGGCCGACGTGCTGCTGCTCTTCGCGCAGTCGAACACCCCGCTCGGCGTCTCGCAGATCGCCCGCTCCTTGCTGCTCAGCAAGGCTGTCGTGCACCGGATCCTGCAGTCCCTGACCTCGCGGTCGCTCGTCCAGGTGGTGCCGGGCGGCTCGACGTACATCCTCGGACCGGCGGCGACGACCTTGGCGAGCAAGGCCTGGAGCCAGGTGGACCTGCGCACGCTGGCGTCGCCGATCCTTCGGCGCCTGCGCGACGAGACCCGCGAGACCACCACGCTGTCGGTGCTCGTGGGCAACTACCGCATCTACCTCGACCAGTACGAGAGTCCCCAGGAGGTGAAGATGATCGTCGAGCTCGGGCCGCGCTTCGCTCTGCACTCGGGGGCGTCGAGCCGCGTCATCCTCGCCTACCTCCCGAGCGCCTTCACCGACGAGGCGGTCCGCGAGCTCGCTGCCAGGCGGTCGGGCTTCGACGAGGAGTCCTATCGGGCCGACCTCGCTCGGATCCGCGAGAAGGGCTACGCCGTCTCCCACAACGAGCGGAACACCGGCGCCGCCTCCATCGCGGCACCGTTCTTCGATGCCTCGGGGAACGTCATGGGCTCGATCAGCTCCTCGGGCCCGGTCTTCCGGTACGGCGAGGAGGGCCACGAGGACCACGTGCGACTCGTCATGCGGGCCGCCGACGACATCACGGCAGCGCTCGCGGGCGGGCCCCGCCGATGACGACGACCGATGCCGTCGTGCTTCCCACGTCCTTCCTCTACGTGCCGGCGTCCAAGCCGGCCCTCTTCGCGAAGGCAGCCGCCGGGGCCGCCGGCGCCATCGTTCTCGACCTCGAGGACGCGGTCCCGGTCCAGGACAAGGACCAAGCACGACACGAGGTGCAGTCCTGGCTGGCCGGCGCCCCGGCCCACGAACCCGATTCGGCGCAGACGTGGGTCCGCGTCGACGCCGCGGCACTCGACGACGACCTCTCCGCGGCCGTGCATCGCTCGCTGAGCGGGATCTTCCTGGCCAAGTGCACCGCCGAGGCGGTCGATCGCACCGCCCGGCTCCTGGACGACCTCGAGGCGAGCCGGGACGTCGCGCCCGGGAGCATCCGCATCGTCGGTCTCGTGGAGAGCGCGCAGGCAATGCTCGAGCTGCGCACCATGGCCACGGCGCGGCGACTCACGACGTTCGGGATCGGCGAGGCGGACCTGCTCGCCGATCTCAGGATGAGTCGCTCGCCGGAGTCACAGGCCGCCCTCGACGGTCTGCGTGCGCAGGTCGTCGTGCACTGCGCCGCCGCCGGACGACCCGCCCCGGTCGCGCCCACGTCGACCGACTTCCGGGACCTCGACACGTTCGCATCGACCAGCCGAGCCCTGCTCGGCCTCGGCTTCCGCTCGCGCACCGCGATCCATCCAGCCCAGGTCCCGGTCATCAACGAGCTGTTCGCCCCGACTGCGACGGAGGTCGCTGCGGCCCGGGACGTGCTCGCCCGGTTCGCCGAGGCGGCGGAGCGGGTCACGGTCGACGCAAAGGGTCGGCTCATCGATGCCGCCGTCGTCCGGGGAGCCCGCGAGACCCTCGCCCGCGCCCGGACGTGAGCCCGAGGGCTGCGGACGCTCGTCCGAGCGGGTACGACGCAGAGGGCCCCTGCTGACGTCAGCAGGGGCCCTCGCATCGCCTCACACGGCTCAGGCGTCCGGGCCCGAGCGCCGCACGAACTCGCCACGGGGCTCGCCCACGATCCGACCGTCAGCGAAGACCGGCTCGCCGCGGAGGTAGGTGTCGGTGACCCGCGCGGTCAGCTCGAAGCCCTCGAACGGCGTGTACTCCTGGGTGGACAAGGAGTCCTCGGCGCGGACGACGTACTCCACGCCGTCGTCGACCAGGCAGAAGTCGGCGTCCCGGCCCACCACCAGGTCGCCCTTGTGGCTCATCCCGAAGCGCTCGGCGGGGTTCTTGGAAACCAGCTCTGCGATCCGGTTGTAGGACAGACCGCGCTTGCGACCCTCCGAGATCATGCCGGGCAGCAGGTACTCGGTCCCGCCGAAGCCCGACTTCGCGACGAAGACGTCCTCCCGCGGCTCACCGAACTTGGTCTCGTCCTTGCAGCACGCGTGGTCCGACGTCACCCAGGAGAAGTCGCCGGCGAGCAGGTGCTCCCACAGCGCCTCGACGTCCTCGCGGGACCGCAGCGGCGGGTTGACCTTGCCGCCCAGGTTGGCGGTGTGGAAGTCCGCAAGGAGGTGCCCCACGGTCACTTCACGACGGAAGTCGATGTGCGGGAACGTCGCCTGCATCATCATCGCCGCCTCGATGGCCTTGCGCGAGCTGAGGTGCAGCAGGTTGATGTTCGGCAGCTCGGTCTCGTGCGCGAGGTAGGACGCGATGGTGATCGCCAGTCCCTCGGAGTGAGGCGGGCGGGACGCGCTGTAGGCCTCGAGGCCGCTGAGCTTGCCCTCCTGCTCGACCAGCTTCGTGTACGCCCGCATGATCTCCGCGGTCTCGCAGTGCAGGGAGAGCGAGATGCGGTCCGCGTCCTGGGGGAACTGTGCGCGAGCCTTCTCGATGCCGCGCATCACGAACTCGAAGTGTGCGTAGTCGTAGGACTGGTCCTCGGGGATCATGAGGAAGGAGCCCTGGTCCGACGACCGGCCGTGGAGGCCGTGGCTTCCGTAGAACATGAAGATCTTGAAGGACGGCACGCCGTACTCCTCGACGAGCATCGGGATCTCGTCGATGTGCTCGCTGAGGATCGGCGCCACGTGGAAGGCGTAGTCGATGAAGGCCCTGCCCTTCGTGGCGGCCAGGACGTCGGGGAAGATCTCCTTGTAGGGGCCCGTCCGGTTCAGGTAGTAGGCGCCGGTCCGGATGTAGGTGATGCCGGAGGTGACGCCGCCCTGGGCGGAGGCGCGGCTCTCGGAGTCGGCGTCCTCGCTCAGCTCGTTGTAGATGCCCCAGTGCTGGTGCACGTCGACGACGCCCGGGAAGAGGTGCTTGCCCCCGGCGTCGACGACCTTCGCCGCCTGCGAGGCGTCGATGGACTCCTCGAACGCCGCGAACGTGCCGTCCTTCACCGCGACGTCGAGTCGCTCGGGGGCTTCGGCTCCGGGGCGCACCACGAGGGCGTTCTGGATGACCAGGTCGTAGTTGGACATACCTTTCCTCACCTAGGGTTCGTGATCGCACCGTCGGCGGTGCCGGCGGTGGATCGGGTCGTTGCCGTGTGGCCTCCGCCGGCGGCGGGGACGGCAGTTGGTCCGTCCACTGCGGTGAGTGGGCGCAGCATCGCGGCCACGTCGATGCAGGTGTCGAGCTCGTTGCAGGCCTTCTCGAGTGCCGCGGCGTCCTCGCCGGGCAGGACGCGGGCGACGTTGTCGCGGAACTTCTCCGCGAGCTCCTCGAAGGAGAGCGGACGCTCGGGTCCGCCGCGGTTCGTGAGCACTTCCTCGACCAGCTCTGTGCCGTCGGTGAGGCGCGCGGTCAGCACGGCGGGGAACTGTCGCGGGAAGATCTCCGTGCACCGGTCGTCCACGACGACGTCGACCTTCTGCATCAGCGCTCGCCGCTCCGGGTCGCGCGCCAGCTCGTCGGTGTAGTCGTCGAGCGCCGCGCCCAGCCCCCCGCCGCCCAGGAGCCCGACGGCGACGGCGTACGGGCCGCTGAACTGTGCCATGTAGCCGGTCTCGGGAGCACGCTTGACCTCGATCGGCTCGCCGATCGTGCGGTGGTTGGGGCCGGGAACCCCCAACGTCAGCCGCTCCACGCGCTCTGGCGTGGCGCCGCGGACGCGGAGATCGGCCGCGGGGTCCACCGCGGGGTGCGGGGAGTGGGTCGCCGG
>JBQCCW010000116.1:0-4422 GCA_051961835.1 Marmoricola sp. | reverse complement strand
TGAGATTGCCGGACTGCTTCGTGACATAGCTGGTGATGGCTGCGACGACGATGCCGACGATCGCGATGACAGCTACCGCCCAGAGCACGTGCTCGGTGGTGACCGAGCCGCGTTCGCTGCGCGTGCTCTTCTTGGCGCGTTCGGCGAGGTGGAGTGCTGCGATCTGCAGCAGGACGAGAGCTCTCAACATCGGGTTCCTCCTGGTGGGTTGTCCTTCCGTGTCACGAGGCCGTGAACATGCGAAGCAGGGACGGGGCGACGAGCAGAGCCATGAAGATGACGCCGAGCAGCGAGCCGGGGATGGTCATGCGCTCGCCGACCGCGTTGGCCTGGGTGATCTCGTCGTTGAGCATGGCGGTGCGCATGGCGGCGGAACGGGCGCGCAGGTTGGCATACACACCGGCTCCTTCCTCGCCGCCCAGGCGCATGATGTCGGCGAAGTCGTCGAGGTCGGGCAGCCCGAGCTCTGTCGCCAAGGTGTGCAGGGCGTCCCAGGGCGGTAGGCCGGACCAGCGCGACCGCGTCAGCTCCTCGGAGAGCCGGGTGAAGACCCACGAGTCGCCGACCTCGGCGGCGGCCTCCATGGCCTGTCGTACGCCGATCCCGTTGTTGCGCTCCAGCGCCACGAGATCGATGTACGCGCCGAGCGCACGGGCGAACTCGAGCCGCGCCTTCTTGGCCTCATCGAGCGCGTTGTAGTTCGGGATGAAGAACATGACCGCCGCGAGAACGAGCGAGGCGAGTGCCGGGATCTGGATTGGGATGCTCAGCCCGAGGAAGTTGAACAGGGTGATGAGAAAAGGCGGGATCACGAGCCCGAGGCCTGCGAAGGTCAGCTTCTCGCCGTAGAACTGGGCCGTCGAGATCCGCAGCAGAGCCAGCTCCCGCGTCGGCGTACGGACCCAGATCCCGGGCGGGAGGACGCGCAGGCCCCAGAGGCCGAGGCGCTCCTTGCCCGTGCGGGCGGTCTGGGCTGTGGTGCCCGCGCCGGTGGTGGTGCGACTGGGGCTGGCGGCGATGCGGTCGAGCGCGTCGACCAGGTCCGGCTCAGCAGGTAGAACCCGGGCCGCGAGCAGCGTCAGCCCGAGGCCGACGAGCCCACCGGCCACGATCGCCAACGCGAGTCCGGTGATCATGGCGCGACCGCCGATCCGGGGCTGAGATCGGTTCGCCGGTCGAGGAACCGGGGGAGCGGCTTCCCGATCGCCATCCGCCGCATCCACACCAGCGTCGCGACGTACGCCGCGAGCAGCACGACGAGGATGACCTGCCCGATCGGGCTCCCATAGGGCTGCACGTAGCTTCCGGACAAGGCGAGTACCACGAGGACGCTCGCGCTGATCACGGTCACCCAGCGGGCGGTGGAGCGGGGCTTGGCGCGGTCGGCCTCGACCTGGCGCCGAGCGCGCACATCGGCGGCGACCGATTCGGCCAGCCCTTCGAGGACGCTGGTGAGGCCGGCGCCCCGGCGCCGCGCGGCGAGGATGAGGTTGGCGGCGATCAGGTCGCCGGTGGCGTCGTCGAGCTCGTCGGCGAACGCCCTGAGCGCGGTCTCGGTGTCCCATCGAGCGCGGAGCCTGCTCACCAGCCGGGTCACCTCCGCGTTGATCGGCCCGGGAGTTGAGCGCAGGGTGGCGACGAGCGCCTGCTCCAGTCCGATGCCGACGGTCAGCACCCCGGCGAGAGACCGGGTCCATTCCTCCATGGCCTCGAGCCGGTTGATCTGGGTCGCGGCCGGGGGAGCGGACAGCAGGACCGGGAGGCCGATCACCGCGACTGGGGCGATCGCGAGCGCCAGGACCCAGCCGGTGAGGATCCAGCCGAGGATGCCGAGGCCGAGGCCGATCAGGAGAAGCATCCGCGTCCGTGAGTCGATCACGAACCGGCCGCGGCCGGGGCTGTTGGTGGGCTTCTTCGGTACGACGGGGGCCGGCCGGAGCCCGACGACGATGCCGAGGATCCCGAGAGCGACGAGGCCGCCGGCAAGGCCGGGAAGCAGTGGCGTCACGACGTACCTCCCATCCGATCCCGCGTGGGCCTCGTCTGGAGGTAGGCCGAGAGGTCGAACCCGTGATGGGCGAGGTCCCGGTATTCGTCGGGCAGGACGTCGGGGACCGCGACGCCGGATGCATCCGGGGTGAACACATGGGTCGTCGCGTAGCCGGGGTCCTTCTCGCCCGGCGCGAGCGCGATGATCTCGGCGACCCGACGGGTCCGGCGTGCACCGCCGGGGACCGGCGTGGTCTCCATGGTCAGCTGGACGATCAGATCGACGGTCGCGGCGAGCTTGCTCGTGGCGAGGCCCTGGGTGATGTGCGGGCCTGCCTCCATCGCGCAGGTGACGAGCTTGCGGACGGCGGCGACGGCGTCCGATGCGTGGGTGGTGGAGATGGACCCGGTGCCGGACTCCATCGCCTTGATCATCGCCCAGATCTCCTTGCCGCGGACCTCGCCGACGATCTGGCGCGAGAGGTTGAACCGGAACGAGTCGACCAGAGCCTCGTCGAGGGTGAACTCGCCCGCCTGACGCCCGTCCGGGCCGCGCTCGCCAGATCCGGGGCGGGCCTCCCAGGCATGGACGATCTGGTTCGGTCTGACCTCGTGCAGGTGGAGCTCGTACTCGGTCTCGAAGGTGCCGATCGCCTCCATCTCGTCGATCTCCGCACATAGAGCACGGACCAGGGTCGTCTTCCCGGCGCCCTGAGCGCCGGCGACCACGATCGACTTCCGGGCGCGGACCGCGGCCCGCAGGAACGAGGCGGCGATCGGCGTCATCATCTCCCGCGCGACCAGGTCATCGAGCGTGACGTGCATCAGCCGGTGGCGCCGGATCACCACGGACGGTCGCGGCGTCACCCACGCCGCGGCGGCGAGGCGGGCGCCGCCGTCGAGGCGCAGGTGCAGGCGCGGCTGGGCCTCGGAGAACGAGCGGGCGTTGACCTCGCTGCGGGAGGCCAGGAAGACGAGGAAGTCGATCAGCTCGTGATCGGAGTCCGCCACCGGCGGCCCTTCGACGACGGTGCCGTCGATCAGCTCGAGCCGGACCCGGTCGAAGCCGACGATGATGATGTTCTCGATCCGGTCGTCGTCGACCAACGGTTGGAGACGGCCGAGCCGGAACAGCGAGTCGAAGACCGCCTGCGCGGTCGCCTGCTGCCGGGCGGGGCTCCACGCGCCCTCGCCGGCTTTGGCGGCATCCGCCATCGCTGACTCGATCAGGTCCAGGACGATCGAGCGACCGAGCTCCTGCTGGGCATCCTTGTCCAGCCGGGCACGGTCTGCGGCGATGGTCTGGCTCAATTGCTCCGACGCCTGAGCCCGAAGCGCGGCGACAAGGGCCCAGTCGACCTCGTTGCTGGCCGCCGGGGGTGCGGTGACTTTGGCGTCGAACCGCTGCAGGGGCGGCGCCGTTGCGGCAGGGTGCTGGGTGAAGAGCGGCAGGCTCGACAGCTCGCCGTACTCGCTCATGTAGCGCGATACCTCGGTCATCGACTCGCCTCCCGTGTGGGCTCTTGGGCGAGGGCGAACCGACCGCGTGCGACCTGCGCCTGGATCGCCTGCACGGCCGCGTGGAGGCCGCGCACATAGGGCCCGGTCTCGAAGTGTCGCGGCGGTGTCGCGCCGCGGTGGTAGACCGCTGCGGACTCGGGATCGTCGGGAAGGTCGGCGACCACCGGCATGCCGAGCACCTTGGCCACCTCGGAGTCTCTGTACGGGCGGCCCTCGGCGACGAGAAGCAGGCCGGGGTGGCGCCAGCCCGTCGCGGGCTGCCGAACGGATTCGGCCCACGACCTTGCGGCCGAGATCGACGGCAATGTCGCGCGGGTCATCAGCAAGGTCAGGTCCGCCGACTCCAGGAGCGGCTGCGGTGATCCGGTCAGGCCGAGCCGACCCGCGTCGACGATCACGTCCTGCCCGTTTGCCTCGAGCTCGGCGAGCGAAGTGGCCAGCGGGTCCCACACGTCTCGCAGCGCGGGTGCCTGCGCATGCGTGCGAGTGCCCGCGAGCAGCGACACACTCGGGCTCAGCGGTCGTACCACATCGCGCAGGGCATCGGCCACACCGAGCGGCGACAGCGCGAGCTCGAGCAGGCCAGCGTCGTACGGCGTCGTGCCCTTCAAGAACCCAGCGAGGATGCCGGATCCGCCCGTCGGGTCGGCCTCGACGAGGAGCACAGGGCGCGGCCAACAGAACGCCAACCCGACCGCGGTGGTGGTGACACCGGGCGAGCCCGACGCCGAGGTCAGGCAGATGACGGCCATCACTGATCCTGCGAGTCGAGGACGAGGGCGACGTGTCCGGTCGCCGCGCGGGCAGCGAGGACGCTGGCGTCGGCGTACGGCACCAGCACGTTGACGACGGTGTTGCCCGTAGTCTCGTCGAGATCCGTGCCCACGACCTCCGCGGCCGTGAACTGGGGAG
>JBQCCW010000115.1:0-2394 GCA_051961835.1 Marmoricola sp. | reverse complement strand
AGCTCGAGCGGCTGTACCCGCTCGTCCACGAGCGGCTCGAGACGACCCGCGTCGACACCCACGGACTGCTGGCCCGCTGGCCCGGGCGCTCCGCGGAGCGCCCGGTCGTGCTGATGGCGCACCACCACGTCGTGCCGGT
This sequence comes from Marmoricola sp., assembly GCA_051961835.1. GTDB lineage: Bacteria > Actinomycetota > Actinomycetes > Propionibacteriales > Nocardioidaceae > Marmoricola. The sequence goes on along the minus strand of JBQCCW010000115.1, from coordinate 2,255 downwards.
CGACGACCCGGACCGGTGGCAGCACCCGCCGTTCGGCGGCGAGGTGCACGACGGCGCGGTGTGGGGGCGCGGCACGCTCGACGACAAGGGCGCGCTGGTCGCGGTCTGCGAGGCGGTCGCGACGCTGCTCGCGGCCGGGCACGTCCCGGCGCAGGACGTCTGGCTGTCGTTCGGGTGCAACGAGGAGGTCAACGGGTCCGCGGCGCAGCTGGCCGTCGAGGAGCTCCGGCGCCGCGGCGTGCGCCCGTGGCTGGTCGTCGACGAGGGCGGGGCGATCGCGGGCGAGGCGTTCCCCGGGGTCGGCGTGCCGGTCGGCGTCGTCGGCGTGACCGAGAAGGGCGTGACGTCGGTCGAGCTGGTCGTCGAGGGCCGCGGAGGCCATGCGTCCACCCCGGCCCGCAACGGCCCGACGGCCCGGCTGGCCCGGGCCATCACCCGGCTCGACCGCCACCCGATGGCCGCCCGCGTGCCCGACCCGACCGTCGAGCTGTTCCGCCGGCTGGCCCCGCACGCGCCGCTGCCGCTGCGACCCCTCATGGCGGGAGCCGACCGGGTCCGGCCGCTGCTGGCCCGCGCGCTGGTGGCCGCCGGCGCGGAGCCCGCCGCGATGGCCCGGACGACGTTCGCGGTCACCACGCTCTCCGGCTCGCCGGCGCTCAACGTGATCGCCGCGAGCGCCCGCGCCGGGGTCAACATCCGGGTGATGGTGGGCGACTCGGTCGCGTCGGCGCTCGAGCACCTGCGCGCGGCGGTCGACGACGACGAGGTCCGGGTGGAGGTCGTCGAGCGCGGCGAGCCGAGCCCGGTGTCGGCGTACGACGGCGAGGCCTTCGCCCTGCTCGAGGACACGATCCGCGAGGTGTTCCCCGACGCCGTGCCGGCGCCGTACGTGATGATGGCCGCCACCGACTCCCGCTTCTTCACCGCGATCAGCGAGCACGTGTTCCGGTTCGCGCCGTTCCGCATGTCGAAGGACCAGCGCGCCGCGATCCACTCCCACGACGAGCACCTCGGGACCGACGCGCTCGTCGACGGCGTGCGCTGGTACCGACGCCTCATCGAGAGGATCCCCGCCTCATGACCGACCCCGCCGCCGCACCCGTGCGCGCTCCCCGGCCCGCCGTCGGCGCGGGCGCCGGCCCCGGCCGCTCCCTGCTCGCGATCGTCGGCTTCCTGGTCTGCGTGGAGCTGGCCAGCGGCGTGCTGCAGGGCTACTACACGCCGGTCTTCAGCGACATCGCCGACCACCTCTCCATCGCCGACGCGGACGTGAACTGGTTCGAGGCCGCGCAGCTGGTGGTCTCCGCGCTCGTGGTCCCGCCGCTGGCGCGGCTCGGCGACCTCGTCGGCCACAAGCGGGTGCTGCTGCTCTCGACCGCGGTGACCGCCCTCGGCTCGTGGGTGCTCGCGCTCGCGCCGTCGTTCGGCACGTTCCTGGTCGGCGCGGCGCTGCAGGGGGCGTACGTCGTCTGGCTGCCGCTCGAGATCGCGATCATCCACCGGCGGACGGCCGCCAGCGGACGGCAGGACCTGCTCCCCCGGCGGGCCGCCGCGGTGCTGGTCGGCGCGCTCGAGCTCGCCGTGATCGTGGGCGCGCTGACCAGCGGCGCGCTCGTCGGCGCCACCTCGATGACCGTGCTGCTGATGCTGCCCGCCGTCGTCGTGACCCTGGTGCTGGTCGTCGTCTGGGTCGGCGTCGAGGACGCGCCCGGCACGTCGACCGGCGGGCTGGACCTCGGCGGCGTCGCGCTGCTCACGGTCGCGCTCGGGCTGGTGATGGCCGGCCTGATCGTCGTCCGCGTGTCCGGTCCGACCAGCGTGGTGGCCTGGCTGCTCGTGGTCGCCGGCCTCGCGACGTTCGTGCCGTTCGTGCGGCACGAGCTCGGCCAGGCGCAGCCGGTGGTCGACGTACGTCTCCTCCGCGCACCCGCGCAGTGGCCGGTCCAGCTGACGGCGTTCCTGTTCGGGATGTCGGTGCTCGGCGCGCAGATCCCGCTGTCGACGTTCGCGCGGACCGACCCGTCGGTGGCGGGGTACGGCCTGGGCGCCGACGCGGCGTTCGTGTCCACGCTGATCGGCGTCTACGTGGTGTTCCTGGCGGTCGGGGCGTTCACGCTGCCCCTGACCACCCGCGTGCTCGGTCCGCGCGGGGCGCTGGTGCTGGCGGCGCTGCTCGTGGCGCTCGGGTACGCCCTCTGGATCCCCCTCCACCACACCACCTGGCAGGCGCTGCTCAACATGGCCGTCGCCGGCGT
>JBQCCW010000114.1:0-22306 GCA_051961835.1 Marmoricola sp. | reverse complement strand
GGCGTGATCCTCGGCTCGCCTCGCGGCGCCTCCGTGGTGAATGCGCAGGTGGGGATCGGCGACGGCTGGTCCGGTGAGATCGCGCTGATCCGGCTCAAGGGCGAAGTCGTCCGGCACGCCGAGTCCGTCGTGCTGCCCCTGCTTCTCCCCGACTCCCCGGTCGCCGCGTGGTGGCCCTCGAACCCGCCGCCGGACCCGGCCGCCGACCCGCTCGGGGCGCTGGCGCAACGACGGATCACCGACGCAGCCGCGGCGACCCGCAACAAGCGGATGGCGATGCAGCAGCAGTGCGCGGCGTACGCGAAGGGGAACACCGACCTCGCCTGGACGCGGCTGACCCCGTGGCGTGCCCTGCTCGCCGCGGCCCTCGACCAGTACCACGTGACGGTGACCGGCGCGTCGGTCACCGCGGAGCGGATCAGTCCCAGCGCCGACCTGCTGACGGCATGGCTCTCCCTGTGCCTGCGCGTCGACGTCGAGCGGCGTAATTCTGCGGGTCCGGGTATCACAGAGGTGGTGCTCGAGACGACGGACGGACCGATCCGGATCTCGCGGCACGACGGCAAGCTGGCCACGTTCTCCTCTCCGGGTCGACCCGACCGGCCGGTCGCGCTCAAGCGGCGCACGGTCCCCGAGCTGCTCGGCGAGGAGCTGCGCCGGCTCGACGAGGACAACATCTACGCCGAGGTGGCCCGCCACCTCGCGCTTTCGGAGGAGGAGTTGTGAGGGAGTTGCACATCTGCCCCGACGCCCAAGGCGTCGCCCAGACCGTCGCCCAGGAGATGCTCGCCCGGCTGGCGAAGATCCAGCAGGAGGGCCGTGACCCGCACCTGGTGCTCACCGGCGGCACGATCGCGAACAAGATCCACCGGGAGGTCGCCCGGCTGACTCCCGACAGCGGCGTGGACTGGACCCGGGTCGTGGTGTGGTGGGGTGACGAGCGGTTCGTGGCACCGGACAGCGACGACCGCAACGCCCTGCACGCCCGACAGGACCTGCTCGACCCGGTCGGCGCCACGCAGGTCTACGAGATGCCGTCGACCGAGAACGCCGGCGACGTCGACGAGGCCGCTCGGATGTACGCAGCCACGCTGCGTGAGCACGGGCCCGATCGGTTCGACCTGGTGATGCTCGGCCTGGGGAGGAACGGCCACGTCGCCTCCCTGATGCCGCACAAGCCGACGCTGGACGTGACCGACGCCAGCACCGTGGGCGTCCCCGACTCCCCCAAGCCGCCGCCGACGCGGGTCAGCATGACCTTCCCCCGGCTCAACAGCGCCGCGTCGCTGTGGTTCGTGGTGAGCGGCGAGGACAAGGCGGACGCCGTCGCGCGCGCCACGGCGCCCGAGGGCGACGTCCACGACACCCCCGCCCGCGGCATCACCGTCCCCGACACCGTCTGGTACGTCGACGAGGCGGCCGCCTCCCTCGCCTGACCGCTGCGGCGAGCGGGCGGAAACGGCGCGCTGGAAGTCGCCGAGCGGGCGGAGGTGGCGCGCTGAGTGTCGCCCAGCGGGCGGAAGTGGCGCGCTGAAAGTCGCCCAGCGGGCAGCTCTAGCGCTCACGGCGTCCAGATCGACACGGACCGGCGCGCGTTCGTGAAGCCGATGGCGAGGCGTTCGCCGATCGTGGTGTTGACGCCATAGACGTCCTGCTTCGTGAAGGCGTCGATCTGCCAGCAGCGGTGTGTCCTGATCCAGTCGCGCCGCTCCTCGTCGTGTGTCACGTCCGCCGCTTCGGTGTGGAACTGCTCGCCGTCGTACTCAGCTGCGTAGCGGACCTCGGGTGACGGTACGTCGAGTCGGTAGAGCGGCACGCCCGCGTCGTCGTCGATCCAGTACTGCAGGTCAGGCGGTGGTAGACCAGCGTCGAGCCAGTGCAGGCGAAGTGCCGATTCCCCCGGCGACTCCGAGCGGCCGTCGGCGAGGGGCGCGAGCACGCGGAGCTGCCGCACCCCTCGATAGCCCTTGAACCGGCCGATCTCGCCGAGCAACTGCCCGTGGTCGACTCCGACGCGCAGGGCCGCATCGAGGCTGGCCAACGCGTCGAACCGCCACAAGAGTCTGCCGAGGTCGAGAGCAGACCGCATCGGCGTCGTCACCCGGATGCCGTGCAGCTCGAGCACGTCGCGCGGCAGGAGTCCTCGACGATATCCGTCGACCTGCGGTCGGCGCGAGCGCGTGTCGGTGACGTGACAAACCTCGATCGGCGGTGCTGTCAGGTGGGCACCACGGCGCAGGACCGGCATGCCATGGAGCCACGCCGCCGCGCGGTCGGTCACCACCGCATGCTCCGAAACCACCAAGCTCAGCGCGCGCGCCCGAAGGGCAACGGTGTCGGCAGCTTGGACAGGGATGTGGACCCCGTGCAGGACTGTGCGGAGCAGGCCGGCGCCGAGAAGCCCACGCAGGGCCGACGTGCTGATCCCCGCTTCGCCTGCCATGGAGCGGGTGAACGGCTCGCTCAACGGCAGCGGGAACGCCTCACCGAGCAGCGCGCCGGACGGATCCAGCCAACGGTTCCAGGACGGAGACATCCCAGAAGACTGAACCGGATGGACCGGCGTGCGTGTGCGTTGTCCACAGGAGCCGCCAGTTCCGCCCGCTCGCCGTGTTTCAGCGCGCCAGTTCTGCCCGCTCGGGGTGTTTCAGCGCGCCGTTTCCACCCGCTCGGCGTCAGAAGATGATCTCGCCGTTCTTGCGGCGGGTGCGGAGGAGCTGGAGGGCCTCTTCGAGGATGTCCTTGGCCTCGGCTTCGGAGCGGCGCTCCTTCACGTAGGCCAGGTGCGTCTTGTACGGCTCGATCTTCGGGGGCGGAGGGGGGTTCTCCGAGTCCAGGCTGGCGGGCAGGCCGCAGCGTGGGCAGTCCCAGGACTCCGGGGGCTGGGCCTCGATCGAGAATGCGATCAGGGTGCGGTGCTCCTGGGAGCAGAAGTACGTGACGTTCTGCCGCGGGGCGGCCTCGCCGCGCTCCGCCTCCCCCATGGGGCCCGCACCGACCCGGCTGCCCCGGATGGCATTTCCTCCGCCAGCCACGACTGGTCTCCTCGTGTGGTGAGTGGGATCAGTTGGCGGCCTTGAGCAGGAGGCCCAGGCCGATGACGCACGCGAACCAGATCACGCCGGTACCGATGGTGATCCGATCGAGGTTCCGCTCGGCGACGGACGATCCGCCCAGGCCGCTCGAGACGCCACCGCCGAACATGTCGGAGAGCCCGCCGCCCCGCCCCTTGTGGAGGAGGACCAGCAGGATCATCAGGAGGCTCGTGATGACGAGCAGGATCTCGAACAGCAGTACCACGTCGGGAAGCCTAACCGATGTCCGTGCTTGCGCCGGTCGCAGCCACTCAGAGGACGGGCATGTCGTAGAACCGGCAGATGCCGCCGAACTCCTCGGCATCCAGGCTCGCGCCGCCGACCAGGGCCCCGTCGACGTCCGGTTGCTGCATGAGCGAGGCGACGTTGGCCGCCTTGACCGAGCCGCCGTACAGGATCCGCACGCCCGTCGCAGCCTCCTCCCCGTGGAGCTCGCTCAGCCGCGCCCGGATCGCCCCGCAGACCTCCTGGGCGTCCTCGGGCGTGGCGACCTCACCGGTGCCGATCGCCCAGACCGGCTCGTAGGCGACGACGAGCTCGGCGATCTGCTCGGCGGTGAAGCCGGCCAGCGACCCCTCGACCTGAGCGAGGGTGAACGGCACCTGCTGACCCTCGCGGCGCACGTCGAGGCCTTCGCCGACGCAGACGATCGGCGTCATGCCGTGCTTGACCGCCTGGTGCGCCTTCGCGTTCACCTCGCGGTCGTCCTCGGCGTGGTATTCGCGCCGCTCGGAGTGGCCCACCACGACGTAGGAGCAGCCGAGCTTCGCCAGCATCGCCGCCGAGATCTCGCCGGTGAACGCGCCGCCCTCGTGCGTCGAGACGTCCTGGGCGCCGTACCTCAGCGCCAGCCGGTCGCCGTCCACCAGCGTCTGCACGCTGCGCAGGTCGGTGAACGGCGGGATCACCACCACCTCGGCGCGAGCCGGGTCGTGTTTCTTGTCCGCGAGGGTGATCGCGAGCTTCTGCACGAGGTGCACGGCCTCGAGGTGGTTGAGGTTCATCTTCCAGTTGCCGGCCATCAGCGGCGTGCGCCCGGCGTTGGTCTTCGCTGCCATGTCAGGACTCCTCGAGCACGTCGATGCCGGGCAGCGCCTTGCCTTCGAGATACTCGAGGCTGGCGCCGCCACCGGTGGAGATGTGGCCGAATGCGTCGTCGTCGAACCCCAGAGCGCGTACGGCGGCGGCGGAGTCTCCTCCGCCGACGACCGACAGGCCGTCGACCTCGGTGAGCGCCTGCGCCACCGCACGGGTGCCGGCCGCGAAGGCGGCGAACTCGAAGACGCCCATCGGGCCGTTCCAGAAGACCGTCCTCGCGGCGCGGATCGCCTCGGCGAACGCCGCTGCCGTGTCCGGGCCGATGTCGAGGCCGATCTGGTCCTCGGGGATCGCGTCGGCCGGGACCACGGTCGCCGGGGCGTCCGCGGCGAACTCGGGGGCCACGACGACGTCGGTCGGCAGGACCAGGCGCACGCCCGACTGCTCGGCGCGGCGGAGGTACTCCCGACACGTCTCCACCTGGTCCTGCTCGAGCAGGCTCCGCCCCACCGGGTGACCCTGAGCGGCGAGGAACGTGAAGAGCATGCCGCCGCCGATGAGCAGGGTGTCGGCCTTGCCGAGCAGGTTGTCGATCACGGCGAGCTTGTCGGAGACCTTCGAGCCGCCGAGCACGACGACGTACGGGCGCGCCGGGTCCTCGGTGAGCCGACGCAGCACGTCGATCTCGCTGCGCACGAGGCCGCCCATGGCGTGGGGCAGCCGCTGCGCGACGTCGTACACGCTGGCCTGCTTGCGGTGCACGACGCCGAAGCCGTCGCTGACGAACGCGTCCGCCAGCTCGGCGAGCCGGTCGGCGAACGCGCCGCGCTCCGCCTCGTCCTTGCTGGTCTCGCCGGGATTGAACCGGACGTTCTCCAGCAGCGCCACGTCGCCGTCGCCCAGCCCGTCGACCGTCGCCCGGGCGGAGTCGCCGACCGTGTCGGAGGCGAAGGCCACCGGCGTGTCGAGCAGCTCGCCCAGCCGCTGGGCCACGGGTGCCAGGGAGTACGCCGGGTCCGGCGCGCCCTTCGGCCTGCCGAGGTGCGCGACGACGACCACCCGCGCCCCGGCGTCCGCCAGGGCGCGGAGGGTCGGGACGCTGGCGCGGATCCGGCCGTCGTCGGTGATCTGCCCGGCGTCGCCGAGCGGCACGTTGAGGTCGCTGCGGACCAGGACGCGCCGCCCGGCCACCTCGCCGAGCCCGGGGAAGTCGCCCACGCTCAGAGGTTGCTGCCGACGAGCTGGACGAGATCGACGAGACGGTTGGAGTAGCCCCACTCGTTGTCGTACCAGCCGACGACCTTGACCTGGTTGCCGATCACCTTCGTCAACGGCGCGTCGAAGATGCAGGACGCGGAGTCGGTGACGATGTCGGAGGACACGATCGGGTCGGTGCTGTACTTCAGGATCCGGCCGTCGGCGGCCTTCTGGATCGCGGCGTTGACCTCGTCGACGGTCGTCTCGCGGGAGGCCTCGAAGGTGAGGTCGGTCGCCGAGCCGGTCGGGACCGGCACGCGCACGGCGTAGCCGTCGAGCTTCCCCTTGAGCTCGGGCAGCACCAGGCCGATCGCCTTGGCCGCGCCGGTCGAGGTCGGCACCAGGTTGATGGCGGCGGCCCGGGCGCGCCGCAGGTCCTTGTGGATGTTGTCCTGCAGGTTCTGGTCGGCGGTGTAGGCGTGGATCGTCGTCATCAGGCCCTTGACGATGCCGAACTCGTCGTTGAGCGCCTTGGCCATCGGCGCAAGGCAGTTCGTCGTGCACGACGCGTTGGAGATGACCGTGTCCTTGGCGGGGTCGTACTGGTCGTCGTTGACGCCCATCACGATCGTGATGTCCTCGTTGGAGGCGGGCGCGGAGATGATGACCTTCTTGGCACCGGCGTCGACGTGCGCGCGGGCCTTGGTCGCGTCGGTGAAGAAACCGGTGGACTCGATCACCACGTCGGCACCGATCTCGCCCCACTTGAGGTTGCCGGGCTCGCGCTCGGCGAACGTGGTGATCTCGTGGTCGCCGACCGTGATCGCGGTGTCGGTGTGGGACACCTCCGCGTCGAGGCGGCCGAGGATCGAGTCGAACTTGAGCAGGTGCGCGAGCGCGGTGTTGTCGGTGAGGTCGTTGATGCCGACGATCTCGATGTCGGCACCGCCTGAAGACGCTGCGCGCACGGCTCGATAGAAGTTCCGGCCGATGCGGCCGAAGCCGTTGATACCTACGCGGACAGTCACAGAGAAACTCCTGGGTAGCGGGCTCTTGCTTCGGTTCGACCCTATCGCGGGCCGAAGCCGCCCCTCCCCGGTGCTTGCGTACGCGAGAGTAACGACACCAGCGAGTCTTTTCAGACCTCTTCGGCAAGCATCTCGGGAGTCAACGACGCCTCGGTGTCCGGAACTCCCAGGTCCTCAGCGCGCTTGTCCGCCATCGCCAGCAGGCGGCGGATGCGGCCGGCGATCGCGTCCTTGGTGAGGACCGGGTCGTGCAGCTGACCCAGCTCCTCGAGCGACGCCTGCTTGTGGTCGAGCCGGAGCTGTCCCGCCTGTCGCAGGTGGTCCGGCATCTCCTCGCCGAGGATCTCCATCGCCCGTTGAACGCGCGCGCCGGCGGCGACGGCGGCGCGGGCAGACCGGCGCAGGTTCGCGTCGTCGAAGTTGGCCAGCCGGTTCGCCGTGGCCCGCACCTCGCGCCGCATCCGGCGCTCCTCCCAGGCGAGCAGCGTCTCGTGGGCGCCGAGCCGGGTGAGCATCTGTCCGATCGCGTCACCGTCGCGGATCACGACCCTGTCGACGCCACGCACCTCCCGCGCCTTCGCCCCGATCCCGAGCCGGCGGGCCGCACCGACGAGAGCCAGCGCCGCCTCCGGGCCCGGGCAGGTCACCTCCATCGAGCTGGACCGACCCGGCTCGGTGAGGGAGCCGTGCGCCAGGAAGGCGCCACGCCACGCCGCGACGGCGTCGCAGCCCGAGCCGGAGACCACCTGCGGCGGCAAGCCGCGCACCGGCCGGTTGCGCTGGTCGATCAGGCCGGTCTGGCGCGCCAACGCCTCGCCGTGCCGGGTCACGCGGACGAGGTAGCGCGTGCCCCTGCGGATGCCACTGCCCTTGAGCAGCACCACCTCCGACTCGGGCCCGAACACGTCCGCCACGTCGGTGCGCAGCCGTCGTGCAGCGGCGCCGGTGTCGAGCTCGGCCTCGACGACGACGCTGCCATTGACCAGGTGCAGTGCGTCGGCGAAGCGCAGCATCGAGGAGACCTCGGACTTGCGGCAACAGGTCTTGGTGACCTTGGTGTTAGCGAGCTCCGCCTTGACCTGAGCCGTCATCGCCATGCGTGCACCCTATGTCGACTTCGCGACGGCCGCATAGGCAAGGGCGAGCTTGCCCGGATGGTGCGTGGCCGGCGTCGCATCGTCGCGTACGTCGACCACCGAGAGCCGGCCGCCCAGCGCCCTGACCGCGCGCTCGAGCTCCTCCGGCGCACGGACGCTGTGCGGGTCCGCGATCACGGCGTCGATCCGCAGGTCGGGGGCATGGCGATGCAGCACCTCGAGGTGCTCGACCGGCCCCAGGCCCTGGGTCTCGCCCTCCTGGGCGGCGAGGTTCATCGTGACGACCACGCGGGCCGTCGTCGTCACGAGCGCCTCGCGGAGCTCGGGGACCAGCAGGTGCGGCACGACGCTGGTGAACCACGAGCCGGGGCCGAGCACGACCACGTCGGCCGCGCGGACCGCCTCGACTGCCTCAACGCAGGCCGGCGGATCGTCGGGGTCGAGCCGCACGCTGAGCAGGTCCGGCGTCGTGGCGACCTCGACCTGACCGCGGACGGTTCGCTCGGTCCCGTCCTGGCCGCGAGCCGTGCCGACGATGTCGAGCGGCACCGTGGCCATCGGCAGCACGCGCCCGCGCGCACCGAGCAGGCTGGCCACCCAGTCGAGTCCGAGGACGTGGTCGCCCAACAGCTCCCAGAGCGTGAGGATGAGCAGGTTGCCGGTCGCGTGACCGGCGAGCGGTCCGGCCGAGTCGAACCGGTGCTGGAGCACCTGCGCCCACGTCTGCCCCCACCGGTCGTCGCCGCAGAGCGCCGCGAGGGCCATCCGCAGGTCACCCGGCGGCAGGACGCCGAGCTCCTCGCGCAACCGTCCCGAGGAGCCGCCGTTGTCGGCGACGGTCACGATCGCGGTGAGCGAGCCGGTGATCCGGCGCAGGGCGGCCAGCGACGCGGCCAACCCGTGGCCGCCGCCGAGGGCGACGATGCGCGGATCCGGCCCACCGGCCGGGAGCGTCACTCCCGCCCCAGGTCGCGATGAGCCGTGCGCGCGGGCATGCCGACGTCCCGCAGCCGCCGGGCGATCTCCTCCACCATCGCGACGGAGCGGTGCTTGCCGCCGGTGCACCCGATCGCGACGGTCATGAAGCGCTTGCCCTCGCGCACGTAGCCGCCCCCGACGGTCTCGATGACGGGGACGTACCGGTCCAGGAACTCCTGCGCAGCCGGCTGCTCGAGGACGTAGCCGGCCACGTCGGCGTCGTGACCGGTGTGCGGTCGCAGCCCCGGCACCCAGTGGGGGTTGGGCAGGAATCGCATGTCGGCCATCAGGTCGGCGTCGACCGGGACGCCGTACTTGAAGCCGAAGCTCAGCACGGTGACCTGGAGCGCGACCGACTCAGGGCTGCCGAACGCCTCGGTGATCCGGGCGCGCAGCTCGGTCGGGCTCATCGACGTGGTGTCGATGACGAGCTGGGCGTCGCCGCGCAGCGGAGCGAGCACCATGCGCTCGCGCTGCACGCCATCCAGGAGGCGGCCGGTGCCCTGCAACGGGTGCGGGCGGCGCGCGGCGTCCTGGCGGCGTACCAGGATGTCGTCCTCGGCCTCGAGGAACAGCCCGGTCGTACGCCGACTGCCCAGCCGGCTCGCCAACGCCTCGGTCAACGCGACGAAGAACTTGCCGGCGCGCACGTCGACGACCGCGGCGATCGGCTGCGCGACGCCCTGCCGCTCGTCGACCAGCCGCACGACGTCGCCGACGAGCTCGGGCGGCACGTTGTCGACGACGAAGTATCCGAGATCCTCGAGCTCCTTGGCGGCCGTCGAGCGTCCGGCGCCGGTCATCCCGGTGACGACGACCAGCTCGCCCCGCCCTTCGTCCGACACCTGCTCGCGGTGGGGCGCCGACGGCGTCACCGGCCGACCTCCTCGTCATCGATGATCTCGCCGGTCGCCGTGTTCACGGCGACAGTCTTGCGCTCCCCGGGCTGCGGGGCGACCGCGGCGACGACGGCGGCGGCCGTGGCGGGCCCGATCCCGGGGACCTCGCCGATCTCCTCCACGCTCGCCGCACGCAGCCGCTTCAGCGAGCCGAACCGCTTCATCAGAGCCTTCCGACGCACCTCGCCCAGGCCCGGCACGTCGTCGAGGACGCTCTCGACCATCGTCCGCGACCGGCGTCCGCGGTGGTGGGTGATGGCGAAGCGGTGCGCCTCGTCGCGGATCCGCTGCAAGAGGTAGAGCCCTTCGCTGGTCCGCGGCAGGATCACCGGGTCCGGCTCCCCGGGGAGCCAGACCTCCTCCAGGCGCTTGGCGAGCCCGCACACGGCCACGTCGTCGATGCCCAGCTCGTCGAGCGCGCGCTGGGCCGCCGCGACCTGCGGCGGACCGCCGTCGACGACCACCAGACCCGGCGCGTAGGCGAAGCCACGAGGTGCCGACTCCTCCCCGATCTCCGGGGTGCGCTCTCGCTCCTCGAGCAGCCTGGTGAACCGCCGAGTGATGACCTCGTGCATCGAGGCCACGTCGTTCTGGCCGGTCACCGAGCGGATCACGAAGCGGCGGTACTCGCTCTTGCGGGCCAGTCCGTCCTCGAAGACGACCATGGAGCCGACGACCTCGGTGCCTTGCAGGTTGGAGATGTCGTAGCACTCGATGCGCAGCGGGGCGGTGGTGAGCTGGAGGGCCTGCTGGATCTCCTCCAGCGCGCGGTTGCGGGTGGTGAGGTCGCTGGCCCGCCGGGTCTTGTGCAGTGCCAAGGCCTGGCGCGCGTTCTGCGCGACGGTCTCCTGCAGCGATCGCTTGTCGCCGCGCTGTGGCACGCGCAGGGCGACCCGGGCTCCACGGGCCTCGGTGAGCAGCTGCTCGTACGTCGCGGCGTCCTCCGGGAGCGCGGGGACGAGGATCTCGCGGGGCAGTGCGTCACCGGCCTCGCCGGCGTAAAGCTGGAGCAGGAAGTCGCCGACCAGAGCCGCCGTGTCGGCGTCCTCGACGCGATCGGCGACCCACCCGCGTTGCCCCCGGATCCGCCCCTGGCGAACGTGGAACACCTGGACGGCGACCTCGAGCTGGTCCTCGGCGAACGCGACGACGTCGGCGTCGGTCCCGTCGCCGAGCACCACCGCCTGCTTCTCCAGCGCCTTGTGCAGCGCCCCCAGGTCGTCACGGAGCCGGGCGGCCCGCTCGTAGTCCTGTGCGTCGGACGCGGCGTACATCTCCTGTTCGACGCGGCGGACGAACGCGTCGGTGCGGCCGCCCATGAAGTCGCAGAAGTCGTCGACGATCCGCCGGTGCTCGTGCGCCGTCACGCGGCCGACGCAGGGGGCGGAGCACTTGTCGATGTAGCCGAGCAGACACGGACGGCCCACCTGCCCGGCCCGGTTGAAGACGCCCTTGCTGCACGAGCGCATCGGGAAGACGCGCAGCAGGGTGTCGACGGTGTCGCGGATGGCCCAGGCATGGCTGTAGGGCCCGAAGTACCGCACGCCCTTCTTCTTCGCGCCGCGGACGACCATCACGCGAGGGAACTCCTCGCCGACCGTCACGGCGAGCCAGGGGTAGGACTTGTCGTCGCGGTACTTGACGTTGAAGCGCGGGTCGAACTCCTTGATCCAGCTGTACTCCAACTGGAGGGCCTCGACCTCGGTGGCGACGACGGTCCACTCGACGGAGGCCGCCGTGGTGACCATGGTGGCCGTCCGCGGATGCAGGTGGGCGAGGTCCTGGAAGTACGACGACAGCCGGGCGCGCAGGCTCTTGGCCTTGCCGACGTAGATCACGCGTCGTTGCGCGTCCCGGAACCGGTACACCCCGGGCTGGGTCGGGATCGTGCCGGGCGCGGGCCGGTAGGTCGAGGGGTCCGCCACTCCCCCAGCCTACGGAGCCGGACGGACCGTCTCGTCCAGCAGGTCGGCGAGGAAGCGGTCGATCTCGAGGGACGTGCCGTCGGTTGTCCCGGTGACCCTGACCGAGATGCCGTAGAGCCGGTGAGCAGTCGGGTCGTCGTCCGCGCTGGTGAGCGCCCCGAGGTGGAAGTCGACGCCGGCGGTGAGCCGGGATCCGCTCTCGAGGACGTGCGTGACAAGCCGTACGGCGTCGGCGACGGTGTCCGCGGGCGTCGGCGACGCCACGATCACCGTCGCCCCGGGCAGCAGGAACCGGGCGACCGAGTCCGCGGAGGCCGCGACAGAGGCGAGGTCGGGCTCGGCGACCCCGGGAGGCCACGGCACGTCGATGATGGCGACGTCGAAGTGCTCGAGGGCTTCGGCCCGGGCCGCCGACACGGCCCGGCTCCAGGGCACGAAGCCGCCCTCCGGTTCGAGCCCGACAACGTCGTAGCCGGAGTCGGCGCCGCGGAGCGCGAGCGCGGGCCCGAGGCCGCGGCGGCCGAGGACGACGATCTTGCCGCGCCGTCCCGCGCCGACGCCCTGCGCCGCCAGGCCGGGCACGGGAGTGCGGGGACGAGGAAGCCGCACCGGCGCAACGACGCTGGCGCGCTCCTCCTGCGGGTCCATGGCCGTCCTTCCGGGTCGACCCTGTGCGAGGTCGACCGCGCTCCGCGCTGACCGCCTGAGTGTGCGACCCACGAGACGCGCAGCGCGAGTTCCGTCGACGTCGAGCGACACCGGCGACTAGACCACCCCCGCCGAGATCCGGACGAAGCGGATCGAAGCGACGCGCCGGGCGGGACCAAGGGCCCGGTCAGGTCAACCGGATGGTGCCCCCGCTGACCTTGATCGACTCCGCCGGCAGGGGCGCCGGCGCCGGGCCGGCGACGACCGAGCCGTCCTTCGCGGAGAACGCGCTGCCGTGGCACGGGCAGTGGATCTCCCCTCCGGAGACGGAGTCGACGAGGCAGCCCTGATGGGTGCACACGGCCGAGAACGCCTTGAACTCGCCGGCGCGCGGCTGCGTGACGACGACCTGCTGGTCCTTGAAGACCGTGCCGCCCCCGACGGGCACCGCGCTCGTCGGGCCGAGCGGAGCGCCGGCGCCTGCGGATCCGCCGGCGCCCCCGGGTGTCGTGCCCGCACTGGACCCACCGCCGGCGGGCGCCCGGGTGGGCGCCGCCACCGGCGTGGAGGTGCTGCCGCTCCCGCAGGCCGCCAACAGAGGCAGGCTCAGCCCGCCGAGGGTTCCGGCCAGCACGGTGCGGCGCGTGGGCTGCGGATCAGGACTGCTCATCGCGAGGACCTCCGAGTCAGGGGTCACCGACGCTAGCCGCGGTGCCCGTCAACACCCTGAACGAGAGCGACCCGCCCCCGGTTCAGCGGCGGCGCCCCCGGGACGCCTTGGCCGGCTTCCGGCCCGCGACGAGCGGCGTGAGAAACACGCCCGTGTGGCTCTCCGGGATCGCGGCCACCTCCTCCGGTGTGCCCTCGGCGACCACCGTGCCACCGTTCGTGCCACCGCCCGGACCCATGTCGATGATCCAGTCGGCCGTCTTGATCACGTCGAGGTTGTGCTCGATCACGAGCACGGTGTTGCCCTTGTCGACGAGGCTCGACAGCACGCCGAGGAGCTTGCGGATGTCCTCGAAGTGCAGCCCCGTGGTGGGCTCGTCGAGCACGTAGACCGTGCGGCCGGTGGAGCGCTTCTGCAGCTCGCTGGCCAGCTTGACGCGCTGCGCCTCGCCTCCCGACAGCGTGGTGGCCGGTTGCCCGAGGCGGACGTAGCCGAGACCGACCTCGCAGAGCGTGGTGAGGTGCCGTGCGATCGCGGGGATCGCGGCGAAGAACTCGACCGCCTCCTCGATCGGCATGTCGAGGACGTCGGCGATCGTCTTGCCCTTGTAGTGCACCTCGAGCGTCTCGCGGTTGTAGCGCGCACCGTGGCAGACCTCGCACGGCACGTAGACGTCGGGCAGGAAGTTCATCTCGATCTTGATCGTGCCGTCGCCGGCGCACGCCTCGCACCGACCGCCCTTGACGTTGAAGGAGAACCGGCCCGGCTGGTAGCCGCGCATCTTCGCCTCCGGCGTGGAGGCGAAGAGCTTGCGCACGTGGTCGAACACGCCCGTGTAGGTAGCGGGGTTGGAGCGCGGCGTACGCCCGATCGGGGACTGGTCGACGTGGATGACCTTGTCGACGTGCTCCAGGCCGCTGATCCTCCGGTGCCGGCCGGGGACGGTGCGGGCGTTGTAGATCTCGCGGGCCAGCGAGGTGTAGAGGATGTCGTTGACCAGCGTCGACTTCCCGCTGCCGCTGACGCCGGTGACCGCGACGAAGAGGCCGAGCGGGAACGACACGTCGATGTCGCGCAGATTGTTCTCCCGGGCGCCGTGCACGGTGAGCATCCGGCTCTTGTCGCGTGGGCGGCGGACTTCGGGAAGCGGGATCTGCTTGCGCCCGGAGAGGTACAGGCCCGTCTCGGAGTCGGGGTGGGCGAGGAGGTCGGCCACCGTGCCGGAGTGCACGACCTGACCGCCGTGCTCGCCGGCGCCCGGGCCGATGTCGACGATCCAGTCCGCCACCCTGATGGTGTCCTCGTCGTGCTCGACGACGATCAGGGTGTTGCCCAGGTCCTTGAGCCGGACGAGCGTCTCGATCAGCCGCTGGTTGTCACGCTGGTGCAGCCCGATGCTCGGCTCGTCGAGCACGTAGAGCACGCCGACCAGGCCGGCGCCGATCTGGGTGGCGAGCCGGATCCGCTGCGCCTCTCCGCCGGACAGGGTCGCCGAGGCACGATCGAGCGAGAGGTAGTCCAGTCCGACGTCGAGGAGGAAGCGGAGCCGCTCCTGGATCTCCTTGAGCACGCGCTCGGCGATCTGGCGCTCGCGGGCGCTGAGCTCCAGGGCGTTGAGGAAGTCGGACGCCTCCTGGATGGACAGCGCGCACACCTCGGCGATGCTGCGGCCACCGAGGGTGACCGCGCGCGAGACGGGCTTGAGGCGGGTGCCCGCGCAGGCGGGACACGGCACCTCGCGCATGAAACCCTCGAACCGCTCCCGACTGGTGTCGGACTCGGCCTCGCGGTGGCGCCGCTCGATGTAGGGCCGCACACCCTCGAACGTCGTGTCGTAGGCCCGCCGACGGCCGTACCGGTTGGTGTGGACCACGTGCACCTTGGTGCTGTGGCCCTCGAGGATCGAGCGCTGGGCCTTCTTCGACAGCTCCTGCCACGGCGTGTCGAGGTCGAAGCCGAGCTCGGCGCCCAACGCGCCGAGGAGCCGGGTGAAGTAGTCGGCGACGTGCGCGCCGGCCCAGGGCTGGATCGCTCCCTCGGCCAGGGTGGCCCCGGGGTCCGCGATCACCAGCTCGGGGTCGACCTCCATCCGGGTGCCGAGCCCGTGGCATTCGGGGCAGGCGCCGAACGGCGAGTTGACGGAGAACGAGCGGGGCTCGAGCTCGTCGGTCTCGATGGCGTGCTCGTTGGGGCACGACATCTTCTCGGAGAACCGCAGCTCCCGGCCGGCGTCGCCGTCCGGCAGGTCCACGAGGTCCAGGAGCACGACGCCCGAGGCCAGGCCGAGGGCCGTCTCGACGGAGTCGGTCAGCCGCCGGCGCGCGGACGCCTTGACCGCGAGCCGGTCCACGACGACCTCGATCGTGTGCTTCTTCTGCTTGTCCAGGCGGGGGATGTCTCCCACCATGTCGGCCAGCTGGACGGTGTCGCCGTCGACCCGGGCCCGGCTGAACCCCTGTGACTGCAGCGACCGGAAGAGCTCGGTGTACTCCCCCTTGCGGGCCTTGACGACCGGGGCGAGCAACTGGAAGCGGGTGCCCTCCGGCAGCTGCAGCACCCGGTCGACGATCTGCTGGGGAGTCTGGCGCTCGATCGGGGCACCGCAGACCGGGCAGTGCGGCCGGCCCGCCCGCGCGTACAGCAGGCGCAGGTAGTCGTAGACCTCGGTGATGGTGCCGACCGTCGAGCGCGGGTTCTTCGAGGTGGACTTCTGGTCGATCGACACCGCGGGCGAGAGGCCCTCGATGAAGTCGACGTCGGGCTTGTCCATCTGGCCCAGGAACTGCCGGGCGTACGCCGAGAGCGACTCGACGTACCGGCGCTGGCCCTCGGCGAAGATCGTGTCGAAGGCCAGGGAGCTCTTGCCGGAGCCGGACAGGCCGGTGAAGACGATCAGCGCGTCGCGCGGGAGGTCGAGCGAGACGTCTTTGAGGTTGTGCTCGCGCGCGCCCCTGATGACCAGCTGGTCTGCCACGGTGTCCCCTGTTGTCGTGCCCCGAATGAGCGGTGTGTCGTCGAACACACGTTCGTCCATCCTAAGGCACCGCTCAAGCCGGACGCGCCGGAGAGCCGGCGCCGGTTCAGGCGGCGACCAGCTTGAAGAAGTTGTGGAAGGCCCGGTCGTACGTCTTCTTGTCCGTGGTGATGGTGGCGTGGGCCCGGCGGTTCAGCGCTGAGCGGTCGAGCGACTTGTTCATCACGTAGCGGACCGCTGCGGTGCGGCCGGCCTGGCTCACCAGCAGCGTGGTCGGCGACAGCTTGCCCTGCACCGCGACGCAGGCGGCCGTCGTGCAGCCCACGCGGAACCAGTCGCGCTGCGTCGTGTCGGCGCCGAGGAGCCTGCGCAGCCGGGCCTCGACCTTGTTGATGCTCGGTCCGCTGAGGAAGAGCTGGACGTGGACGCCCCGAGCGACCGCGTCGAGCAGCGCCGCCTGCACGGCCTTGTCACCCACCGACGCAGTGGCCAGGTGGATCGCGCTGCCCGCCGGCGCGTTGCGGATCACCCGCACCGCCTCGGAGAGCACCGCCCGACGCGCGCTCGCCTTGCCGTGCGCGGCGTTGCGCAGGCGGGTCGGTCGGAACGTGACGTTGCTCGTCGGCGGTGCCGGGGTCGGGTCGGTGGTCGGCACCGGGGTGGGCGTCGGCGGCGGAGCCGGGGTCGGGGGGATGTTCGCCGGCGTCGGGACCGGCCCCACCTGGTCGACGTACGCCATGCCGTCGACGATGGCGCGGTGGTCGCTGTAGAAGCCGGGGACGATCGCGGCCGAGGTCGGCGCCAGGTTGCCGCCGATCGGCGTCATGACGTAGTCCAGCTCGGTGTTGCCGTGGTTGTAGGTGCGACCGAGCGGCATGTCGAAGTCGACGACGGGGCCCAGGACGTTCGTCGGGAGCCCGGCGACTTGCAGGTTGCGGTCGCGCATGTGGTTGACGTTGAGGTCCCCGGTGGCGACGACGTTCGGCGTGATCTGCTCGGCGGCCGTGATGGCGTCGCGCAGCATGAGGATGTGCTTCTTGAGCCGCGGCGTGCGGTCGTTGGGCTGGAGGCCGGCGTCGACCGCGCCGTGGTTGATCGTGTGCGTGTTCACGACGGCGACCTCCTCCCCGCTCTGGAGGTCCTGGAGGACGACGGTGTTGATGAAGCGCGCGGGCGTCACCTTCGGCTGGCCCTTGTGCACCATGACGGTCTGGCCGGACACGAAGGCGAACAGCGAGGCGTTCCAGGCGACCGGAAGCTCGGTGCCGCCGGTGTCGGGCACCCAGGCGTCCCAGCCCTGGGCGTGCATGGCGTCGAGCATCGCCGTGCGGTTCGCGGTGCGATTGCCCTCCTGCATCGCCAGGATGTCGGTCATCGCGCTCGCCGACTGCGCGTCCGCAGCCCACTTCGCTGCCGGGAGGTCCTGGCGGATGTTCAGCGTCATCACGCGGAACGCGGCCGGGGGCCCGGCGGGCTCCGCCGGAGTCGTGGGATCCGTGGGCGGCGGAGTGGGGTCGTCGGCGTGGGCGGGCGCGAGCGCCAGTCCTGCGAACACCACTCCCGCCGACAGCACTCCGACAACCGCTCCGCGGACCCGCCCGCTCATGCGACACCCCTCTTCCGGCCGCAGTTCGTCACCGCAGGCACAGGAATCCCACCAGCATCAAGCGCAACACGCAAGGCGAATGCGAGAACTTCAGGACTGTAACTCGCCGACCCGGGCCGCGATGTCGGATTCGCCGACCTCACTACGATCGGGCTCATGGCAGCCTCGAGCGATTCCGGCGCACCGAAATCCGGGCCGTACACCGGCCACGTCAAGCCCGGGGGCGCCCCGGACGTCCGCGAGCTCACCGACCTCATCGTCACCAAGGTCGCGGTCGACCCCGAGATGTCGAACAACTGCTACCTGTTGCGCTGCCGGCGGACGGGCGACCAGGTGCTCGTCGATGCCGCCGCCGAGCCCGAGGTGCTGCTCCGCCTCATCGGGCCCGACGGCCTGACGCGCGTGGTCACCACCCACCAGCATTGGGACCATCACCGGGCCTTGGCCGACGTGGTCGCGGCGACGGGAGCGATCACGGCCGCCGGGGCCGACGACGCGGACGCGATCACCGAGCAGACCGGTGTCCTCGTCGCCGAGCGGCTCCACGACGGCGACGTCGTGGAGGTCGGCGACTGCCGGCTGCGGGTGATCCACCTCCTCGGGCACACGCCCGGGTCGGTGGCGCTGCTGTACGACGACCCCGAGGGCACCCCCCACCTCTGGACCGGCGACAGCCTCTTCCCCGGCGGCGTCGGCAACACCTTCGGCGACGCCGATGCCTTCGCCTCGCTCATCGAGGACGTCTCGACGAAGATCTTCGACCGGCTCCCGGACGAGACCTGGTTCTACCCCGGCCACGGCGACGACGGCGTCCTCGGCGACCAGCGCCCCCATCTCCAGGAGTGGCGCGAGCGGGGCTGGTGAGCGGCGCACCGAGTGCCACGCGTCAGCAGATCTGCGCCGCGAAGGCCTGTCGACGTGCGGCTTTCGGTGATCAGTCCCCGAACCGGCCGGTAGCGGGCAGCGACACGATCGCGGGCAGCGTGCCCTCGCGCATCCCCTCGAGCACCAGGCGCTCGTGCGGCACGACGTCGTCCGGCAACGCATCGAGGGGGAACCA
This sequence comes from Marmoricola sp., assembly GCA_051961835.1. Classification (GTDB taxonomy): domain Bacteria; phylum Actinomycetota; class Actinomycetes; order Propionibacteriales; family Nocardioidaceae; genus Marmoricola. Next base: position 4,091 of record JBQCCW010000114.1, on the reverse strand, counting down.
GCGCATCTCCGCGCACTTGTCGGGCTCCTGCACGCGCGGCTCGCCGGTCCACCGGTCGCAGGAGTAGAAGAAGTCGGCGCGCTGCTCGACCTGTGGGCCGCCGATCTCCAGCCGGTGCAGGGTGGTCAGCGGCAGGAGGTCGGCAACCTCGATGGCCACGCCCGCCTCCTCGTGCGCCTCGCGCACCGCGGCCCGGTCGGCGGGCTCGTCACGGTCGACGTGACCCGCGAGAAGCGCCCAGCGGCCGTCCATGTAGCCGGTGCCCCGTCGTAGCTGCAGCAGCACGTCACCACCACGCCGCAGCACGACGTACGCCGCGGCAACGAGCAGCGTGCGCTCGGCGAGGTGGTCATCCACGGCATAGTGCTCGGTCACGCGACCGATGCTCGCACGGGCACACTCGTGCTCGGCGCCGTGCAACCCGCCCTCGGCTCGCTCACCCGTTGTAGGTGATCCGCAGCTTCTCGCTCGCGGGCAGGGCCTGGCAGGCCAGCCGGATGCCGTCGGCGAGGTCGGCCTCGTCCAGCACGTCGTTGTGCTTCAGGGTCACCTCGCCCTCGAGCACCAGGCACGCACAGGCCGAGCACTCCCCGGCGCGGCACGAGAACGGCGCCTTGACGCCCTTGTCCTCCAGGAAGTCGAGCAGCGGCTTGTCCCCCTGCCAGTCGTCGAAGGCGTAGTGCTCGCCGTCGAGCTCGACCTCGACGGCGACGGGTCCGACGAAGGCAGGGACGGCGGCCACCTCGTCCTCCGCATCGTCGGCGTCGTCCGCCTCCGCCAGGGTCTGCTGCGCCGCCAGCACCTCCTCGACGTCGCCGAACGGGTTGCCCCCCAGCGACACGAACTTCTCCTGGTGGCGGCGCGACCGCGGGAACCCGAGCTCCTTGAGCGCCTCGACGCAGCCCTTCATGAAGGGCGCCGGCCCGCACACGAAGGCGGTGTACTGGTCGTACGCCGCGGCGAACGCGTGCAGGTTCGCCTGGGTGGGCAGGCCCTGGACCGACTCCAGCCAGTGCACGACGACCAGCCGGTCGGCGTACTCGGCGGCCAGCTCGCGGAGGGCGGCGGCGAAGATCACCGAGCGCTCGTCGCGGTTGGCGTAGAACAGCACCACCCGCGCACTGCCCTTCTCCAGGGCGCTACGCAGGATCGACATCACTGGGGTGATGCCCGAACCGCCGGCGAACAGGAGCAGGTCCTCGTCGAGACTGCTCGGGGTGAAGATGCCGCTGGGCGCCAGCACCCGCAGCTGGTCGCCCGCCCGAAGGTTGTCGTGGATCCAGTTCGACGCGTAGCCCTCGACAGTGCGCTTGACGGTGATGCGGTGCTCTCCGGAGTGCGGAGTGCTCGACAGCGAGTAGCACCGCGCCACCAGGCCGGTGCGCTCGGACGGTACGCCGATCGTGAGGAACTGCCCCGGGCGGTAGGCGAACGCCTCCTGGGCCTCCTCGGGTACCTCGAAGACGACGGAGCACGCGTCGTCGGTCTCGGGCACGACCTCGAGGACCCGGAGCAGGTAGGACTCAGTAGCCATCCACGGCTCCGACCTCCAGGCGTCCCTCGGCCACCGCGCGCTCGATCGAGGCGTTCAGCCGCGGACATCCGGCGTGCACGGGACGGCCCCCGGGCAGGGCCGAGAGCCGCGCGAACTCGGTGCAGTGTGCCAAGGCGTCGCCGGTCCATTGGACGGAGGTGTGGTGCTCGCTGTTCTTCTTGACCCGCACCGTCGCGAGGCAGTCGAGGCACTCCACCGCGGCGAGCCGCGCGTCGAGATAGAGCCGCTGGTCCTCAGCGGTCTCGTCGGTGATGCCGCCGAAGGAGAGCATCAGCCGGCCGGAGCAGTCGTGGAGGCGTCGACGGGCTGCTGGCGGTCCTCCTGGGCGTCCTCGGCCGCCTTGCGTGCGAGGTTCTCCGCGACCTCCCGCTGCCAGTACTCGTTCGCCTTGGTGGTGTCCACCTCGAACTCGAAGCGGTCGGTCATCTCGGCCTGCACGTCGGCGACGTCGACGTAGAACTGCTCGTACCACCGACGCAGCTGGTAGACCGGTCCGTCCTCCTCGCACAGCAGCGGGTTCTGCACCGGCGCCTTGTTGAGCCAGATGTCGACGTCCTGCATGAAGCCGGAGCCGAACATCTCGGTGTACCGCTTGCCGACGTACTCCACCGTGGAGGCGTCGACGCCCTGCGGCTTCTTCACCTTCAGTCCGTACATCAGCTTGAAGGAGTTCGTGCTGGTGGGGATGTGGCAGTTGATCAGCACGACCTCGGTGACGAAGCCCTTGTAGTCGTTGGTCAGCCAGTTGACCATGAACGAGGGACCGAAGTACGTCGCCTCGGACTCCAGCACCAGGCTCTCGTCGCCGTAGCCCTCGCCGGCCATGTCCGGACGCCCCGTCGACTCCATGAACTGGGTGGCGCAGTGACCCTCGAACACGTTGCGGAACTTCGTGGGGAACGCGAAGTGGATGTAGAAGAAGTGCGCCATGTCGACCACGTTGTCGACGATCTCCCGGCAGTGGGCGCTGGGGACGTCGAGGACGTTCCAGCTCCAGTCGGTGTAGACGTCGGGGTCGAGGATGTCCTCGATCTCGGGCGGCAGCAGGTCCACGTCGGCGGGCCCGCCCTCGGGGTCGTGCCAGACCATCAGCAGGCCGTTGCGCTCCAGGGCGTGGAAGGTCTGGGTCCGCGCGCGCAGCGGGACGCGCCGGGCATAGGGGATCGCCTTGCACCGGCCGTCGCCGCCCCACCGCCAGTCATGGAACGGGCAGGCGATCTCGTCACCCTTGACCGATCCCTGCGTCAGGTCGCCGCCCATGTGCCGGCAGTAGCCGTCGAGCACGTTGAGCTTGCCCTGGGAGTCCGACCAGACGACCAGTTTCGTGCCGAATCCCTCCACCGCGTGCGGCGTGCCGTCGCGGAAGCCCTCCGCGACACCCAGGCTGTGCCAGCCGCGAGCGAACCGCTCAGGTGGTGCACCGTGGTCGAGCGCGCGGGCGTCGGTCGTGGCGGTGCTGGTCATGACTGCCTCCAGGTCGTTCTCAGCAAGACTAGAACAAGTTATAGTTTTGCACGGTCCGGGCTCGACGTCACCTCGCCGTCCCGGTCACCGTCCACCCAGGGTCATCGTGCCCCGCGCTCCCAGAGGACAGAGCATGCGCATCGCACTCACCGAGAGCCAGGAGGCGCTCCGCAAGGAGCTCCGTGCCTACTTCACCGAGCTGGTCACCCCGGAGGTAAGGGCCGGACTGGCGGCGTCGACGGGCGAGTTCGGCGACGCCGGCGTCTACAAGGACGTGATCCGGCAGATCGGCGAGGACGGCTGGCTCGGCATCGGGTGGCCTCGGGAGTACGGCGGCCAGGACCGGCCGATGCTCGAGCAGTTGATCTTCACCGACGAGGCCGCGATCGCCGGCGTACCGATCCCCTACCTGACCCTGAACACCGTGGGTCCCACGATCATGCGATACGGCACCGAGGCCCAGAAGGCGGAGATCCTGCCCAAGATCCTGCGCGGGGAGATGCACTTCTCGATCGGCTACTCCGAGCCCGGCTCGGGCACCGACCTCGCCTCGCTGCGCACCCGGGCACGCCGCGACGGCGACGAGTGGGTGATCAACGGGCAGAAGATGTGGACCTCGCTCATCCAGTACGCCGACTATGTGTGGCTGGCGTGCCGCACCGACCCCGACCTGCCCCGCCACAAGGGCCTCTCGATCATCCTCGTGCCGACCTCCAGCGAGGGCTTCTCCTACACCCCCGTCCACACCGTCGCCGGCGTCAGCACGAGCGCGACGTACTACGAGGACGTGCGGGTGCCTGTCGACAACCTCGTGGGCGAGCTCAACGGCGGTTGGTCGCTGATGACCAACCAGCTCAACCACGAGCGGGTGGCGCTCACCTCCTCCGCGCCGATGGTGCACTCGATCGGGCTGGTCACCGAGTGGGCGCGGGCGACCCGGGCCGGGTCGACCGAAGGAGGCGACGGCACGCGGGTGATCGACCAGGAATGGGTGCAGGTGCTGCTCGGCCGGGCGAAGGCGCGGGCCGAGATGCTGACCCTGCTCAACTGGAAGCTCGCCAGCGCCACCGAT
>JBQCCW010000113.1:0-2233 GCA_051961835.1 Marmoricola sp. | reverse complement strand
CGCTCGAGGACCGCGACCTCCTCTGAGCCGGCCGGCGCACCGGCGGCCGGCTCACCCTCGACCTCGCGGCCGGTTCCGTCTTACCGTCGGGCATGACCCAGACCCACGACGAGGACATGGACCCCGAGCGCATCGAGGAGGAGAGGCGGGAGCGCCTCGACGAGGAGCACCGTCCGGACGGCGCGGTCGTCGACAACACCGATCGCGACTTCGACGAGACCCGCGGGATGTTCACCGACTCGCCCGGCTACGAGGAGGCCGAGGAGAAGTTCCCGCCCGGCACGGAGCAGGGCGTCTGACACCGGCCGGGGCCACCACCTCGGTGGTCCAGATGGGCGATGCTGTCCCGGCCGCCGGGCTGGTGGACTGGTCCGATGATGCTGATGCTCGCCTGCGCAGCCGTGCTCGCCGCCGCGGTCGCGCTCGGCTGGAGGTGGCGGGGATGCGACCTGGAGCTGCCCACGTGGGCGACCCGCGAGGAGCGCGGCGGCGGGACCGCGATGCTGGCCCTCGTGTGGCTGACAGGCGTCGGCATCTCGACGGGACTCCTCGTCGGGGCGCTCGTCGTCGGGCCGGCGGGGCGGCTCGTGATGCGGCTGCTGGCGGCGACGTCCCCGGAGGCGCAGGGCCGGATCACCGAGGCCGACCAGGTCGTCGGCAGGATCACCTTCGAGGGCACCGTCGGCTTCGTGGTCTTCGTCGGCCTCCCGTTCGGGGTCGTGATGGGCCTGCTGTACGCGTTCGCGCACGTCTGCCTGCCTCGCGGCCCGGCCGGCGGCGCGCTCCTCGGCGCGGCGGCGCTGGTGGTCTTCGGGAGCACGGTCGACCCGCTGCGGGAGGGCAACCCGGACTTCGGGCTCGTCGGCCCCGGCTGGCTGGCGGTCCTCACGTTCTCGGCGATGGCGCTGCTGTGCGGTGCCCTGACCGCGCCGTTCGCCGGACGCGTCGGGTCGGCGCTCAGCGGACCCCGGAGGTGGTGGATCGCCTGGATGCTGCCCCTCGACCTGCTGCTCGTCGCGGCGTTGGCCGTCGCTCCGGCCGCCCTCGCGGTCGTCGTCGTCGTGTCCGCCGGGTTCGTCGCGGCGCTGTCGGTCCCGCCGGCACGGCGCCAGGTCGTGTGGCGGAGGGGGAGACGGGCCCTGCAGGTGGCGCTCGCCGCGGCGGTCGCGGTCACCGCGCCCGGGTTCGTGTCCGCCGCGATCGGCATCGTCGAGTAGGCGCCGTGACGGCCTGATGCCGCTCCGGCTGGTCCGGGCTGCGAGAATCGGCGCGTGAGCCTCCCGACCCGGACCGACGTGCTGGTCGTGGGTGCCGGCCCGGCCGGGTCCGGTGCCGCGGCCTGGGCCGCGCGCGGCGGCGCCGACGTGGTGCTCGCGGACGCTGCGACGTTCCCGCGCGACAAGACCTGCGGCGACGGCCTCACGCCCCGCGCGGTCGGCGAGCTCCAGCGGCTCGGCCTCGAGGACTGGCTGCGCGCCCACACCGTGAACCAGGGCCTGCGCGCGCACGGCTTCGGCCAGACGCTGCTGCTGCCGTGGCCCGGCGGCACGCTGCCGGACTGGGGCTCCGCGGTCGCCCGCACCGAGCTCGACGACCACCTGCGCACCACCGCGATCAAGGCCGGCGCGACGGCGGTCGACGGCGTCCGCGCGTTCGACGTACGTCGCCAGGGCGACCGGGTCGCGGCCGTGCTGTTCCGCACCCCGGACGGCGTGGTGGAGGTGGCCTGCGACCGACTGGTGGTGGCCGACGGCGTGCGCTCGCCGCTCGGCAAGGTGCTCGGTCGCGAGTGGCACCGGGACACGGTCTACGGCGTGGCCGGCCGGTCGTACGTCGCGTCGGCGATGTCGGACGACCCGTGGATCTCCTCCCACCTCGAGCTGCGCGGTCAGGAGGGCGAGGTGCTGTCCGGCTACGGCTGGATCTTCCCCCTCGGGACCGGCGAGGTGAACCTCGGCGTCGGCACCCTCGCCACGGCGAAGCGGCCGGCCGACCTGGCGATCAAGCCGCTGATGGCCCACTACGCCGAGCAGCGGCGCGACGACTTCGGGCTCAGCGGCGACCTCCGGATGCCGACCTCGGCGCTGCTGCCGATGGGCGGGGCGGTGTCTCACGTCGCCGGCCCCAACTGGGCGCTGATCGGCGACGCCGCGGGCTGCGTCAACCCCCTGAACGGCGAGGGCATCGACTACGGCCTCGAGACCGGCCGCCTCGTCGCCGAGACCATGGCGAC
>JBQCCW010000112.1:0-2152 GCA_051961835.1 Marmoricola sp. | reverse complement strand
CGGTGACGGTGGTCCGCAGCGCGGTCGCGTCGGTGCCGGCGGACTCCTCGGTGAGCGCGAAGGCGGCGACGGTGCGGCCCGCGGCGAACGCGGGCAGCAGCCGGGCGCGCTGGTCGGGCGTCCCGTGCGCGGCCACCGCCTGGGAGACCAGGCCGATGGTGGTCGAGAACCGCGACCGGTAGACCACGCTCGCGCGAGTGAACTCCATCGTCAGCCGGACCTGCTCCTCGACGCTCCAGCCCAGGCCGCCGTGCTCGCGGCCGAGGGTGATGCCGAACAGGCCGAGCTCGGCCATCCGGTCGACCAGCGCCGGCGGCACCTCGCCGCGGCGCACCATCGCGGGCTCGCCGGGGATCAGCTCCTCGTCGGTGAAGGCGCGGATGGTGGCGGCGTACTCCTCGAAGTCCATCGCCCGGATGCGGTCGGCGATCATCACAGCCCCATCGACTTGGAGATGACGCTCTTCATGACCTCGCTGGTGCCGCCGTAGATCCGGGTGACGCGGGCGTCGGCGTACAGGCGCGCGATCGGGTACTCGCGCATATAGCCGTAGCCGCCGTGCAGCTGGAGGCACTGGTCGATCACGCGGGCCTGCATCTCGGTGCAGAACAGCTTGACCACGGCCGCGTCGGCGGCGGTGAGGGTGCCGGCGTCGAGCGCGCCCAGCGCGCGGTCGACCAGCGCCTGGCCGGCCTCGACCTGGGTCCGGCAGTCGGCGAGCACGAACTTGGTGTTCTGGAAGGCCGCCACCGGCTGGCCGAACACCTGGCGCTCGCGGACGTACGCCGTCGCGAACCGGACCGCCGCGGCCGCCGTCGACTGTGCGTTGACGGCGATGGTCAGCCGCTCCTGGGGCAGGTTGTGCAGGAGCATCCCGAAGCCCTGGCCCTCCACGCCGAGCAGGTTGGCGTCCGGGACGCGGACCGCGTCGAAGAAGAGCTCGGCGGTGTCCTGGCTCTTCAGCCCGAGCTTGTCCAGGTTGCGGCCGCGGGTGAAGCCCGGCATGCCGTCCTCGACGACGAAGAGCGACAGGCCGGCGCGGCGGTCGCCCTCGACCTTCGCGGTGCGCGCGACGACCACGATCAGGTCGGCGTTGATGCCGCCGGTGATGAACGTCTTGGCGCCGTTGAGGATCCAGTCCGCGCCGTCGCGGACGGCGGTGGTGGCCATCCCGGCCAGGTCGGAGCCGGTGCCCGGCTCGGTCATCGCGATCGAGGACATCAGCCGGCCCTCCGCGATGCCGGGCAGCCAGCGCCGGCGCTGCTCCTCGTTCGCGTACTCCAGGAAGTAGGGGAGCACCGTGTTCAGGTGCACCTGCAGGCCGCCCAGGTTGGCCGCGGCACGGCCGACCTCCTCGATGACGATGGCGTTGAAGAGGAACGTGTCCAGGCCGGCGCCGCCGTACTCCTCGGGGATCTGGAGGCCGTTGATGCCCAGCTCGGCGGTCTTGCGGAACAGCTCCTTGGGCACGATCCCGGCCTGCTCCCAGGCCGGCATCTGCGGGGTGACCTCCTTCTCGATGAACCGGAGGACCGACTCGCGGAAGTCGTCGTGCTCGGTGGAGAAGAGGTCGCGGTGCATGGCGATGCCTTTCGGGTCAGCGGCCGGTGAAGACCGGCGCGCGGTGGGCGAGGAAGGCCGCGGCGGCCTCCCGGGCGTCGGCGGTGTGGAACGTGGCGACCATCCGGTCGATCTCGCCGGGCAGATAGTCGTCGAGGTCGGACGCGGTGGCCGCGAGGAGGTTCTGCTTGGTGGCGCGCAGCGCGAGCGGCGCGTGGCCGGCGATCCGGCGGGCCCAGCCGGCGGCCTCCGCGGCCAGCGTTGCGGCCGGTACGACGCGCGTCGCCAGGCCGAGGTCGAGCGCGGTCGCGGCATCGACCTTGGCGGGATCGAGCAGCAGCCGGCGGGCGCGTGCCGGCCCGACCACCTGGGTCAGGTGCCAGGCCGAGCCGCAGTCGCCGGAGACTCCGGCGGCCACGAAGGCGGTGTTGAGCACGGCGCGCTCGGAGAGGATCCGCAGATCCGCGGCGAGGGCGAGCGAGAGGCCGGCGCCGGCGCAGCCGCCGTCGATGGCGGCGATCGTGACCGGAGGGAGCCGGTGGAAGCCGGTCACCACTGCGGTGATGGTGCGCAGCCGCTCGGTGTCCTCCGC
>JBQCCW010000111.1:0-3824 GCA_051961835.1 Marmoricola sp. | reverse complement strand
GAAGTGGGCCGCCAACAGGTGCCCGGGCACCAGCGGGACCGGGACCGGGCGGCCCTCGTCATCCAGCGCGGGGTGGGCGTCGGCCCACGCCACCGCCAGCTTCAGCACCTCGATCCCCGCCGCGACCTCCGCAGCCCGAGCTGCCGTGATCGCGTCGGCCAGCTCGGTCGGGGAGCAGTCCTCCACGCCACCCGGCCGGACCGGTGCGGTGTCGAGGAGAGCCGTCATAGAGACATGCTACCCGAACAAACGTTCGATATCAAGGCTCGCTAGCACCTTCTTCGTGCGGTGCTGCGATGACTCACCCCCGCAGATGCGCCTCGACGCGCTCTACCTTCCCCGTGAGCTCGCCGGCGTCGTGGCCGGCGCGGAGGTCCGCCTTGAGCACGAGTCCGACGCGGGGCGACGTCTCGGCGACGGCGAACACCGCCTTCTTCACCACGGCCATCACCTCGTCCCACTCCCCCTCGATGTTGGTGAACATCGCGTTGGTCTCGCACGGCAGGCCCGACTCCCGGATCACCCGGACGGCGTCGGCGACAGCCTGGCTGACCCCGCCGGTCTCGTCGGCTCCGGACGGGCTGATGCTGATGGCGACGATCATGCGTTCAGCCTGCCACGAACGACAGACGCACCTCGCGGTCTGCGTTGTCGACGTTGAGGTCGACCAGGCAGATGCTCTGCCAGGTGCCCAGTGCCATCTGGCCCCCGAGCACGGGCACGGTGGCGTACGGCGGAACGAGGGTCGGCATCACGTGGGAGCGGCCGTGGCCGCGGGACCCGTGTCGGTGCCGCCAGCGGTCGTCGGCGGGCAACAGGTCCGCCAGGGCGGCGAGCAGGTCGTCGTCGGAGCCCGCTCCCGTCTCGATGATCGCCAGGCCGGCCGTCGCGTGGGGGACGAACACGTGCAGCAGGCCGTCGCCCTCCCCCGCCACGAAGTCGCGACACCGGACCGTGATGTCGCGCACCTGCTCGCTGCCGCCCGTGCGCACCGTGAACGTCTCCGACCTCATCGAGCCACCGTAACGGCGAGATCGAGGACTCCGGGCGTGTCCCGCGCCCCGCCGTCGGGTATCCATGAGACATGCCGATCGCCACCACCGACCCCCGGACCGGAGAGGTCCTCGAGACCTTCGACGAGCTCACCGACGACCAGCTCGAGGACAAGCTGGCGCGGGCGGCCGCCGCCGCCGAGGCGTACCGCCTGACGAGCAGCGAGGACCGCGCCCGGTGGCTGACCGCCGCGGCCGACCTCCTGGAGAAGCGCACCGACGATACCGCGGCGCTGATGTCCCTGGAGATGGGGAAGACGAAGACCGCGGCCGCCGCGGAGGTGACCAAGTGCGTGGCCGCCCTCCGGTTCTACGCCGAGCACGGAGCGGCGTTCATCGCCGAGCAGCAGATCGAGGCGAGCGCCGTGAAGGCCTCCCGGGCGGGCACCCGCTGGCTGCCACTCGGCGTGGTCTTGGCGGTGATGCCCTGGAACTTCCCCCTGTGGCAGGCCATGCGGTTCGCCGCTCCGGCCCTGGCCGCCGGGAACGTCGGGCTGCTCAAGCACGCCAGCAACGTGCCGCAGACCGCACTGCTCATGGAGGACCTGTTCCGCGAGGCCGGCTTCCCCGAGGACGTCTTCCAGACGCTGCTCATCGGGAGCGCGAAGGTCGAGGCCGTGCTCCGGGACGACCGGGTCGCCGCGGCCACGCTGACGGGCAGCGAGCCGGCCGGTCGCGCCGTGGCGAAGGTGGCCGGGGAGGAGCTGAAGAAGGTCGTCCTCGAGCTCGGCGGCTCCGACCCGTTCGTGGTGATGCCGTCGGCGGACCTCGCCAAGGCGGCGCAGGTCGCCACCACCGCCCGCTGCCAGAACAACGGCCAGTCCTGCATCGCGGCGAAGCGCTTCATCGTCCACACCGACTGCTACGACGAGTTCGTCGAGCTCTTCGTCAAGGAGATGGGCGCCCTCAAGGTCGGGGACCCGGCCGACGAGGGCACCGACGTGGGCCCCCTGGCGAGCGAGCAGGGCCGCGGCGAGACCGACGAGCTGGTGCAGGAGGCGGTGCAGCACGGCGCCACAGTGCTGCTGGGCGGCGAGCGGCCGGACCAGCCGGGCTGGTGGTACCCGCCGACGATCCTCGCCGACGTCACCGACCAGATGAAGGTCTACCGCGAAGAGGTGTTCGCGCCCGTCGCGCTCCTGTTCCGCGCCGACGACATCGACGACGCCATCCGGATCGCCAACGACACCCGGTTCGGGCTGGGCTCGAGCGCCTGGACGAACGACCCCGAGGAGCAGGAACGGTTCCTGCGTGACCTGGCCGCGGGCCAGACGTTCGTCAACGGCATGGTCGCCTCCTTCCCCGAGCTGCCGTTCGGCGGCATCAAGGCGTCCGGCCACGGGCGCGAGCTGGCCGAGCTGGGCATCCGTGAGTTCATGAACGCGAAGACCGTCTGGGTCGCCTGACCCGGGCACGACGCAGGAACGACGAAGCCCCCGTCCGCCGAGCGGACGGGGGCTTCGTCGTGCGGTTCAGCTCTTGCGCATGTTCCGCAGCACGTACTGCAGGATGCCGCCGTTGCGGAAGTAGTTCGCCTCACCCGGGGTGTCGATGCGCACGACGGCGTCGAACTCGACGCTCTGCCCATCCTTCCCGGCCGCCTTGACCTTGACCGTCTTCGGGGTCGGACCGTCGTTCATGGCGGTGACGCCCGTGACCGAGAACTCCTCCTCACCGGTCAGCCCCAGCGAGTCGGCGTTCTGTCCCTCGGGGAACTGCAGCGGGAGGACGCCCATCATCAGCAGGTTCGAGCGGTGGATCCGCTCGTAGGACTCTGCGATCACGGCGCGGACACCGAGCAGCGCCGTACCCTTCGCCGCCCAGTCGCGCGACGAGCCGGAGCCGTACTCCTTGCCGGCGAGGACCACGAGCGGCGTCCCGGCGGCGAGGTAGTGCTCGCTGGCCTCGAACACCGACGTCACTTCGCCGTCGTTCGTGAAGTCGCGGGTGACGCCACCCTCGGTGCCCGGGGCGAGCTGGTTGCGCAGCCGGATGTTCGCGAACGTGCCGCGGATCATCACCTCGTGGTTGCCCCGGCGCGAGCCGTAGGAGTTGAAGTCACGCTGCTCGACCCCGTGCTCGGCGAGGTAGCGACCGGCCGGCGAGTCCTTCTTGATCGCGCCGGCAGGGCTGATGTGGTCGGTCGTGACCGAGTCGCCGAGCTTGAGCAGCACCCGGGCGCCCTCGATGTCGGCGACCGGCTCCGGCTCCTCCGGCATCCCGTCGAAGTACGGCGCCTTGCGGACGTACGTCGAGTCGGGCTCCCACGCGAAGGTGTCGCCCTCGGGCGTCGGCAGCGACTGCCACCGCTCGTCCCCGGCGAACACGTCGGCGTAGTCCTTGGAGAACATGTCGGCGGTGATGGCGCCGGCGATGGTCTCCTCGACCTCCTGCGGGCTGGGCCAGATGTCCTTGAGGAACACGTCGTTGCCGTCGGTGTCGGTGCCCAGCGGGTCGTTGAAGAGATCCACGTCCATCGACCCGGCGATCGCGTACGCCACCACGAGCGGCGGCGACGCGAGGTAGTTCATCTTGATGTCGGGGTTGATCCGACCCTCGAAGTTGCGGTTGCCCGACAGCACCGAGACGACCGCGAGGTCCTCCTCCTCGACCTTCGCGGAGATCGCCTCCGGCAGCGGGCCGCTGTTGCCGATGCACGTCGTGCAGCCGTAGCCGACCACGTAGAAGCCGACCTTCTCGAGCTCCGCGAGGAGCCCGGCCTTCTCGAGGTACTCGGTGACGACCTTGGACCCCGGGCCGAGGCTCGGCTTG
>JBQCCW010000110.1:0-2259 GCA_051961835.1 Marmoricola sp. | reverse complement strand
GGGCTCTCCGAGCAGGGCGACGGCGATGCCCAGGCGCTGGCGCATGCCGAGGGAGTAGTTGCGCACCCGCCGGTCCGCCTCCTCCTCGGTCAGGCTGACAAGGTGCAGCATCTCCTCGACGCGTGCGGCCGGCACACCCATCGTGAGGCGCGCGATCCGCAGGATCTCGCGACCGGTGCGCCCGGCGTGCTGCGCCGAGGCGTCCAGCAGGACGCCGATCTGGCGGCCGGGGTTGGGGAGGTCGGCGAAGTCACGGCCGAGGATCCGCGCGCTGCCGCTCGTGGCCGGGGTGAGGCCGGTGAGCACGCGCATCGTCGTGGACTTGCCGGCGCCGTTGGGCCCCAGGAAGCCGGTGACGCGCCCGGCCTCTGCGGTGAAGGAGACGTCGTCGACGGCGGTGAAGGCGCCGTACCTCCGGGTGAGGTGGTCGAGGGTGATCATGGCTCCAGTCTGGGGGCGAGCCGGGGCAACCGCATCGGGGAATCGCCCGAGCCGCCCCTGAGTCCTGTCCGGGGACGTCTCCGGCCCGTGGTCCGGTGTCAGGGTGCGGTGTCGGGGTCCGGTGTCGTGGTCCGGTGTCGGTGTCATCTGGCACGGTGTGCGGATGGAGCAGCGGATCAATGTCGTCACCCTCGTCGTCGGGGACCTCGGGGCGAGCAGGGCGTTCTACGTCGGCGGCCTCGGCTGGAAGCCGGCGCTCGAGGTTCCGGGGGAGGTGCTGATGCTCCACGTCGGCGACAAGGTGGTGCTGTCGCTGTGGGCCGAGGAGCACGCGGTGGCCGAGATCGGGCCGGTCGCCCGCGGGGGCACGCTGCCGTTCACGCTCGCGCACAACTGCCGCAGTGCCGAGGAGGTCGACGGGGTGCTCGCGACCGCGCGAGCGGCCGGAGCCGAGGTGCGCGAAGGTCGGCGCCGCGACTGGGGCGGCTACTCCGGCTACTTCACCGACCCGGACGGGTTCGGCTGGGAGGTGGCCCACAACCCGTTCCCGGTGGGTGAGGTCACCTTGCCCTGATGCGCCCCGACGGAACACCCTCGGTGCGGGCGCTGTTGCACCCGACATGCGCATCGAGATCTGGTCCGACGTCGTCTGCCCGTGGTGCTACATCGGCAAGCGCCGGCTGGAGAAGTCGCTGGCCGCCTTCCCGCACCGTGACGAGGTCGAGGTGGTGTGGCGCTCGTTCCAGCTCGACCCGAGCGCTCCCGTCGTTCCCACCGAGACGGTCGCGGAGTCGTTGGGCCGCAAGTACGGCGGTGGAGTGGAGGCCGGCCGTCAGATGATCGACCGGGTCGAGGCCGTCGCCGCGGAGGAGGGACTGCTGTTCCGTCAGCACCAGGCGCTGCGCGCCAACACCGTCGACGCCCACCGAGTGCTGCACCTGGCGCTGGAGACCGGCGGTCGTGAGGTGCAGGGCCGACTCAAGGAGGCGCTGCTCTCGGCGTACTTCGTGGAGACCGAGAACGTGGCCGACCACGAGACCCTCACCCGGATCGCCGTCGACGCGGGCCTGGACGCCGGCCAGGTCCGGGAGGTGCTCGGCAGCGACGAGTTCGCGGACGCGGTGCAGGACGACATCGCCGAGGCCGCCGGCCTGGGCGCCACCGGTGTCCCGTTCTTCGTCATCGACCGGCGCTTCGGCGTCGCGGGCGCCCAGCCGGTCGAGGTGTTCAGCCAGGTGCTCGAGCGCGCCTGGGACGAGACCCACCCCAAGCTGGACGTCGTGGGAGCCGCCGCCGACGCCGACGCGTGCGGCCCGGACGGCTGCGCGATCTGACCTCATGAGCGTCCGGGCAGGCGGAACGGTTTGCATGATCATGCATCCCTCTGCATAATCATCCTCGTGTCCAAGGTCCTCACCTCCCTGCCCGTCGGCGAACGCGTCGGCATCGCCTTCTCCGGGGGCCTCGACACCTCCGTCGCCGTCGCGTGGATGCGCGACAAGGGCGCGGTGCCGTGCACCTACACCGCTGACATCGGCCAGTACGACGAGCCGGACATCGGCTCGGTCCCGGGACGTGCGACGGCGTACGGGGCGGAGATCGCCCGGCTGGTCGACTGCCGGCTGCCGTTGGTCGAGGAAGGCCTGGCGGCGCTCGCGTGCGGGGCGTTCCACATCCGCTCCGGCGGTCGCGCCTACTTCAACACGACGCCGCTGGGTCGCGCGGTCTCCGGCACCACCCTGGTGCGGGCCATGCACGAGGACGGCGTCGACATCTGGGGCGACGGGTCGACCTTCAAGGGCAACGACATCGAGCGGT
>JBQCCW010000109.1:0-27694 GCA_051961835.1 Marmoricola sp. | reverse complement strand
CCGAACCGATCCTCTCGGCCCGCAACCTGAACAAGAGCTTCGGGCCCGTCCACGTGTTGCACGACGTGGACTTCGCCGTCTATCCCGGTGAGGTCACCGCGCTCGTCGGAGACAACGGTGCGGGCAAGTCGACGCTGGTGAAGTGCTTCGCCGGCATCAACAGCATCGACTCGGGCGAGATCCGCTTCGACGGCCAGCCGGTGCACATCGAGGACCCGCGCGATGCCACCGGCCTCGGCATCGAGTTCGTCTACCAGGACCTCGCGCTGGCCGACAACCTCGACATCACGCAGAACATGTTCCTCGGCCGGGAGGTACGCAGCTTCGGGTCGTTCCTCTCCGACGGGGAGATGGAGCGCAAGGCGCGCGAGGCGCTGGCGAGCCTGTCCGTGCGCACGGTGTCCTCGGTACGCCAGCTGGTCAGCAACCTCTCCGGCGGCCAGCGCCAGACCGTCGCGATCGCCAAGGCGGTGCTCTGGAACAGCCGGGTCGTCTTCCTCGACGAGCCCACCGCGGCACTCGGCGTCGCGCAGACGCGTCAGGTGCTCGACCTGGTCCGCCGGCTCGCCGACCAGGGACTGGGCGTCGTGCTCATCTCCCACAACATGAACGACGTCATGGAGGTTTCCGACCGCGTCGTCGCGCTCTACCTCGGTCGGGTCGCGGCCGAGGTGCTGAAGAAGGACACGTCCACGACGCAGATCGTCGAGCTGATCACCGCCGGCCGCAGTGGCGACGTCGGCCTCGCCCCGGCCCTGAACGAGGAGATCTGAGCGCATGCCCACGCACACCAACGACACCGACGACACCGACGACGCCGCCGGCGCCACCAAGGCCGCGCGTCCGACCCGCGCCGGTGACCGTGCCACCGCGTTCTCCCTCGACGTCGGCGAGCAGAACATCGGCGGCGCCTTCCGCAGCTGGGTGACGCGACTGCGCACCGGCAACCCCGGCGCGCTGCCCTCCGTGCTCGGGCTGATCGTCCTCGCGATCATCTTCGACCGGGTGAGCGACCGCTTCCTCTCGGCGTACAACATCGGCAACATCCCGGGGCAGGGCGCCTACATCGCCGTGATCGCCCTGGGTCTGGTGTTCGTGCTGCTGCTCGGCGAGATCGACCTGGCCGCGGGTACGTCGGGCGGCACCTGCGCCGCGATCGCCGCCCAGGCGGTGTTCGCCGGCAAGCTCCACGGAGCGCTGCCCGACGCGCTCTACTTCGGACTGATCGCCGGCATGCTCATCGCCCTCGGCCTCGCCGTCTGGCTGAAGGCGTGGACCGGGGCGGTCGTCGTCGCGATCGGTCTCGTGATCGTGCTGACCAACCTCAGCCAGCACCTGTTCCTCGCGCTCGTGCTCGCCGTCTGCATCGGTGCCGCGATGGGCGTCTTCAACGGCTTCCTGGTCGCCAAGGTCGGCATCCCCAGCTTCGTCGTCACCCTCGCGTTGTTCCTTGCCTGGCAGGGCGTGCTGCAGTTCGCGCTCAACGCCCAGCCGATCAACACCTCGAACTACCCGCTGTGGCACAACCTCACCTACGGCAACCTCACGCCGACATGGAGCTGGGTCTTCACGATCGTCGTGGTCGGCGGCTACCTGCTCTACACGACGGTGCGCTCGATCGTCGCCAAGCGCGCCAACCTCAGTCACGAGTCGCTCGGCCTGGTGCTCGCCCGCGGTGGCATCCTCGCCGTGGTGGCGGTCGTGCTCACGGCGTTCGCCGTACGCAACCGCAACACCAACGCCTACCGCGTGATCGAGGGCATTCCCGTGCCCGCGGTCATCGCGATCGTGCTGATGATCGTCTCCACGATCGCCCTCAGCAAGACGTCGTGGGGTCGCCATCTCTACGCCACCGGCGGAAACGCCGAGGCGGCACGCCGGGCCGGCATCGATGTGGTGCACATGAAGGTCACCGCGTTCACGCTGTGCTCGGCGTTCGGTGCGCTGGGCGGCATCATGCTCGCCTCGTCGCAGTCCTCGGCGTCGTTGGACCTCGGCTCGGGCAACGTGCTGCTGTTCGCGGTGGCGGCGGCGGTCATCGGCGGCACGTCGCTGTTCGGCGGTCGCGGGAAGCCGCGCGACGCGATCCTCGGCGCGCTCGTCATCGCGATCATCCCGAACGGGCTGGGGCTCAAGCCGAGCCTCGGCGCCCAGTGGCAGCAGGTCATCACCGGGGTGGTGCTGCTCATCGCCGCCGCGATCGACGCGGTGTCTCGCCGCCGCGCCAACCGCTCCTGAGTCGACGCTCGGGCACCGTCGCGCCGGCATCCGGCACGTCACGCATGCCCACGCGCGCGTCAGACCTGCCGTGGGTGCCGAATCGGGTCGGTTTCCTCTCGTAGCCTGTGAAAAGGGACCGGCGGCGGGGTGGGTCAGAGGCGGCCGTAGGTCGTGGTGCGCTGGACGACCGGGCGGCCGATGCCGGCGCCGATCTCCTCGAGCTCCGCGACCGTCTTCGCCGAGCCGTGCTCGGAGCCGGCCATCCGCGAGATGGTCTCCTCCATCAGCGTGCCGCCCAGGTCGTCCGCCCCGGCACGGAGCATCGCGCGCGTGCCGTCCACCCCGAGCTTGACCCAGGATGTCTGCACGTGGTCGATCCGGCCGTGCAGCATAATCCGCGCCAGCGCATGTACGGCGAGGTTGTCGCGCAGGGTCGGCCCGGGACGGGAGACGCCGGCAAGGTAGATGGGCGCCGAGGTGTGCACGAACGGCAACGGCACGAACTCGGTGAAGCCGGCGATCCCCTCCTCGAGGTTCCTCGCCTGCATTCGGCGCAGGACGTCGAGGTGGCCGACCCAGTGGCGGGGGTTGTCGACGTGGCCGTACATCATCGTGGCGCTCGACCGGATGCCCACCCGGTGGGCGGTGCTGACGATCTCGATCCAGGTCGCGGCCGGCAGCTTGCCCTTGGTGAGCACCCACCGCACCTCGTCGTCGAGGATCTCCGCGGCGGTGCCGGGTATCGTGTCCAGACCCGCCTCGCGCGCCTTGATCAGGAAGTCCTCGAAGGACAGCCCGGTGCGCGAGGAGCCGTTGACGATCTCCATCGGGGAGAAGGCGTGGACGTGCATTCCGGGCACGCGCTTCTTCACCGCCGCCGCCAGCTCGAAGTACGCCGTTCCGGGCAGCTCCGGGTCGATCCCGCCCTGCATACACACCTCGGTCGCGCCCAGGTCCCATGCCTCCGCGGCCCGCTCGGCCACCTCGTCGAGCGAGAGCGAGTAGGCGTCGGCGTCGGTCCGGCGCTGCGCGAACGCGCAGAAGCGGCACCCGACGTAGCAGACGTTGGTGAAGTTGATGTTGCGGTTCACGACGTAGGTCACCGCATCCCCCACGGTCTCCCGCCGCAGGTCGTCCGCGAGCCGGCAGACCGCGTCGAGCAGCGAGCCCTCTGCCGTCATCAGCGTCAATGCGTGCTCCAGCGAGAGGTTGCCGGGGTCGCGCTCGGCCGCGGCGAGCGCCCGGCCGCCCTCTGTCGACACGGCCGAGGAAAGTCCGGTCGCGGCAGCGGCCGCCCGCACCTCGTCCCAGTCGCCGTAGACGGAGTCGAAGTCGCCACGACGGTCCGCGCTGCGCCCCTCGGTGTCGACGGCGGTGTGCAGGTCCGTGCGCCCGGAGGAGATGGTGCCGCGGTCGGGCTCCTGCCACGGCAGACCGGTCGGACGCACGCCGTCGCGGAGCAAGCCGTCAGGACCCGCAAGCGCCGCGACATGTCCCGACAGCCGCGGGTCGATCCACGGCTCTCCGGCCCGGACGTACGCCGGATGCGCGGTCAGCCGCGCCCGGAGCTCGAAGCCGCCCGCGCGGGTCACCGAGCGGAGCCGCTCCAGTGAGGGCCAGGGCCGCTCGGGGTTGACGTGGTCGGGCGTCAACGGTGAGACGCCGCCCCAGTCGTCGACGCCGGCGTCCAGCAGGGCCGCGCACTCGGCGGTGTCGACGAGGTTGGGCGGGGCCTGCAGGCGCACCTTGGGACCGAGCACCAGCCGGGCGACCGCAAGGGCCGCGACGTACTCGGCGAGCCCGAGGTCGTCGGCGTGACGCATGGCCGTGTCGGGCTTGGCGCGGAAGTTCTGGACGATCACCTCCTGCACGTGGCCGTACTGCCGGGCCACCGTGCGCAACGCGAACAGCGCCTCGGCACGCTCGACGAGCGTCTCGCCGATCCCGACGAGCACGCCCGTGGTGAACGGGATCGAGAGGCGTCCGGCGTCCTCCAGCACGCGGAGCCGGACCGCGGGGTCCTTGTCGGGGGACCCGAAGTGCGGCTGGCCCTTCTCCTCGAAGAGGCGGCGCGAGGTCGTCTCGAGCATCATCCCCATGGACGGTGCGACCGGCTTGAGCCGGTTCATCTCCGCCCACGACATCACGCCCGGATTGAGGTGGGGCAGCAGCCCGGTCTCCTCCAGGACCCGCACCGCCATCGCGCGGACGTAGGCCAGCGTGGAGTCGTAGCCCTGCTCGTCGAGCCACGCACGTGCCTCCGGCCACCGGTCCTCGGGCCGGTCGCCCAAGGTGAACAGCGCCTCGGCGCAGCCCAGGCTCGCGCCCTCGGCGGCGATGGCGAGAATCTCGTCGGGGGACAGGTACGGCGCCCGCCCCTCCCGCGTCGCCTGGGCCGGCGTCTCCACGAACGTGCAGTAGTGGCAGCGGTCCCGGCACAGGCGGGTGACCGGGATGAACACCTTCGGGGAGTAGGTGACGACGCCGGGGCGTCCGGCCTCCATGAGACCGGCGTCTCGGACGCGACCGGCCGCCGCGGTCAACCGGTCGAGGTCCTCGTCGCGGGCAGCCAGCAGCACGGCCGCCTCCGCGACGTCGAGCGCCGCCCCCCGTTCGGCCCGGGCCAGCGCCCGGCGTACCTGCTGCGGCGTCGGTCGCTCCACTGACTCCGTCACGATCCGAGGCTACGCGTCGGCGATGTCGTCTGTTCGGCGGCCGCCCGGCAGCCGGGCGCTGATGGTGAGCTGACCCACGCCTTGAGCTGAGCGACGACCGCGGCCGGGTCCTCAGCGACCGGCGTGACGTTGAGGCTCGTCACCCCGGCCTCCGCGAAGGCGGCGATCCGCTCCTTGATGTAGCTCTCCGGCCCGACGAGGTTGGCGGCCTCGAGCCACTCGGTGGGGACGAGCGCCTCGGCCTCCTTCTTCTTGCCGGAGAGGTAGAGCTCCTGGATCTGCTCGGCCTCGGCCTCGTAGCCGTAGGCGCAGGCGACGTCGTTGTAGAAGTTCTTGCCCTTGGCGCCCATGCCGCCGACGTAGAGCGCGAACAGCGGGCGCGCGAAGTCGAGCAGCGCCTTGGTCTCCGGGCCCTCGCCGATCGCCACCATGCCGCCGGCCACGATGTTCATCGGACCCAACTCGGGGTCGCGCTTCGCGGTGCCGGCCTTGATGGCGTCTCCCCAGACCATGCCGAACTTCTCGGGGTAGAAGAGGTGCGGCAGCCACCCGTCGGCGATCTCCGCGGCCAGCTCGACGTTCTTCGGGCCGAGCGCGGCGAGGTAGATCGGGACGCTCGCACGCTCGGGCTTCGTCAGGAGCTTCAGCGGCTTGCCGAGTCCGGTGACCGCGCCGTGCTCCTTGTCCAGGGGCAGCTGGAACTCGCCGTCGGCGGTCAGCGGCTCGCGCTGCATGCCGCGGCGCAGGATGTCGATGATCTCGCGGGTCCGGCCGAGCGGCTTGGCGTACGGCACGCCGTGGAAGCCCTCGATGACCTGCGGCCCCGACGCTCCGAGGCCGAGCAGCGCGCGACCGCCGGAGACGTTGTCGAGACCCGCCGCGGTCTGCAGCAGGGCACCGGGCGTACGCGAGTAGATGTTGAGGATCGCCGAGCCGATCTCCACGGTGTCGGTCTTCGCCGCGAGGTAGCCCATCAAGGTGGGGGAGTCGAAGCCGTACGCCTCGGCCACCCAGACGGTGTCCAGGCCGGCCTTCTCCAGGGCAGTGACCTGATCGGCGGCCTGGCGCGGGTTGCCGTCGTACATCAGCATGGTCGAGAGCTTCATCGCGATCCTTCGACTCGTCGGAGTGACGTTGACAGTATCGGTGTCACGGTGGCTCCGGCGCCACCTGCGGGGATGTGGGGTGCGCGACCCTCAGCCGGCGGGGACGGCGAGGCCCTCGACGAGCTCCGCTCCCGGGAGCGCGGCGAGCAGGCGCCCGGGGACGAGCAGCTTCGAGCCGCGGAGACCGCTGCCGATCACCGCGACGTCGATCTCGTGCACCCGGGCGTCGACGAGGATGCGCCACGCCCTGGGGAGGCCGACCGGCGTGATCCCGCCGTACTCCATGCCGGTCTCCGCCACGGCGCGCTCAAGGGGCAGGAAGGAGCACTTCCGGACGTCGAGGAGCCGCTTCACGGTGGTGTTGACGTCCGCGCGCGTGTCGGCGCGGACCATGCAGGCCGCGATGCGCTCCTCGCCGGCGCGCTTGCCGGCGACCACGACGCAGTTGGCGCTCGCCTCGAGGGGCAGGTCGTACGCCGCCGCGCACGCCGAGGTGTCGGCGAGCTGTGGGTTGATCGGCGCCACGCCCACCTGGTCGGCCTGCGCCCAGCCCTCCAGGGTGCGCCGCACGGGCTCCCCGAGCAGGTCCGGTCGGTCCAGGGCCGGGACGGTGGTCAGCGTGCCGAGGGTGGGCGTCATGCGCCGATTCTGCCGAGCGGGCGGTTCTGCACACCTCCGAGGCGCCGAGCGGGCGGTTCTGCACACCTCCGAGGCGCCGAGCGGGCGGTTCTGCACGCTCCCGAGACGCCGAGCGGGCGGTTCCGTCCGGTCCGGCACGCGAGGGGGTCCTCGCCGTGCGCGTCGGGGACAGGTGATCGGCCGCCGACGATGACCGCTGTCGAGGAGGCCGCACGGTGCCGCGTCGCCACCATGCGTGCCGCACCGGATCGCGAGAAGGCATCGACGCCGCGCGGCGTCGTACCTGGCCATGACGATCCCGCCTGATGGGGCTGGCAGTGTCCACAACCGCCCGCGCGCCGTTCCACCGCGTCCACTCCCGCCCGCTCGCCGTTCCCCCGCGTCCACAACCGCCCGCTCGCCGTTCCACCGCGTCCACAACCGCCCGCTCGGCGGAGGTCAGGTGGAGTAGAGGTCGGCGATGATGCTGGCGTAGTTGTCGTGGACGACGCGGCGCTTGAGCTTCAGGGTCGGGGTGAGCTCCGCCGACTCCGCAGTCCACTCGACGGGGAGCAGCCGCCACTTCTTGACCTGCGCGGGTCGGGCGCGGGGGGCGTTGGCCGCCGCGACCGCCTCGCCGACCAGGGCCAGGATCGAGGGTTCCTGGGACAGCGCGGTGAGCGAGGTGTCGGCCAGGCCGAGCTTGGCGGCGACCAGGGGCGCCACCTCGGCGTCGAGGGTGAGGATCGCGACCACATAGGGGCGTCCGTCGCCGTACGCCAGGGCGTGGCCGACGAGCGGGCTCTCCTTGAGGAGGTTCTCGATGTTCGAGGGCGCGATGTTCTTTCCCTGGGAGGTGATGATCATCTCCTTCTTGCGGTCGACCACGTAGACGAATCCGTCGTCGTCGATCCGTCCGATGTCACCGGTGTGCACCCAGCCGTCTGCGTCGACCAGCGCGGCGGTCGCCTCGGCGGTCTTGTGGTAGCCGGCGGTGTTCACCGGGCTGCGCGTGAGGATCTCGCCGTCCTCGGCGATCGCCATCTCCACCCCGGGCTGCGCGCGGCCGACGCTGCCGAGCCGGAAGCTGCCCGGGCCGCACGCCGTGACCGACCCGGTGGTCTCGGTCATCCCGTAGATGTCGTAGATCGCCAGGCCGAGCCCGGCGAAGAAGCGCGCGGTCTCCAGAGGCATCGGGGCCGACGCGCTCCCCGCCCAGGTCACCCGGTCCAGGCCGAGCATCGCCTTGATCGGCGTCAGCACGGCGGCATCCGCGGCCGCGAAGCGCTCGGCGAGCTCGGGGCTCGTCTCGTGGCCGACCTGCAGCGACTCCACGTAGGCCAAGCCGACGGCCATCGCGTCGGCGACGGCGCGCTTCTTCGCCTCGTCGGTCTCCAGTGCGAGCAACCCGGTGATGCCGGTCTGGATCTTCTCCCAGACGCGCGGGACCCCGAAGAAGCCCGTCGGGCGCACCTCGGTCAGCGCCGGGACCAGCAGGGACGGGTCGCCGACGAGGTGGACGTGACCCCCGAGGATCTCCGGGAGGTAGATGCCGAGCATCCGCTCGGCGATGTGCGCGAACGGCAGATAGGACACCGTCACCCGATCCTCGCCGAGCTGCGCGGTCTCGTCGCTGCTCGCCGCGCCGAAGAGGACGTTGCGGTGACTGATCACCACGCCCTTGGGGTCGCCCGTCGTGCCGGAGGTGTAGAGGATCGTGGCGGTGTCGTCGGGGCTCAGCGCCTGCCAGCGACGGTCGATCTCGGCCGCCTGCTGTGCACGTACGGCGTGACCGCGGGCCAGCAGCGCCTCCCACGTGAGCGCACCGTCCGGAGCGGCGCCGGGGTCGATCACGATCACCACCGGATGCGCGGTCGTGAGGGCGTCATGCCACCGCGCCACGTGGTCGGCGTTCTCGAGCACGACCACGGAGGGTTGGGAGTGGCCGGCGACGTAGGCCACCTGTGAGGGCGAGAGCGTGTGGTAGATCGACATCGTCGCGGCCCCTGCGTGCATGCCGGCGACGTCGGCCAGCACGTGCTCGAGCCGGTTGCTCGCCATGATCGCCATCCGGTCGCCCGGTGCCACGCGGAGGTCGACCAGGGCCGCGGCCAGGTCGAGGGCCTGCTCGCGCACCTCGGTCCAGCTGAGGGTGCGCCATCCGCCGCCCTCCACGCCGACCTTGTCGGAGAACGCCGGCGCATCGCCGAGCCGCTCGGCGGTGCGGGCGAGTGCGGCCGCGATGCTCGGCGCGAGATCGGCGTCGATCTGCTCGCGCACGGCGTGGACGTCGGTCACGGTCATACGTGCTCCTCGGAGGGCTTGGCGACTCCCAGCATCGAGGAGCGAGGGGGATCGGCGCCAGGCTTCGGCCGCGGACGTCAGCGGATGACGGAGCCGTGGGCGGGGTTACCGTCGCAGTGAGGCCTCGCGGAGGAGCCGCGATCCCGGCCGCATATCGAGGAGGAGATGGGAATGGCAACGAGGATGGGTCCGCAGAAGCTCGGACCGCTGACTCCGCTGGTGGGGGAGTGGGAGGGCGATGTCGGCGTGGACCTCTCCTACCACAACAAGGACGACGAGACCTCGGAGACCACCTACTTCGAGCAGGCGTGGTTCAAGCCCATCCCCACCCAGGAGAACGGCCAGCAGAGCATGGACGGCCTGACCTACCAGATGAAGGCCTGGCGCCACGGCGAAGAGGCGATGGACCCCTTCCACGACGAGGTCGGGTACCTCCTCTGAAATCGCGCTCACGGCCAGGTCATGCGCACGGTCGTCTTCGGTCGGGGCATCGCGATCCTCGCCGGCAGCGATGCGCAGCTGGGGGACCGCGAGCTGCACTTCGATGCGACGCCGGGCGAGGCGAGCTACGGGATCCTGCAGAACAAGTACCTGCTGGAGCGTGCGGAGCTGAAGGGCTTCGAGAGCGTCTTCATGTTCCACGACGACGGCACCTTCAGCTACACCTCCGACCTGATCCTGCGGCTCGCCGCCACAGGCGAGGAGATGCACCACACCGACCGGAACACCCTTCATCGGGTCAAGCGCTATCACCCGAGCGTGGAGCCGGGCTGAGGGCTACAACCCGAGGAAGCGGCCGATGATCTCCTTCTGGACCTCGGTCGTGCCGCCGTAGATCGTGGAGATCCGGCTGTCCAGGTAGGCCTTCGCGATCGGGTACTCGGTCATGAAGCCGTAGCCGCCGTGCAGCTGGACGCCCTGGTTGACCAGCTTGTTCTGCAGCTCGGTGCACCACCACTTGGCCATCGACGCGTCCACCGTGTCGAGCTTGCCCTCGAGGTGCTTCTCCAGACAGCTGTCGATGAAGGCCCGGGCCACCCGCACCTCGGTCGCCATCTCGGCGATGAGGAAGCGGTTGTGCTGGAACTTCCCGATCGGCTTGCCGAACGCCTCGCGGGTCTTGGCGTACTCCAGGCACATGTCGAGGATCGCCTCGGAGGCCGCCACGGCCTGGGCGCCGATGATCAGCCGCTCCTGGGGAAGGTTCTGCATGAGGTAGATGAAGCCCTGGCCCTCTTCGCCGAGCAGGTTCTCCTTGGGTACGACGACGTCGTCGAAGGACAGTTCGGCGGTGTCCTGGGCGTGCAGCCCGATCTTGTCCAGGTTGCGGCCCCGCTCGAAGCCCTCCATGCCGCGCTCGACGACCAGCAGCGAGATGCCCTTGTGGCCCGCGTCCGGATCGGTCTTGGCCACGACGATCACGAGGTCTGCGTTGATGCCGTTGCTGATGAAGGTCTTCGATCCGTTGAGGACGTAGTGGTCCCCCTTGTCGACGGCGTGCGTCCGGACACCCTGCAGGTCCGACCCGGCGCCCGGCTCCGTCATCGCGATCGCGGTGATGATCTCGCCGCTGACGCATCCCGGCAGCCAGCGCTGCTTCTGCTCCTCGGTCCCGATCGCGGAGAGGTAGGGGACGATGATGTCGGTGTGCACCGAGAAGCCGGGCCCGCTGCAGCCGGAGCGGGACTGCTCCTCGGAGAGCACGACGTTGTAGCGGAAGTCCTTCACGCCCGGGCCGCCGTACTCCTCCTCGACGTCGAAGCACAGGAGCCCCGTCTCGCCGGCCTTCAGCCAGACGTCGCGCGGCACGATGCCGTCCTTCTCCCAGTGATCGTGGAACGGCATGACCTCGCGCTCGAAGAACGCCCGGGCGGTCGTGCGGAAGTCCTCGTGCTCTTGGGTGAAGATTGCGGGCATGGGTGTCCCTTCGAGGCAGCTGGGTATTGGCACCAAGAGTGTGCCAGTATCACTGTCACAGTCAAGGAGACCGAGGAGGCGACAGCCGTGAGCGCATCCCCTCAGGCCGAGGAGTCGCTCCTCACCGTCGACGAGCTCGCCTCGGTCACCGGCATGACGGTGCGCACCACGCGGTACTACGCCGGGCTCGGCCTGTTGCCGCCGCCGGAGCGCCGTGGCCGGATGGCGTTCTACGGGCCGGCGCACCGAGCGCGCCTGGAGTTGATCCGCGCGCTGCAAGAGCACGGATTCACGCTCGCGGCGATCGAGAGGTACCTGGCCCGGTTGCCCGAGGACGCGACCGTCGAGGACCTTGCGGTCCAGCGCGCGATGATGACGTCGTGGACCGCGGAGCCGCGCGAGTCGCTGACCAGGCGGCAGGTGGAGGCCAAGGCGGGCCGCACGCTCGGCGAGGAGGACCTGGAGAACCTCGTGACCGTGCGGGCGCTTCGGCGCGACGGCGACCGGTTCGAGGTGCTGGCGCCGTTCGACGCCGCCATCCGCACTCTCGACCTCGACATCCCGGTCGATGCGTTCATGAAGGCCTCGACCGCGATCAGCCGCCACATGGACGCGCTCGCCGACGAGTTGACCGGGGTCGTCCGCGACGAGCTGATCGCGCCCTTCCGCGAGCAGGAGCACACCGCCGAGGACGCGGCCCGCTTCGAGCAGACCTTCTCCCAGTTGCGCCAGCTCACTCTCGAGGCGGTGGTCGCCGGCTTCCAGCACGCCGCCAACGAGGTGATCAGTCGCTCCCTGGGCCGCTGACCAGCCACGCGAGCAGGCCGATCAGGCCCGCGCCGACGAGCACGGCGGGGGCGAGGTAGCGCGACGTCGCCCACGGTGCCATGCCGGCCGCGTCGAGGGCCCAGAGCCCGGCGATGCCGAGCAGAACCAGGCCGACGACGAGGTGGGTGACCTTCACCGGGCGGCGTGCCGGTACGTCGTACGACGAGGGAGCGGGGGTGGTGGACTGCTCGGTCATCTCAGGACCTCTCGATCTCGATGCGGCCCACGCGGCTGCGCACCACGAGGTGCACGATGCCATCAGAGGGACCCGTGGCGGGGACGGTGGTCTCGACGCTCGGTGCGAGGCCGGCGGACTGGCGGCCGTCGACGTCCACACTGCCCGCGTAGCGGATCCGAGCGTCGACGGCGGTGCTCACCCCGCGCGGCAGGACGATCCGGGCGAGCCCGGCGTCGAGCCGGACGGTGATCGTGCGCCCGTCGAGCGCGGCCGCGTCGGCGATGCCGCTGAGATCGAGCAGGGTGCTGCCGCTCGGCACGTCATACGCGCTGGAGACCGCTGCGGCGCTCCCGGGTGTGAAGACCACCTCGTGACCGGAGAAGCCGGTGTGGCCGACCGCCGTGGTGACGGCCAGCACCGGGACCAGCGCGAGGCCGAGTGGCAGGAGGCCGCCGGGGCGACCCACGAAGGCACCGAGGACCAGCATCGCGCCGACGATCGCCACAGCGAGCGCGGCCCAGGCGCCGGGAGCCACGGAGTGGTCCGTGGCGACGATGCCGAGCACGCCCAGGCCGATCGCGAGGAGTGCGAGCGTGGGCCAGAAGAGCACCGGTCCGGTACGTCGGCGCGGCGGCACCGTGACCGGCAGGGAGGTCGCGCCGGCGGTCGCCGGCTCCCCGGCCGCCCCGGGAGCCGGTGCAGGCGTCCCCGACGCGGTGCGTCGCTCGGTCCGCCGGCTGACGACCAGCACGACCGCCAGGCCGACCACGAGCAGCGGCCACACATGCCAGGCGAAGCCGCCCCATGCGTCACCGAGGAAGACCAGGACCGCGACGGCGGCCGCGCTGATCAGCACGATGCGGCGCAGCTCGGCGCCCGTGGGCACCGCGGCCCGCTCCCGGCCCTCCTCGGGGACAAGCAGCCAGCAGGCGATGTACGCCGGGATGCTGGCGCCGCCGAAGAAGGCGAGCACGACGAACAGCACCCGCACGATGGCCGGGTCGATGCCGAAGTGCCGTCCGAGCCCGCCGGCGACGCCGGCGACGTAGCGGTCGTCGGTGGAGCGGCGCAGCCGGTCGAGCTCGTGCAGGTGGTCGCGGTCCAGGTGCGGCCCGTCGGTCTCGGTCATGAGCACGATCCTGCTCGGGGAGCGCCCGCGCGACCATCGGGGAACACCCTGATCCTCGCCCGGTCGCGCCACTGTCGGCTCAGGGTCCCGGTCAGGGTTCGACCCGATGATCCCGGGCCTGGTCGGTGCGACGATGGGGCCACCATGGCGACCCCACCCGTCCCGCTGCCGGCCGCTCGCCGTGCTTTCCGGGCGCCGAGAGACGGCATGCTCGGCGGCGTCGCTGCCGGGCTGGCGGCGCATCTGACAGTCTCGGTGCTCGCCGTGCGCAGTGCCTTCGTCGTGGCGACCGCCTTCGGCGGGTTCGGGGCGGTGCTCTACGCGGCGCTGTGGCTGGTGCTGCCGGAGGCGCCGCGGGGCCTCGACGTCGCGCCGGGGCTGGCCGCGGCCTCCCGGCAGGGCCGCCGTCCGAGCCGGCGCCGGCCGCTTGCCGACGACGGCGGGCTGGTGGCCCTCGCCGCGATCGCCGGCGGCGTGCTGCTCCTCGTGACGGTGGTGACCGGACGCGCGCTGGTGGTGTGGCCGCTGCTGCTCGCGATCGCGGGCGTGATGGTGCTGTGGCGCCAGGCGGACCGGGCCCAGCAGGAGCGGTGGGACGACGAGGGGCGGCTCTCGCCGCTGCAGGCCGTCGTCGGCACCGGCGGTTGGGCGGCCTGGTCGCGGCTGCTCGCGGGCGTCGCCCTGCTCGTCGCGGCCATCACGCTGTTCTCACTGCGGACCGGCAGCTGGAGCACCGCACTGTCGATCGGTCTCGCGGCGGTGCTCGGCGTCGTCGGACTCGCCTTCATCGCCGGCCCGTGGCTCGCCCGGCTCTCCCACGACCTGGCCGACGAGCGCGCCGAGCGGGTCCGCTCCCAGGAGCGAGCCGACGTCGCGGCGCACCTGCACGACTCGGTCTTGCAGACGCTCGCGATGATCCAGCGCTCCGCCGCCGACCCCGTGGCGGTGACCCGGCTGGCCCGCGCTCAGGAGCGCGACCTGCGCGGCTGGCTCTTCGGCGCCGCTCCCGAGACCGGCGCCGCTCCGGCGGCCGGCACCAGCGTGGCCACGGCGGTACGCGAGGCAGCGGCCCGCGTGGAGGACGACACCGGGGTGCCGGTCGAGGTCGTCTGCGTCGGCGACCACGTCGTGGGCCGGTCGGTCCGCGCGGTGGTGCTCGCCGCCGCCGAGGCGATGCGCAACGCCGCCGTGCACAGTGGCGCGGGCCGCGTCGACGTCTACCTGGAGGTGGCCGGCGACCGGCTGGAGGTCTACGTCCGGGACCGGGGCCGGGGCTTCGACCCGGGGAGTGTCGGCGCCGACCGGCAAGGTGTCCGGGAGAGCATCGTCGGCCGGATGCACCGCCACGGCGGCACGGCCCAGGTGCACAGCACGGCGTCCGGCACCGAGGTGCGCCTGGTGCTCCCGGCGACGAAGGAGGCAGGGTGACGACGGTTCTCATCGTCGACGACCACGCGATGTTCCGCTCCGGCGTCCGCGCGGAGCTCGCCGGCGTGCCCGGCGTGGAGATCCTCGGGGAGGCGGCCGACGTCGACGAGGCGGTCGCGGCGGTCGACCGGCTCGGGCCCGAGGTGGTGCTGCTCGACGTCCACCTGCCCGGGGGAGGCGGGGTCGAGGTGCTTCGTCGCCGTGCCCAGGGCGGCAGCCGGTTCCTCGCGCTGTCGGTCTCCGATGCCGCCGAGGACGTCATCGGTGTCATCCGGGCCGGGGCGCGGGGCTACGTCACCAAGGCGATCACCGGCCCCGAGCTCGTCGAGGCGATCGCGCGGGTGGCCTCCGGCGACGCTGTCTTCTCCCCCCGCCTGGCCGGGTTCGTCCTCGACGCCTTCGCCGGCACGCTGGAGGTGGCGCAGGTCGACGAGGACCTCGACCGGCTCACCGAGCGCGAGCGGGAGGTGATGCGGCTGATCGCCCGGGGCTACTCCTATCGCGAGGTCGCCGCCGAGCTGTTCATCTCGCCGAAGACCGTGGAGACCCACATGGGCTCGGTGCTCCGCAAGCTGCAGCTCTCCTCCCGCCACGAGCTCACCAGATGGGCGAGCGATCGCCGGCTGCTGTGAGGGCTCAGGGGAGAAGCCGGGTCCATGCCGGTCGCCAGTCGGGGTGACGGCGGGCCATCTCGGCGGCCAGCGTCGTGAGGCTCGGCCCGTCGTCCTCGGCCCAGGGCGGCCGACTGTCGAAGGCCCGGTCGAGGTGCACCGAGACGCCGTCCCAGCGCACCCGTGCGAACAGCCAGCCCCCGCCGTCGTCGCTCGTCTCCTCCAGGTGCAGCCGCTCCAAGACGTTGTGCAGGGTCACTCGGAACTGCTCGGGCAGCGGACTGTTGCCGTGCGCCGGCTCCAGGTGCGCCCCGTCGGCGCGGGCCTGCAGGTGCACGGCGTACTGGAAGCCCCAGCCGAGGTCCGCGACACGGGCCCAGCGGACCAGGGCGACCGGCCGTTGCGGCAGCAGCCGCTCGCGCTCGGGCGTCATGGCCATCTGGGCGCGGATCTCTGCGGCGAGCAGCCGGCGGACGCCGATGCCGGGCGGCTCCGCGGCCGACGCCGCCTGCAGGACGGCGAGCGCGGGGGCGGCATCGGCATCGCCGAGCAGCGACGCGAGGACGCTCTCCTCACGCCGGCCGGCCGCGACCGCCTCGAGCACGCGCTCGGGAAGCGCCGGCTCCAGGAGTCGGGTGACCGGTCCGCTCAGGTCCGCGTCCGGGGTCGCGGTGTCCCAGCCGTGCCGGGTGTGCCACGCCACGAACGTCGCCCCCTCGCGACGCAGTCCCTGCTCCACGACGTCGGAGGTCGCCCAGCCGGGGATGCCGGTCCAGGCGGCGGTCGGCGGATGCTCCGGCCAGGTGCCCCACAGCACCGCGCGCCGGCCCTCGACCCGGTGCATCCGCAGCCGCGCCGGTCCGTCGTCGTGCCGCAGCATCCGATAGCGGCGGTCGTAGCGCCAGGTGCCGTCCCCCGCGGTGGTCGCCACCGCCGCGCGCACCGCGAACGGCCACCACAGCCGGTCCGGCTCGGGGAGCGCGTCGACGTCCACCTGGTCATTCTCGCCACGCCTGCGGTGCCGGAAACCGCCGCTGTCCGCGTCCTGGTCAGCCCGGGCGCGGGGGCTGACACGCCGGGCACCACCAGGTGCCGCGCTCCTGGCCGGGCGGCCCGAGCTCGGCGTAGGAGATGGGCGTGCCGCAGCGCAGGCACGGACCGCGCCGGCCGTATACCCAGGTGCGCCGGCCACGCCGCTGGTCGCCGGTGGTCACCCGTCCGGCCCGTTCCCGGTTGGCGTCCAGCCGCCGCTTCGCGAGAGCGACCAGGCGGGGCAGGTCCGGCACGTCCCGCACCGGCGTGTGTGGATCCAGCCCGAGCAGGAAGCACACCTCGCACTTGTAGACGTTGCCGATGCCGGCGAGGTTGCGCTGCTCGAGCAGGGCGCTCGCGATCGGCTCGTCCGGATGCGCCGCGATCCGGCGCACCGCCTCGGCGGCGTCCCAGTCCGGCCCGAGCAGGTCCGGACCGAGGTGGCCGACGAAGGTCTTCTCGTCCTCGGTGCGGACGAGGTCGAGCTGCAGCTCGTGGCCGACGGCCTGGTGATCGGCGGTACGCAGCACCACCCGCACCAGGGACGCCGGCTTCCGCCACCGCTCGCCCGCCGGGCCGACGGTCCAACCGCCGTCCATGCCGAGATGACTGTGCAGGGTCAGCCCACCCTCGAACCTCGTGAGCAGGTGCTTCCCGCGGCTTCGGGTGCTGAGGATGCGTCGCCCGGCGAGGTCGGTGGTGGCCAGCGACGGCACCCGGAAATCGGTCGTGGTCAGCGCCTCCCCGTCGAGGGCGCGCAGCCGGCGGGCCGCCTGCCAGACGGTGTCGCCCTCCGGCACGCCTCAGCGCTCCCCGACCGGCATGGACCCAACCTACTCAGCGGTCATCCGCGCAGCCGCAGCCCTCGCGAGGTGGCGACGAAGCCGGCCTCTTCGAGCGCCCGGCGCACCGGCTCGCTGTCCGGCCCCAGCACCGAGGAGCCGTCGGCGCGCTCCACCGTGAGCCGGCCCAGGGCACCGCGGCGGACCGCCTCGCCCAGCGCCTGGACGGCGGCCTGCAGGACCGGGTCGTCCCCACCGGAGGAGGGAGCGGCGTCGGCGTCGGTGAACGTGAGCAGGGTCTTGCCGCCGCGCTCGACGTACAGGGCGAGGGCGCCGTCGACGAGCACGACGAGCGCGCCTGCCTTGCGGCCGGGTCGGTGTCCGGCGTTCGCGACGTCGGTGGCGCGTTCGGGCCACGGCAGCGCGGCCCCGAACGGGTTGGCCGGATCGGTCGCCGCCAGCACGAGCGCGCGGGGCGCACCCTCGGATCGGCGGGCGGGGCGGTCCGTCTCGCCGGTCATCGCCCGCAGCCGGTCGACGGCCCCCGGCGTCGAGAACTGCGCCGCGCCGAAGCCCGCGACGAAGTAGCCCCGCCGGCAGCGCCCGGACTCCTCGAACCGCGAGAGCACCTTATAGACGGCGGCGAAGCCTCCGGGCAAGTGTTCGCTCACGGCCGCGCCGCGCGTGACGACGCCGTGCCGCTCGAGGAGCGCCTCCGCGGTCGCGTGCGCGCGTCGGGTGGGATCTGCGTCCGGTTCCGGCAGGAGGAACCACCGGCCCACGGTGTCGGGCGCCCCGGACCGGCCCGGAGCCGGTCCGCGACCCGGCCGGCCCAGCCGGGCGCGCGGCGGCGTACGCCGGGAGCGGTGCGCGCCGCCGCCGGGTCGCAGGCGCCCGCGCACGGGTGCGAACGTGTCGTTGCCGACCCGCCCGGACCACACCAGGTCCCACAGGGCGGTCGTGAGCGCGGCGTCGTCGGTCGACCCCACCGCCTGGCCGAGCTGGCGGAAGAAGTAGGCGCCGCCCCCGGCGAGGGCCGCGAGGACGCTGTCGTGCACCGGGCCGGGCTCCAGCCCGGCGTCGGGCACCGGCAGCGTGAGCTCGGCGGCCTCGGCCAGGTGCAGCGAGACCCAACCGTCGGCACCGGGCAGCGCTCCCTGTCCGGCCCAGAGCACCTCCCCGGTCGCGGTGAGCTCGTCGAGCATCGCCGGCTCGTAGTCGGCAACCCGGGCGGGCAGCACCAGCGACTCCCAGGCGCTGGCGGGTACGGCGCAGCCGGCCAGCTGCTCCACGACCGCGACCACCCCGTCGAGGCCCCGCAGCCCCCGAGACGTGCCGTGGGTCGACGTCCGTCGAGACCCGACGTGCTGCCACGCCGGCAGGAACCGGGCCAACGTGGCGGTCTCGACCGGCTCCACCTCCTGCCGCAGCCGTGCCAGGGAGCGCCGCCGCAGCCGGCGGAGCACGTCGGCGTCGCACCACTCCGCCCCGCTGCCCGCCGGGCGGAACTCCCCCTCGAGGACCCGACCCTGGCCGGCCAGCCGCACCAGCGCCTGGTGCGCGACCGCGACGCCGAGACCGAGGCGGGTCGCCACGTCCGTCGCGGTGAACGGACCGTGGGTGCGGGCGAAGCGCGCCACGAGGTCCCCGAGCGGGTCGGCCACCGGCTCGGCGAAGATCGCCGGCGTGCCCGGCGGCACGGGAACCCCGAGCCCGTCACGCAGGCGGGCGACGTCCTCGACGACGGCCCAGCGCTCGACGCCGGCCACGCGCACCGCGACGATACGCCGGGCGCCGACCAACGCCTCCACCGCCGGACCGACGGGGACCCGTGAGCGCGCCTGGAGCTCCTCGGTGTCCATCGGGCCGAGCAGCCGGAG
Source organism: Marmoricola sp. (assembly GCA_051961835.1). GTDB lineage: Bacteria > Actinomycetota > Actinomycetes > Propionibacteriales > Nocardioidaceae > Marmoricola. The sequence goes on along the minus strand of JBQCCW010000109.1, from coordinate 8,986 downwards.
CAGGTCGACCAGGCCCTCGGCGTCGCGGGCCCGACGGTCCTCCGCGCCCGGGTGCGGGAGCCGCTGCAGCTCCGCCTCCACCTCCGCGAGCACGTCGGGGTCGAGCAGCTCGCGGAGCTCCGCGCGCCCCAACAGCTCGGCGAGGAGGCCCTGGTCGAGGGTGAGCGCGGCGGCACGGCGCTCGGCCAGCGGCGAGTCGCCCTCGTACATGAAGGCCGCGACGTAGCCGAACAGCAGGGACTGCGCGAAGGGCGAAGGGCGGGTCGTGGTCACGTCGAGGAGCGCGACGCTGCGGTTCGCGACGCGGCGGAGGAGGCCGACGAGCGCGGGCACGTCGTACACGTCCTGGAGGACCTCGCGCACCGTCTCGAGCACGATCGGGAAGCTGGGGTAGCGCGAGGCGACGGCGAGCAGCTGGGCGCTGCGCTGGCGTTGCTGCCACAGCGGTGAACGGCGGCCGGGGTCGCGGCGTGGCAGCAACAGCGCACGTGCCGCACACTCTCGGAACCGCGAGGCGAACAGCGCGGAGCCGCCCACCTCCGCGACCACCAGCGGCTCGATCTCGTCGGGCTCGAAGGCGAGCAGCTCCGCGCCGGGCGGGTCCTGGTCGGTCTCCGGGATGCGGCACACGATGCCGTCGTCGGAGGCCATCACCTGGGCGTCCATGCCATACCGCTCGCGCAGCCGTGCACCGATCGCGAGCGCCCACGGGGCGTGCACAGGAGTCCCGTAGGGGGAGTGCACCACCAACCGCCAGTCGCCCAGCTCGTCGCGGAACCGCTCGACGACCAGCCGGCGGTCGTCGGGCACCACGCCGGTCGCCTCGCGCTGCTCGCCGAGCAGGGCGACCAGGTTGGCGGCCGCGTGCTCGTCCAGTCCGGCGTCGCGGCACCGGGCGAGCGCGGCCGCCTCGGTCAACGCAACGATCTCCCGGGTGAAGCCGCCGACGGCCTCGCCCAGCTCGGCGGGGCGGCCCAGGCTGTCCCCGGTCCAGAACGGGAGCCGGCCGGGTTGCCCCGGAGCGGGGGAGACGAGCACCCGGTCGTGGGTGATGTCCTCGATGCGCCAGCTGCTGGTGCCCAGCGTGAACACGTCGCCCACCCGCGACTCGTACACCATCTCCTCGTCGAGCTCACCGACCCGCGCGCCGCCGGTGCCCGTCGCGCCCCCGACGAGGAACACCCCGAACAGGCCGCGGTCGGGGATGGTGCCCCCGCTGGTCACGGCCAGGCGCTGCGCTCCGGGGCGCCCACTCACCTGGCCGGTGACCCTGTCCCACACGATGCGCGGCCTCAGCTCGGCGAACTCGTCGCTGGGGTAGCGCCCGGCGAGCAGGTCGAGGGTCGCCTCGTACGCGGTGCGCGGCAGGGCGGCGTACGACGCAGCCCGGCGTACCGTCGCGAAGAGGTCGTCGACCGACCAGGTGTCGACGGCGACGGCTGCCACCACCTGCTGGGCCAGCACGTCGAGCGGGTTGGTGGGAAGGGAGAGCGCCTCGATCCGCCCTGCGCGCATCCGCTCGACGGTGACGGCGGTGGGCACCAGGGCGCCGCGATGCTCGGGGTAGAACACGCCGTGGGAGACCTCGCCCACCTGGTGCCCGGCACGGCCCACGCGCTGCAGGCCGCTGGCGACCGAGGGCGGCGAGCCGATCTGCACAACGAGGTCGACGTCGCCCATGTCGATGCCAAGCTCGAGGCTGCTGGTCGCCACCACGCACGGCAGCCGCCCCCGATTCAGGTCGTCCTCGATGACCGCCCGCTGCTCCTTCGACACCGACCCGTGGTGCGCCCGCGCCAGCACCCCCACCCCCTCCCCGCGAGTTGCGGGTTGTGGCCCGCCGAGTTGCCGGTTGTGGCCCGGCGAGTTCTCAGTTGGGGCGGGTACGGCGACGCCTGCGCGCTCGGCCGCGATCTCGTTGAGCCGCGAGGTGAGACGCTCGGCCAGGCGGCGGCTGTTCGCGAAGACGATCGTCGAGCGGTGCTGCTCGACGAGGTCGACGACGTGCTCCTCGACATGGGGCCAGATCGAGGCGTTGCGGCCCGGGTGCGCGTCGTCGTCGGTGTCGAGCTGGGTCATGTCCTCGACGGGCACGACGACGTCGAGGTCCCACCGCTTCTCGCTCGGCGGGGCGACCACCTCGACCGGCGCAGCTCCGCCGAGGAACCGGGCGACCTCCTCGATCGGCCGGACCGTCGCCGAGAGGCCGATGCGCTGAGCCGGCCTCTCGAGGAGCGCGTCGAGCCGCTCCAGGGTGAGGGCGAGGTGGGCGCCGCGCTTGCTGCCCGCGACGGCGTGGACCTCGTCGAGGATGACGGTCTCCACGCCGCGGAGTGCCTCGCGCGCCTGCGAGGTGAGCATGAGGAACAGCGACTCGGGCGTCGTGATGAGGATGTCCGGAGGCGCCGTCTGGATCCGGCGCCGGTCGGTCGCGGGGGTGTCGCCCGATCGCGTCGCCACGGTCACTTCGGGCAGCTCCTCGCCCAGCCTGGCAGCGGTGTGGCGGATCCCGGCGAGCGGAGCGCGCAGGTTGCGTTCGACATCGACGGCGAGTGCCTTCAGGGGCGAGACATACAGGATCCGGCAGCGGCGTTGCTTCTCGGCGGGCGGACCTTCGACGAAGAGCCGGTCGAGCGCCCATAGGAACGCCGACAGCGTCTTGCCGGACCCGGTCGGGGCCACGACAAGGGCGTGGCGACCCGCCGCGATCGCCTCCCACGCGCCCTCCTGAGCGGGCGTCGGTGCGGCGAAGGCGGCCTCGAACCACGCCCGGGTCGCCGCACTGAACCTCTCCACGCCTTCATCCTGCCGGACAGGGCTCACGAGTCGCGGGGCCACAAAGCGCAACTCGCGGGGCGACAACCCGCAACTCGGCGGGCCACAACCCGCAACTCGCGGGGGTGGGGGTGGTATCCATCCGAGGGGGGCCAGACGAGGGGGGCCAGCCGAGGGGGACCTGCAGAGGGGCCCGGAGGGGGAGAGGGGAGTGGGGCGGATGGAGCTGCGGGGGAGCATCGTGCTGGTCACCGGCGCGTCCGCGGGCATCGGTACGGCGGTCGCCGAGCGGTGCGTCGCCGCCGGGGCCCGCGTCCTGGTGCACGGCCGCGACCCGGACCGCACGCAGGCGGTCGCCGATCGCCTGGGGGCGACCGCGCTGGTCGCCGACCTGAGCGCCGCGACCGCGGCGCGCACCCTGGCCGAGGAGGCGGCCGGTGTGCACGGCCGACTCGACGCCGTGGTGGCGAACGCCGGCGTCGGCTGGTCGGGCCCGTTCAGCGCGATGTCGCCGGCGGCTCTGGACACCGTGCTGGCGACCGACCTCCTCGCGCCGCTGCACCTCGTGCACGCCGTGCTGCCGGGCATGCTGGCGCGCGGTCGCGGGGCGGTGGTGCTGGTCGGCTCGGTGGCCGGCCGGACGGGGGTCGCCGGGGAGGCGGCGTACGCGGCGGCGAAGGCGGGGATCGACTGCTTCGCGGAGAGCCTCGGGCAGGAGCTGGCCGGCTCCGGCGTGAGCGTCGGCACCGTGGTCCCCGGCGTGGTGGCCACCGACTTCTTCCGCAACCGGGGACGGCCCTATGACCGCCGATCGCCCCGCCCGGTGCCGGCCGCACGGGTCGCGGACGCCGTGGTCGCGAGCCTGCGTGACGGACGCGGCGAGAGATGGGTACCTGCGTGGCTGCGCGTCGGCGCGGCGGTCCGCGCCGCGGCGCCCGAGACGTACCGACGGCTCTCCCTGCGCTTCGGGGAGGATGTCCACCCTGACGCCAGATCCGATGAGGAGAGCCCAGGACGATGAGCACCGCCGTGGGGGCGGTCCTGTTGGGCCTCCTCGCCTCCTTCCTCTTCGCCGGAGCCGCCTACTACCAGCAGCAGGCCGCGCGGAAGACCACCCGGGAGGGCCACGGGGTCGTCGAGGGCGCCTACGCCCTGATGGCGAAGCTCGTCCGCGACCGGGTCTGGCTCAAGGGCTGGCTGGTGAACCTCGCCGGGTTCGGGGCACAGGCCGCGGCGCTGCACCTCGGCTCGGTCGCCGAGGTGCAGCCGTTGCTGGCCACCCAGCTGCTCTTCGCGATGCCGATGGCCTCCCTGGAGCGACGCCGCTGGCCGCGGCTGCGCGACTGGGGTGCCGGCCTGTCGATCTGCGCCGGCCTGGTGCTGCTCCTCGTCGTGGTGCACGCCGTGCCCACCGGCGCCGCGGTCGACCGGTCCAAGATCGTGCTCGCCGCGGTCTGCGCCCTGGCTGCGATCGTCGTGTTCGTTCCGATCGCGTCCCGTCTCGGGCCGAACGTGATGGTGCTGGCCTCCGGCGCCGCGGCCGGGATCTGCTTCGCGATGACGGCGGTGTTCATCAAGCTGACCTCCGACGAACTGCTCAACCAGGGCATCGCGGCGACCGCCACCGACTGGGTCGGGTACGCGCTCGCGGTCTCCACCGCCCTCGGCCTCGTCCTCGAGCAGGCCGCCTTCGCCAACGGCCCGCTGCCCTGGGGAGTCGCCACCAAGGAGTCGGTGAACCCGATCGCCAGCTACGCCGTGGGCGTCCTCGCATTCCCGATCGCGCTGCCCTCCCACGGCGGCACCGTCGCCGCCATCGTGGTGGCCGGCCTCCTCGTGGTGGCAGGCGCGGTGGGCCTGGCGCACTCACCCTCCTCGGACCTGTGGATTCGCCGAGAAGAGGACCAATCAGGCGGAGAAGATGCGACACTCGATGAGTGACCAGTACTGCACGGGAACAGTCCGGCCACGGCGCCCACGGGTGGGCGGAGCACGTCATCGATCTCGGGCACCTCAAGCCGACGCTCATGAACGGACTCCGGCTGCTTCTTGAGACCGTGGTGGTGCCGACGCTTCTCCTCTACGTCTGCATGCTCACCGTCGGCGGCGTCACGGGACTGATCGCGGTGCTGGTGTGGTGCGCGCTGACGGTGGCGGTGCGTCTCACCACGGTGCGCCGCGTGCCCGGCACGCTGCTGCTCGCGTTGTGCATGCTGGTGGCGCGGACGTCGATCGCGCTGGCGCTCTCGAGCGTGTACGTCTACCTCCTCCAGCCGGTCGCCGGCTCGATGGTGATGGCGACCCTGTTCATCGGCAGCGCCCTGATCGGACGTCCGATCACGCTGCGGCTGGCCCAGGACTTCGTGAAGCTCCCGCATGGCCTGGTCAGTGACGAGCGGGTCCGGCGGATGTTCGTCCAGGTCTCGCTGCTGTGGGGCGTCTCCCGGCTCCTCGACGCCGGCATGAGCCTCGGCGTGCTGCACTTCGGGATCGCCGCCGGCATCTTCTCCCGCGGCGTGTTCAGCGGGCTGCTCACCGCCCTGTCGATCGGCGTCTGCAGCTACTGGGGTTGGTCCCGCTTGCGGCGGATCGAGGGCGTGAGGTTCCGCTTCGGTTCGTCGCCGGCAACCGCGTCAGCGCCGGCCGCCTGAGCGCGCCGAGCCGCGCCACGACGGCCCGGCAGGGAGTCGTCGACGTTTCATCGACCCGCTCCTGTGCTATCACCAAGAGGTGACCCGGGCCCCGCGCGAGCACCGCGCCGATCGCGCTGACCTCCCTGTGCCCCACCTCGTGCTCTGGCGCCAGTTCGCCCTAGGCCTGCTGCTGTTCGGGTACTACCTGCTGGTCGACGCATCGGCGACCCCCGCCCGCGCCGCGGCGGCGCGGCAGCACGGTCACGCGCTGTTCGACCTCGAGCAACGCCTGCACATCGACATCGAGCGCACGCTCAACCATGCTCTCGCGGGGCACCACGTCCTGGCCACGCTGGCCAACTACGAGTACGCCAGCACGTACATCCTCAGCGCCCTCGCGCTGCTCGCCTGGGTGTGGGTCAAGCGGCGCGACCTCTGGCTGCTGGCGCGCGACTCCTTCCTCATCCTCAACATCCTCGCGATCACCTGCTTCGCGCTCTTTCCCACGGCGCCGCCGCGCATGCTCTCCGCTCTGGGCTTCGTCGACACCGTGACGCGCGGCGGCACCGTGGGCTCCTGGGGGTCCAGCTGGGTCAGCGGCGCCAACCAGCTCGCCGCCATGCCGTCGCTGCACGTCGGCTGGGCGCTGTGGGTGAGCGTCGTGCTCGCCCGCATCAACGGCAGCCGCTGGGTGCAGGTGCTCTCCGCGGTGCACGTGGCCCTCACCGTGTACGTCGTGATGGCCACGGCCAACCACTACCTGCTCGACGCGGTCGCCGTCGTGATCCCCGTGCTGATCGGCGTACGCCTCTCCGCGTGGTGGCACGAGGTCCCCGGCGAGGTCGTCGCCCCGGCCGACGCGTTCTTCCGGCACGTCGAGGAGACCGGCGCCCCGCACCACGTCGGCGGCCTGGTCGTCCTCGACGCCTCGGGGGACGAGCCGTCGCTCGAGGCCGTGCGGGCCCTGGTGCGCGGGGAGCTGGCCGACCTGCCCCGCTTCCGGCAGCGTGCCGTCCGCCGGGGGCGGTGGCGCCGGACCCGGTGGATCGAGGTGGATGACGTGGACCTCGCCGCCCACGTCACCGAGACCGGACCGGTCGGGGGACCCGACGGGTTGCGTCGGGTGATGGCCGAGGTCGCCGAGCAGCCGCTGCCACGAGACCGGCCGCTGTGGCGCATCGTGATGGTCCGCGACATCGCGCCCGCCGGGGAGCCGCGCAGCTCTGCTCTCGTGCTGCTCGTGCACCACGCCGTCGCCGACGGCATCGGCACCGTCCTGCAGTCGCTACGCCTGTTCCGGCCCCGCACCGGCGTCCCGGTGCCGGAGGGCTCGGGGCCCGGCCCGCTGCTCCGGGCGGCGGCTGTGACCACCGGGCTCGCCCAGCTCGCGACCGATGGGTCGAGCCGCCGGTTGCAGGGGCAGTCGTTGCGCCGCGACTTCGCAGTGGCCGACGTGGCGCTCGAGGATGCCCGGCACGCCGCGGCGCTGCTCGACACCCGCGTGACCGACCTGGTGCTCGCGCTGGTCGCCGAGGGCGTACGTCGCCTCGCGCCGGCGACCGCCGACCAGATGGGCGGCACGATGCGGTGCTCGGTGCCGCTGATGGTGCGCACCCCGGACAGCAGCGCCGAGGGCAACGCGACCGCCGCGGTGATGATCGACGTCCCGGTCGACGACCGGCCCTTCGCCGACCGGCTCGCCGCCGTGGCGGCCCAGTCCCGTCGGCTGCGCCGGCCCACGCGTGCGCTGGCGTCGCGTTTCGTGATGGCCACCGGGCTGCGGCTGCTGCCCGAGCCCGCAGTGGGCTGGTTCGCCCGCACCGTCTACGGCGACCGGTTCTTCCACGGCGTCGTGTCGAACATGCCCGGCCCGACGGCGACGATGACGTTCGTCGGCCAGCCGATGCCGTGGGTCTACCCGATCCTGCCGGTCGCGCCCGGCACCGTCCTCAGCCTCGGCGCGCTGAGCTGGGACGGCCGGCTGGGCCTCGGCGTGGCCACCGATCCGGCCCTCCTCGACGCGGGGGCCCTGGCCGAGCACCTCGCGAGCAGCCTGCACCGGCTGGCCGGTCGTGGCGTGGCAGCCGAGGACGAGGAGGCCTCACCGCTGGTCGGGTGAGCGGCCGGGGTGCCAGCCGAGGGCGAGGAGCAGTCGCGCCCGCTCGCGGGGGTCGTCGAGCACCGTGCCGTAGAGCTCCCGGAGCTGGCCCATCCGATAGCGGACGGTCTGCGGATGCACCCGGAGGTCCTCGGCCATGGCGGCGTTGCCGCCCTGGTGGAGCAACCAGCTCCGCAGCGTCTCGACCAGGCGCTCCCGGGTGCCGTCGGTGAGGCCGTCGAGGGGAGCGAGGACCTGTGCCCGAAGGTCCTCGAGCATCGCCTGGTCGCGCCACACGATGATCGTGTCCAGGTGCTCCTCGGCGAACACCGGGTCGCCCTCGAGCAACCCCTGACGGCAGAGCAGTGCGGCGGTGCGCGCGACCTCGCAGCTGCGCGGCAGGGCATCCAGGGCGACCGCAGAGCCGACCACCGCGCGAGTGCCCTGCAGCTGCGCGGTGAGCTGGCGCCGGCGACCGGCCGGGTCGGGGACCACCGCACCGCGCAGTCCCTCCCGACGCACCGGCAGGCAGTCGGGGCCCAGCCGGTCGACGACCCGTCCGGCGGCCTCGTCGTCGGGGTCCACGAGCACGACCCCGGCCGTCACCGGCAGCGCCCATGCGGCCCGCTCCGCGGCGGCAGCGATCGCCTCGGCGCCGGCCCTCCCCGACAGCAACAGATCGACGAGCTCCTCGCGGCGGTGCTCCCGGGCCCGGTGGTCCTCCTGCTGGGCGGCGAGGTAGCCGCGGGCGGCGGAGAACGACAGCTGGTTGACGAACACGAAGACCGCGTCGCCCAGCGCGGCGATCGTCGGCGCCGGGAAGTCGATCTCCACCGCTGCCGCGGAGACGTGCCGCCAGGCGATCCGCGCGCCGAGCTGGAACGCGGTGAGCAACCGGGTCAGCTCCACCCCCTCGAGCAGCTGCTGGCGACCGATCTGCTCGAACACGAGGTGGGCGGTCTCGTCGCCGGGGTGGGGAAGGTCGTAGGCGCGCTCGGGCGGGTCGTCGGAGATCTCCACGAGCCGGTGCACGAAGAGCCGCGCAGCCTCGACCACACCCTCCTCGTCGGTCGCGAGGAAGTCGGCGTAGTCCGGCCACCGGTGCGCCAGGCGGTCGCGCACCTCCTCCAGCAGCAGCGGCAGCCGCGCGACGATCACCAGCTCGAGCCGTCGACGCTCCGTTGCCTCGACGCTCATCGCCGACCGCCCCGGACGCGAGCCGCGCGTCCCCGCGGAACGGCAGGGCGTGCGGTTGGGATGGTCACTCCTCGGCTCGGTTGTCGTTCGATGACAAATTCAACGGTTCTCATCGTGGCCCCTGTCTCAAGATTTCGCATCTTCGGCGAGCAAGGCTGGGAGCGTGACAGCAGCGGACACTCTCGGTGGCCGCGGGTACCCGGGTGTCTCGACGGTACGCGCGCACACCGACGACGGCATCCTCGCCGGCCTTCGGCGCCGCGCCGGCGAGGAGAACTTCCCG
>JBQCCW010000108.1:0-6702 GCA_051961835.1 Marmoricola sp. | reverse complement strand
GCGCCGTCGTCAACGGCACCCCGAAGCGCCTCAACGTCTGCACCGGCTGCCTGAAGGCCGGCAAGGTCAGCCGCTGACCCCAGCTCTGCGCTGAGGCCGTCACCCCGTGGGTGGCGGCCTCAGCTGCTTTTCCTCAGAAGTGCACGTGGCCGCCGGAGCCCTCGTAGGGCGCTCCGTCCACGGTGACGCGGGGCTCCTCACTGGCCTGCACCGCTCCGATGATCCGGAAGCCCTCGGGGAGCGCCACGTCGGCGGGGAACGTGGCGAGCAGCGCGTGGTCGTCGCCCCCGCCGAGGATGAACGTCATCGGGTCCACGCCCAGCGCCGCGCCGACCGACACCATCGCCTCGGTCGGCTCGAAGGCGCTGCCGCGCAGGTCGATCCACACCCCGGAGCCCGCGGCGACGTGACCGGCGTCCGCGACCAGCCCGTCGGAGACGTCGATCATCGCGGTCGCGCCGGCGGCGGCCGCGGCCGGTCCGGCGCCGTACGGCGGCTGGGGGCGCTGGTGTGCCTCGACGAGGACCCGAGGGCTGCGGAAGCCCCGCGTCAGCACCGCCAGGCCACCGGCCGCCCACCCCTGCCGGCCGGCCAGGGCCACCACGTCGCCCGGCCCGGCGCCCGAGCGACGTACCGGGGCGACGTCGCACTGCCCGAGCACCGTGATGGAGACGACGACGTCGCGCGAGGCGGTGAGGTCGCCGCCGATCACGCTGGCGCCGACGAGCTGCGCCTCCGCCGCGATCCCGTCGGCGAGGTCCAACGCCCAGGCGGCGGGCAGGTCCCCCGGGGCGCCGAGGGCGACGGTGAGTGCCGTCGCGGTGCCGCCCATGGCGGCGATGTCGGCGAGGTTCTGAGCCGCCGCCCGGTGGCCCACGTCGCGGGCGGAGGACCACGAGCGGCGGAAATGGCGGTCCTCGACCAGGAGGTCGGTGGAGACCACGACGTGGCCGCGCGGCGTGCGCAGCAGGGCCGCGTCGTCGCCGGGGCCCAGGTGCACCAGCGGTCCTTGGGGGAAGCGCGCGACCAGGGCGCGGACCAGCTCGAACTCCCCCAGGTCCGCCAGGGTCGTGCCGGCAGGTGGATCGGCGGGCCGGTCGAGCGTCATGGCGCCATCCCATCAGAAGCGGCCCGCAGGGACGCCGTGGGGCGCCGTCGGAGAGGTCCGCCGGTACCGGGCGCCGGACGCGTCGGGTAGGTTGCGACGCGTCCGGAAGTCGTCCCGCAGAGCTTGGAGTTCGCCATGGTGGTGCAGGCCTACATCCTCATCCAGACCGACGTGGGCAAGGCTGCGGAGGTCGCTGCCCAGATCACCGAGATCAAGGGCGTCATCGTCGCCGAGGACGTCACCGGCCCCTACGACGTCATCGTGCGCGCCGAGGCCCGCAACGTCGACGAGCTCGGCAAGCTGGTCGTGGCCAAGGTCCAGACCCTCGAGGGCATCACCCGCACGCTGACCTGCCCGGTCGTCCACATCTGAGGTGGCGCGCGCGCACGCTCCGCGCCCGCTGCCCGGCCGCACCGCGCTGTCCGTCGCGGCCCTGACCCTGCTCGCCGGCACGCTGGCCGGCTGCGGCGGCAACACCGTCAGCATCGTGTCGTTCCCGGTCGACGCCGGCGCCCGGACGACGTGCCGTGCACTGCTCGCCGACCTCCCCCACCGTGTCGCCGGGCAGAAGCGCCGCCCGGTCGACGGCTCCTCGTACGCCGCGGCCTGGGGCGACCCGCCGATCGTGCTGCGGTGCGGACCCCAGGTCGTCCCCGGCAAGCCCGAGAGCGACCCCTGCGAGACCCGCAACGGGATCGGGTGGACGGTGCCGCCCGCCGAGATCGACGACCTGGGCTCGCGCATCGACATGTCCCTGAGTCACCGGGGAGTGCACCTGACGGTCCGGATCCCGGCGCGCTACCGGCCCAACGGTCCGAGCGAGGTCATGGCCGACCTCGACCAGGCGATCCGCGCGCACACCCGGGCGCACGGCCACTGCTCCTGAGCCGGCTCAGCGCAGGCCGGTGCTCCGGTGCAGGGCGAGCTGGACCAAGCGGTCGACCAGGTCCGGGTAGGAGAGTCCGGAGGCCTGCCACAGCAGCGGGAACATCGACGTGCTGGTGAACCCGGGCATGGTCTCGACCTCGTTGACGAGCACCGTGCCGTCGGGGGCGACGAAGAAGTCGATGCGAGCCAGGCCCTCGACGTCGAGCGCCAGGAAGGCCCGGCGCGCCATCTCCGCGACCCGCTCGGCCACGTCCCGGGTCAGGTCGGCCGGGATCCGGTAGCTCTCCTCGAGGTACTTGGCCTCGAAGTCGTAGAACGCGTGCTCGCCGCCGACGGTGATCTCCGCGATCGCGCTCGTCTCCGGCGCGCCGCCCTCGCGGCCCTGCAGGACACCGATCTCGACCTCCCGGCAGCCCAGTGCCGCTGCCTCCACCAGCACCTTGGGGTCGTGCTCGCGCGCCAGCTCGATCGCCGCGTCGAGCGCGGCCTCGTCGTCGACGCGGGTGATCCCGAAGCTCGACCCCGCCCGCGCCGGCTTGACGAAGACCGGGTAGCCGAGCTCGGCGACCTCGGCATGGATCGTCGCCCGCCCTCCCGGCCAGGACTCCGGGCGCACCAGCACCCACGGCACCACCGGCAGGCCGGCCGCGCGAAACAGCAGCTTCATGAAGTGCTTGTCGGTGCCGACCGCGGAGGACAGCACGCCGGCGCCGACGTACCGGACGCCGGCGAGCTCGAGGAGCCCTTGCAGCGTGCCGTCCTGACCCCACGGTCCGTGCATCACGGGGAACACGACGTCGACCTGTCCTAGCGCGCGCGGGACCTCGCCGGGCTCGCTGACCACCAGCTCCGCGGACGTGCCGAGGACGACCTCGCGGGTCCCGTCCACGACCGGCATCTCCCCGGAGGGGCCCAACGCGAGCCGGCCCGGCTCGGCAGACTGCAGCACCCACCGGCCGTCGCGGGAGATCCCGACCGGCACGACGTCGTACCGCTCCGGGTCGAGGGCGGCGATCACGCTGCCTGCGGAGATGCAGGAGATCGAGTGCTCACTGGACCGGCCGCCGAAGACGACGGCGACCCGAGGCTTGCGCGCGGTGGTGTCCATTGCCCGGCGACCCTACCGGTGCGACGTCTTCGTACGCTGACGCCATGCGCCCCGCCACCACCGTCGTCCAAGCCGGCCGCCCCCCGCACGAGGCCGACCAGCCGCTCAACACCCCGATCACGATGGCGTCCACGTTCGTCGCCGGCGGCGACCTGGAGTACGGCCGCTTCGGCAACCCCACGTGGACGGCGCTCGAGGAGACGCTCGGTGCGCTCGAGGGCGGACGGTGCCTGACCTTCGCCAGCGGCCTCGCCGCCGTCTCCGCCGTGCTCGACCTGGTGGCCAACGACGGCGTCGTGGTCGTGCCGAAGCACGCCTACAACGGCACGGTCTCCCAGCTCGCCGACCTGGAGCGTCGGGGCCGGGCGACGGCGCGCCTGGTCGACATCACCGACACCGCAGCGGTCATCGCGGCGTGCGACGACGCGGCGCTGGTGTGGCTGGAGTCGCCGACCAACCCCGCTCTCGAGATCGCCGACCTCGAGACGATCGCCCGCGCCGCACACGAGGCGGGTGCGCACGTGGTCGTCGACAACACCTTCGCCACGCCGCTGCTGCAGCAGCCGCTGGCGCTCGGCGCCGACATCGTCGTGCACTCGGCCACGAAGTACCTCGCCGGCCACTCCGACGTCCAGATGGGCGCGCTGATGGTGACCGACGACGCGTTGTACGACGTCCTCAAGGGTCGTCGTGACCTGCTCGGCGCCGTCCCGGGACCGTTCGAGGCGTGGCTGACGCTGCGCGGCGTCCGCACGCTCGCGCTCCGGATGGAGCGGGCGTGCGCCAACGCGGCGGAGCTCGCCGACCGCCTGCGCGCCCACCCGGCCGTGACCGCGGTGCGCTACCCCGGCTTCGGCGCCATCGTGTGCCCCGTGCTCGCCGACGGCGACATCGCCGACCGGGTCCAGCACGCGACGCGGCTGTGGGTCTACACGACCTCGCTGGGCGGGGTGGAGTCGACCCTGGAGCGCCGTCGTCGCTGGAAGCTCGAGCCCGAGACGATCCCCGCGGGCCTGCTCCGGCTCTCGGTCGGCATCGAGGACGTCGAGGACCTCTGGGCCGACCTCGCCCAGGCGCTGGAGGCCGCCGCGGGCTAGTCCCGCTCGGCCTTGGTGTTGCGGGCGATGAAGGCATCCATCATGTCGCGCGCGCTCATCTCGCCACGGACGACGGCGTCGACGTACAGCGCGATCGGCGCGTCCACCTCGTTGCGCCGCGCCAGGTCCAGGAGCGACGAGCAGGACTTCGCGCCCTCGGCGACCTGCCGCGTGGAGGCGACGATCTCCTCGGTCGTCATGCCCTGTCCCAGCTTCTCCCCGAAGGTGCGGTTGCGCGACAGCGGCGAGGAGCAGGTGGCGACGAGGTCGCCCAGGCCGGCAAGGCCCATCAGCGTCATCGGGTCGGCGCCGAGCTTCGTGCCGAGCCGAGCGGTCTCGGCCAGACCCCGGGTGATCACCGAGGCGGTCGTGTTGTCGCCGAAGCCGAGCCCGACCGCCATGCCGACGCACAGCGCCACCACGTTCTTGTACGCCCCCCCGACCTCGCACCCCACGACGTCGGTACTGCGGTAGGGGCGGAACGCCTTGGTGTGACAGGCCTTCTGGAGCCGTTGCGCCACGTTGTCGTCGGCGCAGGCGACCACACTGGCGGCCGGCTCGCGCAGCGCGATCTCCTTGGCGAGGTTCGGCCCGCTCACCACGGCGATGCGTTCGGCCCCGGCACCGGTGACCTCGCCGATCACCTCGGACATCCGCTGGACGGTGCCGAGCTCGACGCCCTTCATCAGCGACACGAAGACGGCGTCGCCGGGCAGGGCCGGCGCCCACTCCTGGAGGTTCTCCCGCAGCTTCTGGGAGGGCACGGACAGCACGACGAACTCCGCGCCGCGGGCGGCCTCGGCCGGGTCGTGCGTGGCATGCACGGCGTCGGGCAGGGTGATGCCCGGGAAGTAGTCGACGTTCTCGTGCCGATCGTTGATCGTCGCGCAGAGGTCGGGACGGCGACCCCAGATCGTCACCTCGTTGCCGGCGTCGGCGAGCACCAGGGAGAACGCGGTGCCCCAGGAGCCGGCACCGAAGACGGCGACCCGGCTCATCGGCGGCGCCGCTCGTCGCTCTTGTAGTTGCCGGTCTCGCGGACGCCGGCTGCGCGCGGGTCGAACCGCTGTGCCGGCGCCGTCTCGCCGCGCAGGTCCTCCACGAGGTGGGTGATGGCGGCCATGATCCGGTCGGTCGCCTCGTGCAGCACCTCGTTGGTCAGCGGCCTGCCCTGCAGATCGGCGAGGTGGACCGGCGGCCCCGCCGCGTAGTGCACCGTGGCGGGCGGAAACAGCCGGGGACGCTTCGAGTACGCCGGCAGCAGGTCCTGCGCTCCCCACTGGCCCACGGGGATGACCGGGCACCCGGTGGCCAGCGCGATGCGGGCAGCGCCGGTCTTCCCGCGCATCGGCCACCCGTCGGGGTCACGGGTGATCGACCCCTCGACGTAGACGCCGATGCACTCGCCGTGGCGCACCGCCTCGACGGCGGCGTCGAACGCCCGAGCGGCCTCCGTGCTCTGCCGGGAGACCGGGATCATCCGGCTGTTGTCGAGGACCTTGTCGAGGAGGGGCACGTTCCACAGCCCGTCCTTGGTCAGGTAGCGCGGCAGTCGCCCGTGGTCGTAGAGGAAGTGGGCGAGGGTGAGCGGGTCGATCTGGGAGATGTGGTTGACCGCGACGACGCAGCCCCCGGTGGCCGGGATGTTCTCCCCGCCCTTCCAGTCCCGCCGGGTGAAGGTCAGCAGCGTCGGCTTCACCACGGAGACGGCCAGCGAATAGGCCCACCCGCGCCGCTGCTGCAGCTTGCGCACCTTCGCCACAGCCGACTCCTCCCAGGTGAGGTTGCGACGCCCCGTGACGTCGCGGCAGACACTACTGCCCAGGCGCCGGACGCCGGGCGTGACGCGGGCATGATGGGGCCGATGACCTCGACCGTGCTGCTCGTCCCCGTCAAGGCGTGGCCGCGCGCCAAGACCCGCTTGCGTGTCGCCGGCGTGCGGTCCCCGGCGCTGGCCGCGAGCTTCGCCGCCGATGCCCTGGCGGCCGCCGTGGAGGCCCGCCGCGTCGCCGAGGTGGTCGTCGTGACCGACGTACCGGACCTGCGCCCGGCCGGTGTGACCGTGCTCGGCGACCGAGGCCGCGGCGATCTCAACGCCGCGCTGCGCGCTGCTGCCGAGGAGGTGCGGCGCCGCCGTCCCGACGCCGCCGTGGCCGCGATGTGCGCCGACCTCCCCTGCCTGCGGGCCGAGGATCTCGACGACGCGCTCACGGAGGCGACGGGGCGACGTGCCTTCGTCGCCGACGCCGACGGCACCGGCACGACCTTGCTCGTCGCCGCGCCCGGCGACGTGCTCGACCCGCACTTCGGACGCCACTCGGCCCTGGCCCACCGCGCGTCCGGAGCCGTCGAGATCAGCGCACCGCTGGCCACCTTGCGCCGCGACGTCGACACCGACACCGACCTGCACCAGGCATTGGTCCTGGGCGTCGGACCGTCCACCCGGTCGGCCCTCGCGGCAGCGAGCGCCGGCAGCACAGCGAGCACCTGACACCCCGAAC
>JBQCCW010000107.1:0-10260 GCA_051961835.1 Marmoricola sp. | reverse complement strand
CATGTTCCTGAAGCGTGACGGGGTCGCCCCGGGGCCACGGGCACGGCAGGATCGGTGACGGCCCGTGGGGCCGCGGCCTTTCCAGTCGGGGGACGCGGCGCCGGGACCACGACAGGGGAGCTCGCGCGGGGCACGCGGGCTCCCCTTCCTATGCCAGGCGGGCGGCCGCAGCAGCAGCTGCGGCGACGAAGACCACGACGAGGAACGGTGCCCGCAGGACCAGGGCCACCGCGGCGGCCCCGAGCCCGACGGCACGTCCGTCCACCACGAGGGAGCGCTGGGGGCCGGCGAAGACCTGGGTCGCGATGAGAGCCGCCAGCAGGGCGACCGGCACGAGGTCCGCGACGCGCTGGACCACCGGCTTGGCGAGCAGCCGCGCGGGCATGCAGAGTCCCGCGAGCTTCAGCAGGTAGCACCCCAGGGCGCACCCGAGCACCGCCGCCCAGGTCATCGGCGTCTCACTCCCATGAGCAGCGCGATGAGCCCCGCGCCGAGCACGGGGACCCCGGCGGCCGTGAGCGGCACCAGGCCGAGCGCGAGCGCGGCGGCGAGCAGGGCGGTGACCCGGGCGGTGCGCGAGCCGAGCCGGGGCCACAGCAGCGCGAGGAACGCCCCACCCACGGCCGCGTCGAGCCCGTAGTCGCGGGGGTCGCCGAGTGCCCTGCCTGCCAGCGCGCCCAGCAGCGTGAAGGCGTTCCACAGCACGAAGACCCCGATGCCGGTGGTCAGGAACCCGACCCGCGCGGCGGCACCGGACTCGCGCAGCACGCTCATCGCCGTCGACTCGTCGATGACGACCTGGGCGGCGAGCACCCGACGCCACCCCCGCCACCCGAGCAGCGGCGCGAGGCGTACGCCGTACAACGTGTTGCGCACGCCGAGCATCAGCCCGGACAGGGCGGCCACCACGGGGGTTCCACCGGCGGCCAGAACGCCGACGAGGGCGAACTGGGACGCACCGGTGAACACCAGCAGCGAGAGCGCGCAGGTCTGCACGACGTCGAGACCGGCCGCGACCGACACCGCTCCGAAGGAGACGCCGTACAGGCCGGTGGCGACCGCCACCGCGAGACCGTCGGCCACGATCTCCCGGCGGCGCGCAGGGCTGAGGTCGAGGCCCGCCATCAGGCGAGGGCGGTATGCAGACGGATTTGGCGCACCACGGTGTTGCCGTCGCCGGTCAGGTCGAGGGTGCGGTGCGCCCCGTCGGGCTCCCAGCCGGCGTCGGTCCAGAAGCGCCGCTGCGCGTCCGCGGTGGTGGGCAGCCAGGTGACGGCGCGAGTGAACCGATCGGCGCGCAGGGTGTCGACGCCGGCCTGCATCAGCCGGGAGCCGTGCCCGTGCCGCTGGTCGTCGGGATCGACGGTGAGGTCGCTGAGCTCGCCGACCGCAACCGGGTCCAGGTCGGGATCGGTGGCGGGAGCGGTGAGGACGAAGCCGGTGACACGGTGGCGCTCCAACGCCACCAGGACGCGCTGTCGGGCGTCGGCCGGGGCGGTCAGGGCCTTTCGCCAGTGCGCGGTCAGCTCCTCGACCTCCATGCTCTCCAGGAGCGAGGCGGGAAGCAGCGTCGCGTAGGAGGACCGCCAGGCGCGGACCTGCACTGCGGCGATCCCCGCCGCGTCGTCGGCCCACCCGACGCGGCAGGAGACGTCGGCATCGGGACGACCGGTCACGGGAGCACCCTCTCAGGTTCGGCGGCCGGGGGTGGGACCGGTGCGGCGGCCGACACCGCGGCGATCCCCGCGAGGGCGAGGACCGCGCCGAGCACGACCACGGCGTCCCAACCGGGGCGCACCCGGTCCCCGAAGACGACCAGCCCCGCGAGGGAGGGCACCAGGGTCTCGGTGAGGCTGAGCGGCGCTCCGGCCGCGGCCACCGGTGCGCGCTGCATCGCCAGGGAGTAGCAGGCGAAGCCGAGCAGGCCGAACACCGCGAGGCTCACCAGCGCGGCGAGGACCTGCCAGCGCAGGTACGGCGCGACGACGAGGCGCACCCCGATCGGCACCGCGCCGTAGGAGGCGCCCGCGAGCACCGCGTAGGCGATGCCGGCCGCGAGCCCGCCCCGGAGCCGGTGCGCCGAGCCGGTCCCGAGCCGCAGGGCGAGCACCAGCGCCGCCACGGCGGCGGCCCCGATGAGAAGGCCGAGGAGCACCGCGTCGGCCGTGCCGTCGTGGCCGGGCCGGCCCGCCCCGAGCGCGAGGAGGACGAGGCCGGCCACCACGAGACCGATGCCCGACCACTGCCGGGTCGAGAGCCGCTCGTGGAGCAGCCGGACCGAGGCGAGGGCGGTCGCGAGCAGGGACGTGGCGATCAGGCACTGGGCGAGGTACAGCGGCAGCCGCAGGATCGCCAGGTAGTGGAAGCACGCGCCGAGCACGTCGCACGCGACCACCGTGAGCAGGACCCGGTCGGTGAGGGCGGCGCGGGTCACCTCCCACCAGGACCCCGACGGAAGGGCCCGGCTCGCCCGCGCCTGGAGGGCCGCCGGAGCGCCGTAGAGCACCGCGGCCACCAGTCCGGCGACGACACCGACCACCATGGCCGTGATCCTCCCAGCCCCGATGTCGCGCCCGGTAACCTCCCACCGTGCGCGCCTACCTCGACCTCGTGCAGCGGATCCTCGACGAGGGCGTCGAGAAGTCCGACCGCACGGGCACCGGCACCCGGTCGGTCTTCGGCCACCAGATGCGGTTCGACCTGCGCGCCGGCTTCCCGCTGGTGACGACCAAGAAGGTCCACACCCGCTCGGTCTTCGGTGAGCTGCTGTGGTTCCTGCGCGGCGACACGAACGTGCGCTGGCTCCAGGAGCGAGGCATCACGATCTGGGACGAGTGGGCCGACGACCAGGGCGACCTCGGGCCCGTCTACGGCTATCAATGGCGTTCCTGGCCGGCACCCGACGGCCGCCACATCGACCAGATCGCCCAGGTCGTCGACCAGCTGCGCAGCAATCCCGACTCGCGCCGCCACATCGTCTCGGCGTGGAACGTGGCCGACATCCCGGACATGGCGCTCGCGCCCTGCCACGCGCTGTTCCAGTTCTACGTCGCCCCCCAGGAGTCAGGACCGGGGCGGCTCAGCTGCCAGCTCTACCAGCGCTCGGCCGACGTCTTCCTCGGCGTGCCGTTCAACATCGCCTCCTACGCGCTGCTCACCCACATGGTGGCTCAGGTCGTGGGCCTCGAGGTCGGTGACTTCGTGCACACCCTCGGCGACGCGCACCTCTACCTCAACCACCTGGAGCAGGCGCGGCTGCAGCTCACTCGCGACCCCCGGCCGTTGCCGACGCTCCACCTCAACCCCGCGGTCCGCGCACTCGACGCGTTCGACCTCGACGACATCCGGCTGGAGGGCTACGACCCCCACCCCCTGATCAAGGCCCCGATTGCCGTATGAGCGTCACCCTGGTCGCCGCCGTCGCGGACAACGGCGTGATCGGCGCGGACGGCGCGATCCCCTGGCACATCCCGGCGGACTTCGCGCACTTCAAGGCGCTGACGCTGGGCCACGTCCTCGTGATGGGTCGCGCGACGTACACCTCGATCGGGCGGCCCCTCCCGGGCCGGACGACGATCGTGCTCACGCGCGACGCGAAGTGGCGTGCTGCCGACGGGGTCCTCGTCGCGCACGACCTCGCATCGGCGCTGGAGCTGGCCCGCGGCATCGACGAGGAGGTGTACGTCGTCGGGGGCGCCCGGGTCTACGCCGAGGCGCTCGCGGTCGCCGATGCCCAGGTGCTCACCGAGGTGCACCTGCGACCCGAGGGCGACACCACGTATCCCGCCTTCGATCCGGTGGAGTGGATCGAGGTGTCCCGCGAACCCCACCTCGACGAGCCGGTCCCGTTCGAGATCGTCCGCTGGGAGCGGGCCACCGTGCCGTATCAGCCGAGCTGAGACAGCGCGTCGGTCGCGATCCGCTCGAAGGTGGCTTGGTCGGCCTCGAACACCGTCCCGGCCTCGGGCCAGTGCACGACCAGCTCGTCGAACCCGAGCTGACGCTGGCGACCGGCGAAGTCCACGAACGCGTCCACGGACGCCAGGATGCCGTTGCCCTCGGCGGTGAAGCCGGTGAGCAGCACCCGAGCGAGGGAGTCGGGATCACGGCCGGCCTCACGGCAGGCGGCGTCGAGCCCCGTCAGCTGGCGCTCCAGCGTCGGCTCGCCGGTGGTCACCCACGCCTGCCCGTAGCGAGCGGCGACGGCCATGCCTCGTGGGCCGGTCGCTGCGACGGCGAGCGGGATCCGCGGGCGCTGGACGCACCCGGGCAGCATCCGCGCCGACTCGGCCGCCCAGAACTCGCCGCGGTAGGTGGTCTCGTCCTGGGTGAGCAGGACGTCGAGCATCTCCACCATCTCGGCGAACCGGCGAGCGCGCACCCCGGGCGATCGGGGAGCGTCCCCGAGCACCGTCGCGTCGGCTCCGGAGGCGGTGCCGGCGCCGATGCCGACGGTGAGGCGGCCGCCGGAGATGTCGTCGAGCGAGAGCAGGTCCTTGGCCAGCGGCACCGGGTGCCGGAAGTTGGGCGAGGTCACCATCGTGCCGAGCCGGATCCGCTCGGTCGTGAGGGCGGCGGCGGTCAGGGTGGGCACCGCGCCGAACCAGGGGCCGTCGCGGAACGGCGGCCGCCACGACAGGTGGTCGTAGGTGTAGGCGGCATGGAACCCGAGCTCCTCGGCACGCTGCCAGCGCTGGAGGCCTCCGTCCTGCCAACGCCGGTCCGGGAGGATCACCGTGCTCAGCCGCAGGCCGGAGGAGTGACTCACCCCGGTGAGGCTACGTTGCTCCCATGGAGCTGCGCGTGTTCACCGAGCCCCAGCAGGGTGCGACGTACGACGATCTGCTCGCCGTCGCCCGACGGGCGGAGGCCCTGGGCTACGGCGCGTTCTTCCGCTCCGACCACTACCTGCACATGAGCGGCGAGGGCCTGCCCGGACCGACGGACGCTTGGACGTCGTTGGCCGGCCTGGCCCGGGACACCAGCACGATCCGGCTCGGCACGCTGATGACCTCGGCGACGTTCCGGTTCCCCGGCGTGCTGGCGGTCCAGGTCGCCCAGGTCGATGCGATGAGCGGCGGACGCGTCGAGCTCGGCCTCGGCGCGGGCTGGTTCGAGGCCGAGCACCGGGCCTACGGCATCCCGTTCCCCGACACGGGGGAGCGGTTCGACCGGTTCGAGGAGCAGCTGGAGATCCTCACCGGCATGTGGGCCGCCGAGACGGGGGAGCGGTTCTCCTTCAGCGGGACCCACTACCGGCTCGAGGACTCCCCGGCTCTGCCCAAGCCGGTGCAACGTCCGCGGCCGCCGGTGATCATCGGCGGCCTCGGCAAGCGCCGTACGCCGCGGCTGGCCGCGCGGTTCGCCGACGAGTTCAACCTGCCGTTCGTCTCGACGGACGTCACCGCGGCGCAGTTCGCACGGGTGCGCGCGGCGTGCGAGGAGGTCGGACGCGATCCGGACAGCCTCGTGTGGTCCAACGCGCTCGTCCTGTGCTGCGGTCGGGATGAGGAGGAGGTGGCCCGCCGCGCGGCCGCGATCGGACGCGACGTCGACGACCTGCGCCGCGACGGGCTCGCCGGTACGCCGGAGGAGGTCGTGGCCACCCTCCAGGCGTACGCGGCCGTCGGCACCCAGCGGATGTACCTCCAGGTGCTCGACCTGCACGACCTCGACCACCTCGACCTGGTGGCCGAGCAGGTCCGCCCGCACCTGGAGGACGCCTCGTGAGCGCGGGGCGCCCCCGGGTGGTCGTCTGCGGCGTCTCCGGGTCGGGGAAGAGCACGGTGGGGGAGCTGCTCGCCGAGCGGCTCGACGTCCCGTTCTGCGACGGCGACGACCTCCATCCCGACGCCAACCGCCAGAAGATGCGCTCGGGCATTCCGCTCAACGACGACGACCGGCGCCCCTGGCTCGCCGACGTCGGCCGCTGGCTGGCCGAGCACGAGGACGGCGGCGTCGTCGCGTGCTCGGCGCTCAAGCGGTCCTACCGGGACCTGATCCGCAGCACCTGTCCCGATGCCTGGTTCGCGCAGCTGGTGGGCGACGAGGACGTCATCATGCAACGGCAGCGCAGCCGCAAGCAGCACTTCATGCCGCCGTCGCTGATGCCCTCCCAGTTCGCGGCGTTCGAGGAGCTGGAGGAGGACGAGCGGGGAGCGGCCGTCGACGTGGGGCCGTCCCCGGAGGAGCTGGTGGCCGACCTGGTGCGTCGGCTGGGGGACGGCGCAGCGCCCGACCGCCGATAGGCTGGTCCTCATGAGTGCTGGAGCGATGGAGCACGGCGAGGCGCCGTTCGGCCGCATGCTCACCGCGATGGTGACGCCCTTCGCCGAGGACGGCTCAGTCGACCACGACGCGCTCGCGACGGTGGCGCGTCACCTCGTCGACCACGGGCACGACGGGCTGGTCGTCTCCGGGACGACGGGGGAGTCGCCGACGACCTCGATCGCGGAGGACGGCGAGATCCTCGCGACCGTCAAGGCGGCGGTAGGCGACCGGGCCCACGTCGTCGCCGGCGTCGGGACCAACACCACCGCGCACTCGGTCGAGCTGGCCGAGCAGGCGGCCAAGCAGGGCGCCGACGGCATCCTGCTGGTGACGCCGTACTACAACAAGCCGTCGCCGGCCGGCGTCCTCGCGCACTTCCGCGCCGTCGTCGAGGCCGCCGGGCTCCCCACCATGCTGTACGACGTACCGGGCCGGACCGGCACACGCATCCCGCTGTCGGTCTACGAGGCGCTCGCGGGCGACCCGTCGGTCGTGGCGGTGAAGGACGCGACCGGTGACTTCGCCACGGCCGCCCGGCTGGTCGAGCTCGGGTACGCGCTGTACTCCGGTGACGACGCCAACACCCTTGGCTACCTCGCCCACGGCGGCTGTGGCCTGGTGAGCGTCGTGGGCCACCTCGCCGGCCCGCAGCTGGCGGGGATGATCGACGACTTCCACCGCGGCGACCACGCCGCGGCGCTGCGCACCTACCAGCGGCTGGTGCCGGCCTTCCATGCGGTGATGGGAGTGCCGAACTACGGCGCGACCACCGCGAAGGCCGCCCTGGAGCTGGCGGGCTTGCTCGACAACCGGCGCGTCCGGCTCCCGCTGGTCGCCCTCGACGACGACGAGGTCGCTGCGCTGCGCGCGGGCCTCGAGAAGGCAGGTCTGCTTCCGTGAGCCACCCCCACTTCGAGCTCGGACCGCCGCCCGAGCTCCCCGCCGGCGGCCTGCGGGTGGTGCCGCTGGGCGGCCTCGGCGAGGTCGGCCGCAACATGACGGTCTTCGAGCACGCCGGCCGGCTGCTGATCGTCGACTGCGGCGTGCTGTTCCCCGAGGAGAACCACCCCGGCGTCGACCTGATCCTCCCCGACTTCGACTTCATCAGGGACCGGCTGGGCGCGGTCGACGCGCTCGTGCTGACCCATGGCCACGAGGACCACATCGGCGCCGTGCCGTACCTGCTGCGCGAGCGCGGCGACATCCCGTTGGTCGGCTCCCAGCTCACCCTTGCGTTGGTCAGCTCCAAGCTGCGCGAGCACCGGCTGAAGAACACACCGCAGCACGTCGTGGCCGAGGGCGACCGGATCAGCTTCGGTCCCTGGGACCTCGAGTTCGTCGCGGTCAACCACTCCATCCCCGACGCCCTCGCCGTCGCGATCCGTACGCCGGCCGGCATGGTGCTGCACACCGGCGACTTCAAGATGGACCAGCTGCCGCTCGACGGCCGGATCACCGACCTGCGCGGGTTTGCCAGGCTCGGCGAGGAGGGTGTCGACCTCTTCCTCGTCGACTCCACGAACGCCGAGGTGCCGGGCTTCACCACCTCGGAGAAGGACATCGCCCCGGTCCTCGACAGGGTCTTCCACCGCAGCAAGCAGCGGGTCATCGTCGCCTGCTTCGCCAGCCACGTGCACCGGGTGCAGCAGGTCATGGATGCGGCCGAGCGGCACGGTCGCAAGGTCGCCTACGTGGGCCGGTCGATGGTCCGCAACATGGGGATCGCGCGCGAGCTGGGCTATCTCGACGTCCCGCCCGGGCTGCTCGTGGACGCCAAGGACCTCGCGGACATGCCGCCGGAGCGGGTCGTGCTCATCTCCACCGGCTCCCAGGGCGAGCCGCTGTCCGCGCTGGCGCGGATCGCCCAGCGCAACCACAACTTCGTCCACCTCGAGGAGGGGGACACCGTCGTCCTCGCCTCCTCGCTGATCCCGGGCAACGAGAACTCGGTGTACCGGGTGATCAACGGCCTGGTCCGCTGCGGCGCCGAGGTGGTGCACAAGGGCAACGCCCTCGTCCACGTCTCCGGACACGCGAGCGCCGGCGAGCTCCTCTACTGCTACAACATCGTCCGTCCCCGCAACGTGATGCCGGTGCACGGCGAGGTGCGCCACCTGCACGCCAACGCCGACCTGGCCCGCGCGACGGGCGTGCCCGCCGACCGGGTCGTCATCGCCGAGGACGGCGTGGTCGTCGACCTCGTCGACGGGCGAGCGGCGATCAGCGGGAAGGTCGACTGCGGGTACGTCTTCGTCGACGGCTCCTCGGTCGGCGACATCACCGAGTCCTCGCTCAAGGACCGCAGGATCCTCGGCGAGGAGGGCTTCATCTCGGTCATCGTCGTGGTGGACTCCCAGACCGGGAAGGTGCTCAGCGGACCCGAGATCCACGCCCGGGGTTTCGCCGAGAACGACACCACGTTCGAGGACATCAAGGGCCCCATCGCCGACGCGGTGAACCGTGCGGTCGCCGACGGCGTCGACGATCCCCACCAGCTGCAGCAGACGATCCGCCGCACCGTGGGCCGCTGGGTCTCGAACACCCACCGCCGCCGCCCGATGATCGTGCCGGTGGTCCTCGAGGCCTGACCTGGCAGCCGCTACTGGAGGCAGACGGGTCGGGGTGGTGCCCGGTGGACCGGGGTCGTGCCGTCGCTGCTGACGGTGAACTGGTGTCCCCAGGGGGTGGTCCACCACACGACGCCCGGTTCGACGAGGTGGGCGTGGTAGCCGGCGTGGGTCTTCAAGCGGTGATGATGTCGGCAGAGCGGGATCGTGTTGCAGCTGCAGGTCGGGCCGCCGGTGCCGTGCGGGACGACGTGGTCGCAGTCGCAGGCTCGGGCGGGGCGGTCGCAGAACGGGAACAGGCAGTGCTGGTCCCGCTCGGCCAGGTGCCGCTTCAACGTCACCGGGGCGGCGTAGCCGGTGCCGGCGTGATGCGCGCCGGTGTCGAGGACCGGGAGGACGGTGAGGTCGGTGGCCGGGCGCCCGCACCAGGCGGCGATGGTCTCGGCGAGCACCGCGGCCCCGGCCCGGGGGCCGGTCTCGATGGTGCCGGCGTCGTCGACCCCGAGCAGGGCGAGGTCGCTGATCCGCAGCACCAGGGTCGTGGACCGGCGCCGCGTCGCCGCCCGGGGCGTGGCCGGTGCGGGCCCATCGTCGGGGTCGCTCTGCTCGGACTGGGTGAGGATCTGGTGGGCGCGTGCGGGGTCGGCCAGCACCCCCAGCGCCCGGGCGCGGCGCTGGTCGAGGGTCTCCCGACGCGCCTCGGGGTCCAGGGCGGGCAGGCGGTGGGCGAGCTCGGTGAGCACCGTGTCCAGATCGACGAGGTCCGCGTAGTCGGCGCGGATGTCCATCCCCGCGATCGCGGTGTGACCCACGTGGTCGCGGTCGAGGTGGACGTAGCGGCGTTCCAGGTCCTGCCAGGACCTCACCGCCACCACATCGGGATAGAACGCGCCGACGAAGTCGCTGCGCGGACGTAGGCGCACCATCGCCTCGTTGACCAGGCGGCGGACGGTGATGGTGCCGGCCTTGTCCGCCACCGGTGCCACGACCGCGTCGATCGCCTGACACACGTCGTCGGGGGCGCCGGCGACCTCCACCGCGATCAACCGGGCGCGCCAGGCCGGCACCTGGCCGGCGGTCACCTTCGCCCAGATGCTGGGGAGGCGGTGCCGAAGGATCAGGGCGTCACGGAGCAGCGCGGACCCGGCGCGGGTGGACAGGCCCGCGGTGACGGCGAACCCCGCCTCGGCATCCCAGGCCAGGCGCGGCAGCCCCGCCCAGGCGGGCCGGTCCCCGATCGCCTCGCGAAACTCCTCAGGATCGATCCCCGCGAAGTGGGCCGCCAACGCCTCCCCCGACACCAGAGGCACCCGGACCGGACGCCCCTCGTCGTCCAGGGCGGGGTGCGCATCGGCCCACGCCACCGCAAGCCGCAACACCTCGACCCCGGCCGCGACCTCCGCAGCCCGGGCGGCGGCGATCG
>JBQCCW010000106.1:0-11449 GCA_051961835.1 Marmoricola sp. | reverse complement strand
ACCGCGGGGACGGCGACGGTGGCGGGCTACGACGTCGCCACCGAATCCCGCGCCGTGCGCCGCAGCATCGGCTACGTCTCCCAGGTGGGAGGCACCTTCAGCGCTGCCCGCGCCGGCGACGAGGTCGTCGACCACGGGATGCTCTACGGCCTTCCCCGGGCGGTGGTGGAGGCTCGGGGGCGAGAGCTGTTCGAGCAGCTCCAGCTCGAGGGTCTCTGGACCCGGAAGCCCCGCACCATGTCCGGCGGCCAGAAGCGGCGGCTCGACATCGTCATGGGACTGATCCACGAGCCGGGCCTGGTCTTCCTCGACGAGCCGACGACGGGGCTCGACCCCCAGGCCCGCGCGAACCTCTGGCAGCACATCGCGGACCTGCGCACGCGCCGCGGAGCGACGGTCTTCCTCACCACGCACTACCTCGACGAGGCCGACGCGCTCAGCGACCGGATCATCATCATCGACAAGGGCCGCATCGTCGCGAGCGACACCTCCGACAACCTCAAGGCCCAGGTGGCCGGCGACCTCGTCGACCTCGAGGTCGCCGAGGCCGACCACGTCAGCACCGCGGCGGAGCGCCTCGGCTCCCTCGCGGAGCGACCGGGCACAGGCGGGCCGGGGGTCGAGATCGCCGGCCACCACGTCCGCGCCCGGGTGCCGCGGGCCGGTCGGGCGATCCCAGGACTCCTGCGCGACCTCGACCGCGCGGGCATCCCCCTCGCGTCGATCGAGGTGCTCCGCCCCACCCTCGACGACGTCTTCCTCACGCTGACCGGACGCTCGCTGCGCGATGCCGACGCCGCCACCGAAGAGCCCACGACCGAAGGAGCGATGGCCCGATGAGCGAGGCCGCCTCATCCACCGCCTCGCTCGGACGCCCCGAGGCCCGGCCCGCCGTACGCCGGGGAGCGTTCTGGCGCGAGACGCTGATCGTGTTCCGCCGACAGCTGCGGATGAACCTGCGCAATCCGGCGTGGGTGATCATCGGCATGCTCCAGCCGATCCTCTACCTGCTCTTGTTCGGGCCCCTGCTCAAGCCGCTGATCGGCCAGTTCGGCGCGGACAACGCCTACACCTTCTTCGTCCCCGGCATGCTCGTCCAGCTCGGTGTCTTCGGTGCCTTCTTCGCCGGGTTCAGCCTCATCGGGGAATGGCGCGAAGGCGTCATCGAGGCCGAGCGCGTCACGCCGGCGAGCCGGACGGCGCTGCTGCTCGGAAGGCTCCTGCGCGACCTGCTGCAGCTGCTCGTGCAGGCGCTGATCCTCGTCGGCCTCGGATATGCGATGGGCATGTCGGCCGGGCCGCTCGGGGTGATCACCGGTGTGGTCATCACGCTGCTGATCGGGGGTGCGTGCGCCGCGGCCTCCAACGCGCTCGCCCTGACCACCAAGAGCGAGGACGTGATGGCTCCGGTGATCAACATGGTGATGATGCCGGTGCTGCTGCTCTCCGGCATCCTGCTGCCGATGACGATCGGGCCGTCCTGGCTGCAGCGGGCCTCCGACTTCATGCCGATCCGCTGGATCGTCGACGCGGTGCGCAGCGCCTTCGGCGGCGGCTTCGACCCCAGCTTGATGCTCTGGGGGACCGGCTGGTCCGTCGTGCTCTTCGCCCTCGCTCTGTGGTGGGGCACCGCCACCTTCCGCCGCGAGAACGCCTGAGCCGTCGAGTTGCGGGTTCTGGCCGCGCGAGTCCCCACTCCTGGCCGCGCGACTCACCAGTTCTGGCCGCGCGAATGAGCCGTGGCACTCCTTCATGTCGCCGTCAAGCTCACGACAGGTCGCCTGCCTAGCGTGCGAGCATGCGGTGGCGCCTGCTCGGTGGACTGATGGGCTCGGCGCTGATCGCGCTCGCGGGGTTGACCTACCAGCCGGTGCCCACGCCGAGTTGGGTCAAGGAGTGGGCGCCCTTGGCGCACCTGCGCGCTCAGCCCTGGCACACCGCGCTGGGCGGGGTCGTCGGCGTGGCCGGGTTGGTCCTCCTCACCGTGGCGTGGTGGCGACTCCGCGGCGCCGTCCGCGGCCGCCCCGACGGGGTCCGCTGGGTCCGTTGGGCGGTGGCGCTCTGGTCCGTGCCGCTGCTGCTCGCCCCGCCGCTGTTCAGTGGCGACGGGTGGAGCTACGTCGCCACCGGCTATCTCACCGGCCACGGGTTCTCGCCGTACGTCGTCGGGCCGGGCATCCTGCACGGGGCGATCAGGTCCGCGGTCAGTCGCAAGTGGCTCTTCACCCCGACGCCCTACGGTCCGCTGCCGCTGTGGTGGGGGGCGACCTTCTCGCACCTGACCGGCGACCCGTGGACCCTGCTCGTGCTCTACCGGATCCTGGCGCTGGTCGGGGTGGCGCTGGCCGCCTGGGCCGTGCCGCGGCTGGCCGTACGGTGCGGCCGGGACGCCGCCGAGGCGTCGGCGCTCGTCGTAGCGAGCCCGTTCGTCGTCGCCCAGGGCATCGGGGGCCTGCACAACGACATGGTGATGGCCGGACTGATGCTCGCCGCGCTCGCGGTCACCCGCCGCGACGTCTGGTGGTGGGGGGCGGCGCTGGTCGGCGCGGCGGCGGCGGTCAAGGTGACCGGCGGTCTGGCGGGCGTGGGTGTGGTGCTGCTCTCGCTGCCCGCCGGCGCACGGCTCTCGGCCCGCGTCCGGCGCGCGGTCCAGGTGGGCGCGGTGTCGGTCGCCGTGCTCGTCGGCTTCGGATTGGTCACCGGACTCGGACTCGGCTGGCTCCGCGGCCTTCTGGTGCCGGCACGGGAGCGCACGCTGCTGGCGCCGACCCTCGACCTCGCCTGGCACCTGCGCGGCGCGCTGCTCCATGAGGGCGCCGCGGGCCGTCACCTCCTCGCGGTGGTGCGCCCGATGCAGACCGTGTGGATCGTGGACATCGCGGCCCTTCTGGGCGTGGCCGCCTGGGCGCTGCTCGACCGGCGGCTTCCCGGCACGCCGAGGGCCGTCACGGCGGTCGGTGTCGTCCTCTTCGCCGCCACCTGGCTCAGCCCGGTGCTGCACCCCTGGTACTTCCTCTGGTGCCTGCCGCTCCTCGCGTGCGTGCGCCTGCCGAGGTGGGCGGAGGCGGGCCTGGTCGCGCTCGTGGTCGTCCTGGGCCTGACCGCCGAGGCCGACAACGACCTCCACTCGCAGTGGACGATGATCGCCGCCCATCGGTTGCTCGCCGTCGTCCCGGTGGCGGCTGCGGTCACCGCCTGGTGCGTACGTCGCCGACCCCGCGGGTACCCGCCCTCCTTCCCCGAGACGAAGGAGCCCGCTCCGTGAGCCCCACCCTTCCCGTGCGCGTGGTCGCCGGCCTGACCACCGCCTACAGCGCCGCCCTGGTCGCGCGGCCCGCGCTGCTCGCCCGCCCGGCGGGGCTCACCGGTCCGGACGGCTCCGTGCCGGCCGGTACGGCGGCATTGGTCCGCTCGATCGGCGTCCGCGACGCCGCTCTGGCCGCGGTGCTGGCCCTCGCGCCTGCCGGGCGACCGATGGCGATGCTGACCGGTGCTCGGGTCGTCTCCGACGCGGCCGACGCCGTCTGGTTCGGCCGCGTCGTGCCGTCGGGGCAGCGGGCGAAGGTATCGGGTGCGGCCCTGGGCTGGGCGGTCCTCGAGACGGCGGTCGCGCTGCGGGCGCGCCGGATGATGAGCGGCCGGTGACGGCCGTCCGGCGGCTGTCCCCCGCGGCCCGCCCCAGCGGCTGAGTCGGCTCGCGGCGTCGGCACGCCGTACCCTGGTCGCCGTCATGAGCAGTGTTGATGCACCGGCGCGGACCTACGAGGTCCGCACCTACGGGTGCCAGATGAACGTCCACGACTCCGAGCGGCTCTCGGGCCTCCTCGAGGCCGCCGGCTACGTCCCCGCACCGGGCGACGGACCCGCCGACGTCGTGGTGTTCAACACCTGCGCGGTGCGGGAGAACGCCGACAACAGGCTCTACGGCAATCTGGGCCACCTCGCTCCGGTGAAGGCCGAGCGTCCCGGCATGCAGATCGCGGTGGGCGGCTGCCTCGCCCAGAAGGACCGGGACACCATCACCCGGAAGGCGCCCTGGGTCGACGTCGTCTTCGGGACCCACAACATCGGGTCGCTCCCGGTGCTGCTCGAGCGTGCCCGGGTCGCCCAGGAGGCGCAGGTCGAGATCCTCGAGTCCCTCGACGTCTTCCCCAGCACGCTGCCCACCAAGCGAGAGTCGGCCTATGCCGCCTGGGTGTCGGTGAGTGTCGGGTGCAACAACACCTGCACGTTCTGCATCGTCCCCTCCCTGCGCGGCAGGGAGAAGGACCGGCGTCCCGGGGAGGTCCTCGCCGAGATCGAGGCATTGGTCGCCGAGGGCGTCAGCGAGGTCACGCTGCTGGGCCAGAACGTGAACACCTATGGCGTCGAGTTCGGCGACCGGCTCGCCTTCGGCAAGCTGCTGCGGGCCTGCGGCGGCATCGACGGCCTGGAGCGGGTCCGCTTCACCAGCCCGCATCCCGCCGCGTTCACCGACGACGTCATCGCCGCGATGGCGGAGACGCCGAACGTGATGCCCCAGCTGCACATGCCGCTGCAGTCGGGCTCCTCGCGGCTGCTCAAGGAGATGCGTCGCTCCTACCGGCAGGAGAAGTACCTCGGGATCATCGAGCGGGTGCGGGCGGCGATCCCCGAGGCCGCCATCACCACCGACATCATCGTCGGCTTCCCCGGCGAGACCGAGGAGGACTTCCTCGAGACCATGAAGGTGGCGCGCGAGGCGCGCTTCGCCGGCGCGTTCACCTTCCAGTACTCCCCACGACCCGGTACGCCGGCCGCCACGCTGCCCGACCAGGTGCCGGCCGAGGTGGTGCGCGACCGCTACCAACGGCTGGTGGCGCTGGTCGACGAGATCGCTTGGGCCGAGAACCGTGCCCTGGAGGGCCGCACGGTCGAGCTCATGGTCGCCGAGGGCGAGGGCCGCAAGGACGCCGCCACCCACCGGCTCTCCGGTCGCGCCCGCGACAACCGCCTCGTGCACTTCACCCCCGTCGACACCGCCGGTGCGCCGGTCGAGGTGCGCCCCGGCGATGTCGTCGAGGTCGCGGTGACGTACGGCGCACCGCACCACCTGGTCGCCGACGGGCCGGTCGCCTCGGTGCGGCGTACCCGCGCGGGCGATGCCTGGGCGGCCCGCCGGGGCGCGCCCGCGGGCAGCGCCGGTGAGGTCACGCTCGGCATGCCCGGGGTCGGCGTACCGGCTCCGTTGCCGGCCGCTCCGTCCTGCGGCTGAGCGTCTGCCTACTCCGGGTCGTCGGACTCCGGCGGGTTGTCGGTCGCCTCGGAGGTCCGTCCCTCCTGCGGGGAGGGGTCGCGTTCGGCCACCTCGGGCGGCATGTCGTCTTCCAGGTGCGGCGCCACCGGGGGCTCGGGTAGGACCGGCGGCATCGGGATCTGCTCGTGCACCGCGTCGACTCCACCGGGCGCTTCTGGCGGCGGCGGGTCCACGTGAGGGATCAGCTTGTCCATTGGATTTCCGTGCCCGAGCGGTGGCCGCGGCAAACGCTCACCGGGGCCACCCGTGGGAGCTCAGCCGATGTCGTCGTCCTTGCCGTCGAGTCCGTCGAGGCCGTCCTTGGCCTTCTGCACGCCTTCGGCGACCTGGTGGTCGTACTTGTCGCCGGTGCGCTTGTCGGCGTACTCGCCGGCCCTGTCCAGGCCCTCGCCGATCCGCTCACCCTGGCTGTCCACCGCCTTGCCGAGGTCCTTCTCGGCGTCGTCCAGAAAACCCACTGCCTGCCTCCTCGAGATCGCGGCCGGACCGAGCGTCCGGCCGCCGTTGGGCACACTGGTGCCCGTGTCGCAGGGTGAGCATGTGCCGGTCGTCGCGGTCGTCGGTGCGACGGCCTCGGGCAAGAGCGCCCTCGCCCTCGACCTCGCCGAGCACCTCGGCGGGGAGGTGGTGAACACCGATGCGATGCAGGTCTACCGAGGGATGGACATCGGGACCGCGAAGCTTCCGGTCGCGGAGCGTCGAGGCATCCCGCACCACCTCCTCGACCTCCTCGACGTCACCGAGACGGCCAGCGTGGCGGAGTTCCAGGGCTGGGCCCGGGACGTCATCGCCGACTGCCGCGCCCGCGGAGTCGTGCCGGTCCTGGTCGGCGGCTCGGCGCTCTACACCCGCGCGGTGCTCGACGCGTTCACGTTCCCCGGCACGGACCCCGACGTGCGCGCGCGGTGGGAGGCGTTGCTGGAGTCCGAGGGCGCGCCGGCCCTGCATCGGCGCCTGGCTCAGGTCGATCCGCCCTCGGCGGCCGCGATCCTGCCCAGCAACGGCCGCCGGCTCGTCCGTGCCCTGGAGGTCGTCGAGCTGACCGGGCGGTCCTTCACCGCGACCCTCCCCGAGCGCCGGTACGCCGTGCCCGGCGCGGTCCAGATCGGCGTGGCGATCGACCGGCCCACGGTCGACGCCCGCATCGAGCGTCGGGTCGACCAGATGTGGGAGCAGGGGCTGGTCGAGGAGGTCCGGGCCCTGGAGAGCCGGGGACTGCGCGACGGGCTCACCGCCAGTCGCGCGCTGGGATACCAGCAGGTCCTCGCCTTCCTCGCCGGCGACACCACGGAGGAAGAGGCTCGGGAGCGGACGGTGGTCGGCACCCGGCGCTTCGCCCGGCGCCAGGAGAGCTGGTTCGGCAGGGACGACCGGATCACCTGGGTGCGCCACGACGACCCGGACCGGCTCGAGCAGGCTCTGCGGAGGGTCGGCTCACTCACGCCCGGAGAGGTAGGCCAGCACTCCGAGCGACAGCACGAGTGAGATCGCGACGCCGGTGACGTCGGGCAGCGCGAGCATGGGCGTGGTGGTGAGCACGAGCACGTCGAAGCCGCGCAGCGCGCTCCCGTAGAGATTCGTGGGCACGGCGCCGGCCGGTGAGGACACCAGCGGCCGGGAGTAGTCCGGTGGTCGCCCGGTCACCCAGCGGGCTCCGGCTGCGAGGCCCGAGACACCGGTCGCGACCCCGAGGAGGAGCGCATCGGCCGGGCCGCCGCCGACCGCCTGATGAAGCGCGGGAGCGACGAGCAGGCCGAACCCGGCAAGGAGCACCGACGGGGTGCGGAGAGCCAGGCGCCGTGTCTGCGCGACGGAGAACGGCAGCATGCGCAGCAGGCTCGGCGTGCGGGTGAGCACTCGGAGCCCCACGAGGAGCCGAAGGCCGCCCAGAAAGGCGACGGCGGCGCCGACGAGCACCGTGACCCGCCCTCCACCCACGGCAGCCACCGCGTACGGGAGCGTGAGCCCGAGCAGCAGCCCGAGCAGCGCGCCGGGACTGCGTCGCAGCCGCACCACGTCGGTCCAGACGAGCGCAGCCGGTCCCCGGGCGGCGCCGCGCCGGACGGTGACCGAACCGCGGCGCTGCCACCGGTGGGCCACCACGACGTCGTAGAGCAGAGCGAGGTCCAAGGTGGCCAGTGCCCCCGACACGCCGGGCGCCAGGTGGCTGCCGGCGGTGACGTCGCGATCGCGGAGGCCGGACAGGCGACGGAGCGCGAGGAACGTCGTGGCGGCAGCCGCCACCGCCGCCCCCAGGAGGGCCGCCTCCCATCGTGCGTCGAGGTCGCGAGGAGGCGCGAGGGCCGGAGCCCCACCGGCGGACACCAGCGCGAGCCCGGCGCAGAGCAGGAGTGCCGGTCCCCGTGCGGCCAGCCCGCCACCGCTCCCGTGCTGTACGAGAGCCAGGAGAGCGAGCACGGCCACCGCGAGCAGACTCCCCGTGCCGGCGAAGGCGGCCACGGGCCCGGCGCCGAAGCCGGCGAGGGTGCCGGCGGCGGCGCCCGGGAGCAGCGCGACCGCTCCGCCGCCGACGAGCACGGCCACGAGGCGCGGGCGGAGCAGGGCGCGGCGGTCCACGGGCGTCACCAGCAACCAGGACGCCGTGGCGGGGGTGACGAAGACAGGACCGAAGAGGCGGCCCAGGCTCGAGGCCAACGCAAGCGCGCCCAGTGCGACCAGCCAGGGAAGCGCCGTGCGTCCTGACCGGCACGGCTCGCTGGCGCAGGCCTCCCCGGCGAGCCGGGCGACGTTGATCACGACGTTCGCGAGCATCGCGCCGAACATCGCCAGCGCGAAGACCGCGATGTAGGCATCCTGGAGCGCGTCGATCAACCGCGCGTCCACCCGGCTCCGCCGCCAGTGCCGGATGTCGGCCCGCAGCTCGCGGACCTCGGCCGCGGTGCTCACGCGCTCACGGCGCGTCGGCCGGGCCGAGATGCACCACCCGGTCCGCGACCCGATCGACGAGGTCGGCGTCGTGGCTGGCCATGAGGAGGGCGAGCCCGTCCTCCTTGTCCCGGCGCAGTCTCCTCGCCAGCCAGTCGAGGCCCTCGGCATCGAGGCGCTGCTCGGGCTCGTCGAGCACCAGCAGCCGCCGTGGCCGGACGAACGCGCTCGCCAGGGCCAACCGGCGGCGCTGTCCGGAGGAGAGCGTTCCGGGCAACTGCCCGGCCTGGGCGAGCAACCCGACCTCCTGCAGGACGTCGTCGACGAGCGCGTCGGCGTCCGGCACGCGATGCGCCTTCGCGAACAGGTCGAGGTGCTCCACGACGCTCAGGTCGGGGAAGAAGTCCAGGTCGTCCATCACGACGGCGAGCGCGGCGCGGATCGTCGGGGAGCGCTCGTCGAGCCGCTCGCCGGAGAGCTCGACGGTGCCTTCGGTCGGCTTGTCCGCGCCGGTCACGCAGCGCAGCAGGGTGGACTTCCCGGCGCCGTTGCGACCGACCAGCGCGACGGCCTCACCCGGTGCCACGTCGAGGTCGACACCGGCGAGGACCTCGTGCTCCCCGTAGCGCCGAACCAGCCCCCGGATCCGCAGCGCCGGCTCGACCTCCACACGAGCCAGCGTGGCAGACGCGTCCGGTGCTCAGGCCGCCAGGGTGCCGCGCATCGCGACGACGACGGCGCCGTCGCAGGCCGTGCAGATCCAGGTGTCCTCGAAGGCGGCGTCCGGGAAGGTCGCGTCGTCGAGCGGCAGGAAGATCGTCACCGTCGCGCAGTCGGCACAGAGACGATCGACCCCGTGCAACATCAGCATCTGGTCCATGGAACGACCATGACACCGACCACCGACACTCACCCGTCGCGACACCCGGCAGTGCCCCTTCTCAGGCAGGCTCGGGTCGGAGCACGCGCGCTACGAAGGCGTCCAGGTTGCGGCGTACCCGCGCCACACGCTCCTCGACGGTGAGCGTCTCGCGTGCCGCGCTCATCACGGGCGGGGGCAGCAGCCCGCGGGCGTGCAGGGAGCACTCCAGCCCCGCACAGATGTCGAGACCCACGGTGTTGCCCTCGCGCCCGGCGCGGCCCGCACGAGCGGCCACCATCAAGCTCACACCCTGCGAGGAGTGCGTGGTCGTGCAGACCGAGCACATCCGCGCCCGGCCGACGCCGGAGGCACTGGTGTTGCGGCGCAGGGCGATGCCGATCGGAGCGTCGTCGGTGGGGACCACCACGGCGGCCTGCAGCGGGGCCCGCGGGTCGACCCAGCCGAGGAAGTCGAGGTCGCCCCAGCGGGTCTGATCGAGGTCGCGCGGGACGTGCAGCCGCTTGGCCTCCCCCCGCGAGCAGTTCACGAAGGCCGCTCGGATCTGCGTCTCGGTGAGGGCGTCCATGCGCTCGACCGTAACGAGCGCGGCCACTGGTTTGTGCCCCGCGGAGCCCCGCCCGCACCTGCCGGTGGCAGGATCGGCGCGTGATCGACCACCCCTTCGTCAAGGGTCACGGCACCCGTAACGACTTCGTGCTGCTGCCCGACGCCGGCGGCCGCCTCGACCTGACCCCCGCGCAGGTGCAGTGGCTCTGCGACCGCCGCGCCGGCATCGGCGGCGACGGCGTCATCCGGGTGGTGCGGACCGACGCGACCGACGATCCGGCCGCGGTCGCGGCGCGGGGCCAGGCCCGGTGGTTCATGGACTACCGCAACGCCGACGGGTCGCTCAGCGAGATGTGCGGCAACGGCGTGCGCGTGCTCGGGCTCTACCTGGCGACCCACGCCGACGTGGACCCCCGCAACCCGCTCCCGATCGCCACCCGCGCCGGCGTGAAGGTGCTCACCTTCGATGCCGACGGCATCACCGTCGACATGGGCGCTCCCACCATGGGGCCCTCGTCCACGGTCGGTGTCGGTGAGCGGAGGTGGGAGGCCGCGCAGGTGGGGATGGGGAACCCGCACGCGGTG
This sequence comes from Marmoricola sp., assembly GCA_051961835.1. Taxonomy (GTDB): domain Bacteria; phylum Actinomycetota; class Actinomycetes; order Propionibacteriales; family Nocardioidaceae; genus Marmoricola. Next base: position 1,274 of record JBQCCW010000106.1, on the reverse strand, counting down.
GTCTTCGTCGACGACCTGGCCGACGCAGGGGCGCTCACCGAGGAGCCTGCGCACGACACGGGCGTCTACCCCGAGGGCGTCAACATCGAGTTCGTACGACGGGTGGGGGAGCCGGGCGACCGCCACCTGGCGATGCGCGTGCACGAGCGCGGCTCGGGGGAGACGCAGTCCTGCGGCACCGGCGCCTGCGCGGTCATGGTGGCCACGGCGCTGGCCGACGATGCGGAGCGCGGTACGTCGTACCGCGTCGACCTGCCCGGCGGCACCCTCCACATCGTGTGGACGCCCGACGACCGGGTCCTGATGACCGGTCCTGCCGAGCTGGTCGCCGAGGGCGTCGTGACGCTGCCCGTGGCCGAGCCGGAGCCGACGACGCCCGAGGGTCCCGACGCCACCGAGCGTCACTAGGCTTCGCTCATGGACATCAACGGAGCCAGTGCAATCGTCACCGGCGGCGCCTCCGGGATCGGCGCGGCCGCTGCCCGCCAGCTCGCCGCCAAGGGCGCGAAGGTCGTCGTGGCCGACCTCAACGCCGAGAAGGGCGAGGCGCTCGCCACCGAGATCGGCGGCGCGTTCGTCAGCGTCGACGTGACCCGGACCGAGCAGATCCAGGCCGCCGTGGAGAAGGCCGAGGAGCTCGCCCCGCTGCGGGTCCTCGTCAACTCCGCCGGCATCGGCTGGGCGCAGCGCACGATCGGCAAGGACGGCGAGTTCGGCTCGGCGCACGACCTCGAGGCCTACAAGAAGGTGATCGCGATCAACCTGATCGGCACCTTCGACGCCATCCGACTCGCCGCCACGGCGATGAGCCGCCACGAGCCCACCGAGACCGGTGAGCGCGGCGCGATCGTCAACATGGCGAGCGTCGCGGCGTTCGACGGCCAGATCGGCCAGGCGGCGTACTCCTCGTCCAAGGGCGGCGTCGTCGGCATGACGCTCCCGGTCGCTCGCGACCTCTCCGCCGCCGCGATCCGGGTCAACACCGTCGCGCCGGGCCTGATCGACACCCCGATCTACGGCGAGGGCGAGGCGGCCGAGCAGTTCAAGGCGCACCTGGGCCAGAGCGTGCTGTTCCCCAAGCGCCTCGGCGTGGCCGACGAGCTGGCCAGCATGGTCGTCGAGCTGGTCACGAACTCCTACATGAACGCCGAGATCGCCGGGGAGCTGTTCATCAGCGAGTGGACGGTCAAGACCCACGTCGCGAGCATCCTGCGCAAGCTGGCCCTGCGCGACCGCGCCCAAGTGGTCGCGGCGGCGTACGAGTCAGGACTCGT
>JBQCCW010000105.1:0-6254 GCA_051961835.1 Marmoricola sp. | reverse complement strand
GTGACTCCACGTCCACTCCGGGTTGCGCCGGTCCTGGGTGGGCGCTGTGTCGGCCGTGCCCGGCCGGCCGGCGGGGCGGGGCCGCGCGACGGGATGGTGGAGCGCGACGGCGAGCGGCGGGCAGCCGCGGACGGCCTCGTGCACCACGCCGGCGTACGGGCCCTCGGCGAGGAGCAGCAGGGACTCCAGGCTCATCGCCCAGGCGAGGCCGCCGCTGGTCCGCAGGCTGTCGCACAGCCGCTCGGCGATCCCGCTCATGGCGTCGACCGGCAGGCCGAGGGTGTCGGGGCGGCGGAAGGCGCGCGCGAAGGCGTACCAGTCGCTCGGCCGCGGGTCCGGCTGCTGCGCCGCTGCCGAGAGGATTGACAGATCGTGCACGTCGAGGTCGTCCTCGACCGGATCGCGGTCCGGTGGAGACCCGGCCTGGCGCCGGCAGAGGAAGTCCGCGACGGCCCGCAGCGACCCGTCCGGAAGGCCGAGGACGTCCTCGTAGCCGCGCAGGACCGCGCTCGACCGGTGCGTGCCGGACTCGGCTCGAGAGAGCGCCGTCGTGGTGGCGTGGTGCCCGCGCTCCAGCAGCGCGTCGAGCATGTCGGCCTGCCGGGGATAGCGCCCGTGACCGTCGAAGAAGCGGTGCAGGCGCAGCAGCAAGCCGATGCGGACCCCGGCGTTCGGCGTGGTGCTCGCCAGCGGAGAGGTGTCCACCAGCGGCTTGAGCGGGGCGCCGCGACCTCCCCTGCGGGCCGCGGCACCCCCGCTCGGCGCGGTGCTGTCATGACTGTCCTGCACGGAGTCAAGTCTGCGGTCCAATTCCGGCAAGGACGGGTTGTTGCAACAAACCCGTACAACCCCGTACGCCCGCCTACCGTTCGCCCGTGACCAGGACCGAGGGCGCTGCGCGGGCGCGGAGCATCGCCACCGCGGCCGACTTCGCCGAGGCGCTGGCCGCGCTGCGGCTGCGGGCGGGGATGAGCGTGCGCGAGGTCAGCCGCGCGGCGGGCATCCCGTCGGCGACCCTCGGCGGCTACTTCAGCGGCCGGCACCTGCCCTCGGCCACGCAGCCCGACGTGCTCGCCCGCTTGCTCACCGCGCTCGGCGTCGAGGAGGCGGAGCAGCCGGCCTGGCACGACGCTCTGCGGCGTGTACGGCGGTCGCCAGGACGCCGTACACCGACCGAGCCGCCATACCGCGGACTGGCGAAGTTCGACGTCGAGCAGGCCCACCTGTACTTCGGGCGCGAGCAGCTGACCGACGAGCTGTGCCGCCTGGTCGAGCTCGCGGGTGCCTCGCGGTCCCTGCCGCACTTCGTCGCCGTGGTGGCCCCGTCGGGGGCCGGCAAGTCCTCGCTGGTGCGGGCGGGGCTGCTCGGGCGCCGGCGGGCGGCGGGGTGTATGGGGGATGTGCTGGTGGAGGGGGCCTCGAATGCGCTCGACCAGCCGGGCGCCGACCAGCCGGGCGCCGACCAGCCGGCGGTGGTGGTGGTCGATCAGTTCGAGGAGGTGCTGCGGCCCTCGGTGGGGGCGGGTGAGCGGGAGGCGTTCCTGCGGTGGCTCGCGGAGCTGGCCGACCCGGCGGGGAACACGGTGGTGGTCGTCACCCTGCGCGCCGACTACTTCGCCGCCGCCCTGGCAGAGCCGGCGCTGCTCCCGCTGCTCGGTGCGTACCAATTGCTCGTCGGCCCGATGACCCGAGACGAGCTGACGCGGGCGGTGGTGGAGCCGGCCCGTGTCGTCGGCACGGAGGTCGAGCCGGCCCTCGTCGACGTGGTGTGGCGCGAGATCGAGGAGAGCGGCGTCGCCGTCGAGCAGGCGGTCCTGCCGCTGCTGTCCCACGCCCTCCTCGAGGGCTGGCGGCGGAGCGGGGGAGGCCGGCTGGGGGTGCAGGAGTACCTCGCGGTCGGGGGCCTGGCCGGTGCGGTCACCCGCACCGCCGAGGACGTCGTCTCGGGCCTCTCGCCCAGCGGGCTCGACGCGGCCCGTCGGCTCTTCGGCCAGCTCATCGACGTCGTCGACGACGGCCGCGCCAGCCGCCGAACGCTGCGACCCGACGAGGTCGCGGCCCTGCCCGAGGACGTGCGGAGCCTGGCCGAGCGCTTCGTCGCCGCGCGCATCCTGACCGCCACCGCCTCGAGCCTGGAGATCAGCCACGACGCGGTCCTCCAGGTCTGGCCTCGCTTGCAGGAGTGGATCGAGGACGACCGCGACCTGCTCCGGCTGCGCCGCCGGCTGCGGGTCGCCAGCGAGCTGTGGCTCGAGCACGACGAGGACGAGGCGTTCCTGGCTCGGGGGGTGCTGCTCACGCAGGGCCACCGGCTCCTCGAGGTCACCCGGATGGCGGTGATGCCGGGGGTGGTGCGCTACCTCGAGGTGAGCGCCGAGCACGCGCGGCGGGAAGGCGTGACCGAGCGACGCCGGCGCCTGACCACTCGGGCGCTCTTCGCCGCCGTGCTCGTGCTGGCGCTGATCGCCTCGGGCCTTTCCCTCTACCTCGCCCACACCGCGAGCACCGCCCAGCAGGAGCGCGCCGACGCCCAGCACGCCCTCGACACGGCGCTGTCGCGCCAGGTGGCGCTGGAGGCGGACCAGCTGCGGGCCACGGCCCCGGCGCTCGCCAACCAGCTCGCGGTCGCGGCCTACCGGATCGCGCCAACCGTCGACGCCCGCTCCAGCATCTTCGGGAGCAGCGAACGGCCCGCCTCGACGCGCCTGGCCGGAGTGACCGGCACGATGAGCGCCTCGGCAAGTCCGGACGGTCACCTGATCGCGGTCAGCGCCGCCGACGGGTCGGTCACCCTGTGGCGGCGTACGGCGCCCGAGGTCGCCCCGACGCGTCTTGCCCGTCTCGAGACCGGCACGCCGACACCGCTCTACGCCGGCGCGTTCTCCACCGACGGACGGCTGTACTTCACCGGCGGCCAGGGCCGCCTCGTGGCTATGGACGTGAGCAACCCCGCGCACCCCCGCCTCTGGCCGCACGCGCTGAACGGGGTGAACACGACCGTGCAGGCGCTCGCTGTCCGCGGGGATGTGCTCTACGCCGGCACCAGCGACCCCTCGCTGCTGCGGTGGCGGATCACGGCTGCCGGAGCGACCCCGCTGCCGGCCGTACACGGGTTCGGCGGTGAGGTCCGCGGCGTCGCCGTGGCTCCGGACGGCACGGTGGCGACCGCGTCCCTCGACGGCATCCTCCGGTTGTGGCGGCCGCGTGGCGACCGGCTGCGGCAGACCTGGCAGCGGCACGTGGCCAGCGCGGGGCGGCCGATCTACGCGACCGCGTTCAGCCCTGACGGCCGGCTGCTCGTCGACACCGGAGCCGAGGGCCACGCCGACGTGTGGCGACGTACGGGCTCCTCCGCGGTGCACCTCCACCGGCTCGGCGGGTTCAAGAGCTACGTCAACGGCGCCGCGTTCAGCCACGACGGGACGATGCTCGCCCTGGCCGCCTCCGGCAACGTCACGCGGGTCTGGTCGACGCACGGGTGGCGGCAGATCGGGGAGTACGACGGCACTGCGAACATGACGGCCGCCTCCTTCCTGCCCGGTGACGCGCAGGTGCTGGTCAGCGCCATCGACGGGTCCGCCCGGATCGAGGACCTGCATGACCCGGTGCTGCCCGACACCGGGCACGCGATGTGGACGGCGCAGCTCGTTGACGGCGGGCGACGCGGGCTCGCCGCCTACAGCGGGTTCGTCGACGTGCTCGACGCCAGCGACCCGACCTGGCTGCGGCTGGTGCGGCGGCTGACCGCGCCCGCCAGCGCCGGTGCGATCAGCGGCGTGGTGGACGCGACCCCCGACGGGTCGGTCGCCGTCGCCGGCACGGTTACCGGCGCGCTGGTCGCCTGGCGGCTGCGGCCGGACGGGTCGCCGGTCGGAGTGGCGCAGGTGGTGCACCCCAGCACCGCCCTGATCGAGAACCTCGACGTCAGCGCGGACGGGCGCCGCGTCGTCGCGACCGGCGACGGCGGGCAGATCGCCGTCTACGACATCGTCGGTGGGCGGCTGGTGCCACACGCCACAGCGTCTCTGGGTGCGCTGCCGCTCGGGCTGGGGGCGGCGATCAGCGCCGACGGCTCGCTCGTCGCGATCGGCACCGGCGACAAGCGGGTGATCCTCTACCGGGTCGCGGGGCGGACGCTGCGGCAGGTGGCGACCATCCGCTCGTTCCAGAACTACGTCTACGGCGTCGCCTTCAGCCCGGCCGGCCCCCTTCTCGCTGCCGGGTCCAACGACAAGACGGTCCGGCTCTACGACGTCTCCGACGCCGGGCATCCGCGCCAAGTCGGGCCCACCCTCCGCGACGCGGGCGACTCGACGAACTTCCTCTCGTTCAGCACCGACGGCCGGCTGCTCGCCGGGTCGTCGAACCAGCACGGCGTACCGGTGTGGCGGGTCGGCCCGCGCGGCGGTGTGCTGATCGCACGGCTGCACGGCGCCGACCTGGGCAACACGAGCGTCGGGTTCGCGCCCGACGGCCGGCACCTGCTCGCCGGCGGCAGCGAGGGCGGACTGACCCTGTGGCCCACCGACGTCGACGCGGCGGTGCGCTCGATCTGCGCGGTGAGCGGTGAGCCGATCACGAAGGTGGAGTGGCGCGAGTACGTGCCGGGCGCGGCGTACGACCCCCCGTGCCGGTAGCGTCACGCGCCGTGAAGGTCCTGGTCACCGGCGGCGCCGGGTACATCGGTTCGACGACGGCACTCGCCCTCGAGCAGTCCGGGCACACGCCGGTCGTGCTCGACTCGCTGCTGAGCGGGCCACGCGCGTTCACCGAGGGCCGGATCTTCTACGAGGGCGACATCGCCGATCGGGGGCTGCTGCGGCGGATCGTCACCGAGCACCCTGACATCGCGGCGACGGTGCACATGGCCGCCCGGATCGACGTACCGGAGTCGGTGGCCCAGCCCTACCTGTACTACCGCGACAACGTCGCGAAGTCGCTGGAGCTCTTCGACGAGCTCGTCGCCCTGGACCGTCCTCGCGTGCTGTTCTCGTCCTCCGCGTCGCTCTACGCCGTGCCGTCGGACGGGTTCGAGGTCACCGAGGACTCGCCGCTCGCGCCGCCCTCGCCGTACGCGCGCACGAAGCTCATGATGGAGACGATGCTCGCCGACCTAGCGTTAGCGACGCCGCTGCGCGCGCTGTCGCTGCGGTACTTCAACCCGATCGGCTCGGATCCGGGACTGCACTCCGGCGTGTACGTGCGGGAGCCGTCGCACGTGCTGGGTCAGATGGTGATGGCCGCCCGCGGGCAGCGTGAGGCGTTCACGATCACCGGCGTCGACCTGCCGACGCGGGACGGGACCGGCATCCGCGACTACATCCACGTCTGGGACCTGGCGCGGGCGCACGTCGCCGCCCTGGAGCGGTTCGACCAGGCGTTGTCCGGTGCGCCGAGCGCCGTGCTGAACGTCGGCACCGGTTCCGGGGTCACCGTGCGAGAGCTGCTCGCGGCGTTCGAGGAGGTGTACGGCGCGCCGGTGCCGACCGTGGAGGCGCCCCCGCGCCCCGGCGACGCGGTCGGTGCCTACGCGAACGTCGACCGGGCCCGCGCGGCGCTGGGCTGGGAGGCCCAGGAGTCGCTCCAGGACGCCATCGCCACGTCGCTCGCCTGGGCGGAGAAGCGGGAGTCCGTGCTCGGGTACGTCTGAGCGGCGCCGAGTTGCCCCTTGTGGCCCGTCGAGTTGCTCGTTCTGGCCGCGCGAGTTGCCTCTCGTGGGCCGTCGAGTTGCTCGTTATGGCCGGGTGAGTCGCGGGTTACGTCCGCGAAGCGACGTCGTCGGTGACCGGGAGCCCGGCCTCCGTCGGCTCCAGAAGAAAGGTCCGATCGTCGTCCCAGTTCGGCCTCGGGTGCCCACGCGAGCGCCGCCTGCGTGCATCGCGTGGACTCGCAGATGACTGTCGGTGGCCCGCGTCATGCTGTGGGCGCGGCCGTTCCTCGCACGGTCGTAGCGACCCTTGACTCAAGATCGAACATCTGTTTGAATGAGGCAAGGCGGTGAGAACGATGACCACAGCGACCGACTCGGCGGTGCACCCACTGATGGGATTCGCCCGCGCCCTGGACGCCGCCTTGGACAGGCCGCCGCCTGTGAGCCGATGTTCCTCCCCGCCCCGGCGAAGGCTCAACTGCTGGAGGCCCTGCATCGCGAGGAGCAGCGGCTGACCGCGTTGCGGCTGCGGGTGATGGCGGTCGCCGCCGACGTCGCCGAGGAGACCGCGTCCCGCGATGTGGCGGACTGGCTGGCCCACACC
>JBQCCW010000104.1:0-6567 GCA_051961835.1 Marmoricola sp. | reverse complement strand
CTGGCCGACGCCGGCGACTCGCTGCCCCGGGGCCTGATGATGATGGCGAGCTTCCCGTTCCCCAAGGCGGCCGCGTCGCTCGCCAAGGGCGACTACTCCAACGCGCTGTTCGCCATGGACTTCAACCTCGACAAGGTCCTGCGCGGGGCGCTGCGTGGCGGGGACACCGGCCTGCCCAACGTCAGCCAGCTGTGCCAGGTGTACGCCGGCTCGGAGTCGTGCGGCCAGCTGATGTCGGCGCTGTGCTCGGTGCTCCACACCAACGTCTTCTGCGCCCCGACGCCGCCCGGGCTCACCGGCGGTGGGGGCGGGCTGCCCCTGCCGCTGCGCGGACCCAAGCGCCATCACGCCACCGTGCCCGACCTGGGTACGCTGCTCGGCCTCGGCACGCTGCTCGGCGGACCAGGATCCGGTGCAGGGTCGGGGTCCGGGTCCGGCCCGAGCTCCGGCTCCGGCGGGGCCTCGGGCGGTGGCACCGGGCTCCTCGGGCTGCTCGGAGGGACGGGATGACGCGCGGAGTGCGGGTCCGGCTGGCTGCCTTCGTGGTGCTGGCCGCAGTGGGAGTCGTCTACGTCGCCGCGTCGTACCTCGGGGTGGTCGACACGATCCTCGGGCGGCGCCTGAGCGTGACCGCGACGCTGCCGCGCTCGGGCGGGCTGTTCGTGGGCACCGAGGTCACCGAGCGCGGGGTGAAGATCGGCAAGGTCGCCGCGATGACACCGACCCGTGACGGCGTGCGGATGCGGCTCGACCTGGCGCCGGGCACGCGCCTGCCGGTGGACGCGCCGATGCACGTGGCGAACCTGACGGCGGTGGGAGAGCAGTACCTCGACTTCGAGCCGCGCTCGGGTGCGGGTCCCTATGCGGCCGCTGGACACGTCTTCGCCGGGACGGCGGCCAGCCTGCCGGTCACGACCGACGACCTGCTCGTGCGGCTCTCGCGCTTCGTGGACTCGCTCAACGGCGACGACCTCCGGACGCTGGTCGGGGAGCTCGGCGCGATGTTCCAGGGGCAGGCGGATCCGCTGCGCCGGATGGTCGATGCCGGCAGCCGCCTGGTGCACACCGCCCGCAACCACCAGAGTCAGACGATCGCCCTGATGGAGTCCGGACAGCACGTGCTCGCCACCCAGGAGGCCCACGCCGGCGACATCGCCACCTTCGCCCGCGGGCTGGCGGCGCTCACCCGGACCCTTCGGGGCGCCGACCCGCAGCTGCGCACGATCCTGCAGGGCGGCGGGCCCGCCGCCGACCAGCTGACCTCCCTGCTCACCGGTCTGCAGCCCGTGCTCCCGGTGTTCCTGACCGACCTCGTCACGGTCAACCAGGTGGTCACCGCGCGGCTGCCCGCGCTCGAGCAGACGCTGGTGACCTTCCCCAAGGTGCTGGCAGCGGGGTTCACCGGCACGCCGGGCGACGGCTACGGCCACCTGAACATGCAGTTCAACTACCAGACGCCCGCGTGCACCCAGGGCTACCTGCCGCCGCCGTGGCCCGACCCGCAGGACACCCGCGACCTGCCGCTCTACCACGCCAAGTGCACCGACCCCCGGGCGCAACCCGGCTACCAGGGGTCCCAGCCGATGAACCAGCGCGGGGTCAACATGGTGCCGCCGGTGGCCGGCGGCGCGAACTACCGCGTCGCCACGTACGATGCGCGCACCGGGATGGTCGACGGCGGTCCCGGCGCCCCGACCGTCCGCCTCGGGCCGCGCGGCGGCCTCGGCTCGGTGCTCGGCACCGACGCGTGGAAATGGATGTTGATCGGGCCCGTCGAGGGGAGTGACTGAGCGTGCCGCTGCTCCGACCCGGCCGGACCCGCTGGCTCGACGTGGTCCTGGCCGCGCTCGTCGCCGGCGTCCTCGGCGCCATCGTGGTCGTCCTCGTGCGCGGCCCCTCCGCCGACGTCCGCGCCGACCGCGCGGCCGCGAGCCGGGACGCCGCGGTCACGGCCGCCGCGCGGCAGGTGACCCTCGCCTTCCTCCACGTCGACTACCGCACGATGCCACCGCTCGTCGCCGCGGTCCTCGACGACTCCACCGGCGCCTTCCGTCGCCAGTACGCCGCGACCCGGGCCCAGCTCGAGGCTGCCGCCAAGGAGGCGCGGTCGGTCTCGTCCGGGACGGTGCGCGAGGTCGGGATCAGCGAGGCGGGCCCGAGCTCGGCGACGGTGTTCGTCGCTTCGGACGCGCTCGTCCGCAACAAGCAGACCCACGACCTGAAGGCCACCTCCGCGTGCCCGCACGCCGGGGCCACCTGCCGCTTCTACCGGCTCAAGCTCGGCATGGCCCGGGTGGGCAGTGGTTGGAAGCTCGCCAGCCTCGACTTCGTCTCCTGAGGAGCCACCGATGAGCACCAGCGAGCTCCGCGCCGACGAGAAGCTCTGCCCCTACTGCGCCGAGACGATCAAGCGTGCCGCCGTGAAGTGCCGGTGGTGCGGCTCGGATCTCGATGCCACGCCGACCACGCCGACCACGCCGACCACGCCGACCACGCCGGCGCCGGCGGCCCGGCGTACGCGTCGGCTGCCGCGACCCGCGCTCAGTGTCCTCACCCTTGCGCTCGCGGTGGCGCTCGTGCTCGCGAGCGTCGGACTCGTGCTCGTCGTGCGGCACCAGGCGCACCGCGACAGCGCCGCGGCGATGGCGTCGCCTGCGGCCCGCAGTGCCCTCCTCGACGAGGCAGCGCGGATGACGGCGACCGCGCTCTCCTATGCCGCGCCGACCTTCGACCGCGACATCGCTCGGGCCGCCGCGACGATGACGCCGGGAATGCGGCGCCAGTACGACGGCACGATCGCCAAGGTGCGCAGCCGCGTGCAGGCCAAGAAGCTCGCGGTGCGCGCCACCGTCCGCGCCGCCGGGGTGAGCGCGATCGGCGATCGGCGAGCCGACGTGCTGGTGTTCCTCAACCAGGTCACGACGCGTGCAGGCGTCTCCACCCAACAGCTCGACGAGCAGCGCGTGGTGGTCACCCTCGTCAGGGGACCCGGCGATCGGTGGCTGATCGACCGGCTGCGGGCCTTCTAGCCCGCTCCCGTCCGCACCGCTGCCACCGCTCGCACCGCCCGCGCCGCCCGGTCCGCACGCTCCGCTCAGCGCCGGCGCCCGAGGGTGAGGCCGACGAGGCGCGCGATCACCAGGCCGATGTAGAAGACGCCGGTCACCTCCTCGATGATCGACACCGACTGGGCGTGCGCCATGGTCGGCGCGATGTCGGCGAGCCCGGTGTTGCTCAGCGTGGTGAACGACAGGTAGAGCAGCTCGAACCAGCTCGGCGTCACGTCTCCGGTGAACGACGCCGGCCAGATCACCTCGACGGCCGCGTACAGGTAGGTGAAGCCCCACGCGACCACGGTGAAGGCGGCGGCGGTCGCGAACAGGTCGTCGCGCGTGACCCGGTCGTCGGCGAAGAGATAGCGCAGCTGCCCGTAGGAGACGTAGAAGTAGAACGGCGCATGGAAGCAGGCGCTCGCCAGCACCACCGCGCCGTTGCCCGGGTAGATCGCCTCGACGACGGCCAGCGCCAGCGCCGGCACGCCGAGGAACACCGCCACCACGGTGAGGGCCGGGGAGCTGCGCACGAGGTACAGCGCGAACGCGACGACGACCATCGACACGACGTTGACGACCGCCAGGCCCGCCTTGGAGTCGCCACAGAACGGATAGGCGACCACGGCCGCCAGCTGCACGAGAAGCAGCAGCGCCGAGGGGTGGCGGCGCAACCAGGTCGGCAGCGGGAGGCGTTCGGGGGTCGACGGTGACACCCGGCGAGTGTAGGGAGGGGCGGCGGGCCGCGGCGTCGCTGACATCCGATGCGTCCGCATGGTTGGCTGGCCGGCACGACATCGGCTGCGTGAGATAGGGTCCGCTAGAACACGTTCTCGTTTCGGGTTGTGGCGGGCCGGCAGGAGGATCATGGTCGACACCGACGTGGCGATCCTGGGCGCCGGTCCGGCCGGGCTGTTCGGGGCGTACTACGCAGGCTTCCGCGGGTTCCGCGTCGCCGTGGTGGACTCGCTTCCCGAGCTGGGCGGTCAGATCTCCGCGCTCTACCCCGAGAAGGCGATCCTCGACGTCGCCGGGTTCCCGGTGGTCAAGGGCCGCGAGCTGGTGGCCGGACTCGTCGAGCAGGCCGCGAGCGCGTCTCCGACGTACCTGCTCGGGCGCACCGCCACCGGCCTCGTGAGCGACGACGACGGTGTCACGCTGACGTTGGAGGACGGCACCGAGGTCCGGGCGAAGGTCCTCGTCATCACGGCGGGCATCGGGAAGTTCACGGCGCGGCCGCTGCCGGCCGGCGAAGGGTGGGAGGACCGCGGGCTGGTCTTCTTCGTGCCGTCGTTCGAGGACCTCCGTGACCAGGACGTGGTGATCGTGGGCGGCGGTGACAGCGCCTTCGACTGGGCGCACGGTCTGGCCGACGTCGCCGCGAGCATCACGCTCGTGCACCGCCGGGACGCGTTCCGCGCGCATCAGGCGACGGTCGACGCGGTGCTCGCCGGGCCCGCGGAGGTGGTCACCAACGCCGAGGTGACCCGCCTCGACGGCGACGGCCGCGTGGAGAAGGTCGAGATCACGACTCGTGACGGTGCGGTGCACCTGCGCCCGGCGCAGACCGTGGTCGCCGCCCTCGGCTTCGTGGCAGACCTCAGCGCGATGCGGTCCTGGGGACTGGACTTCGAGAAGCGGCACATCGCCGTCGACACGGCGATGCGGACGAACCTGCCGCGGGTGTTCGCGGCCGGCGACATCACCGAGTATCCCGGCAAGGTCCGCCTGATCGCGGTCGGCTTCGGCGAGGTGGCCACGGCGATCAACAACGCCGCGGTGGTGATCGACCCGGCAGCGCACGTCTTCCCGGGCCACTCCAGTGAGGGGAGCTGACATGGCCGCGGGTCGCGCCGCCGTCCGCCTGACCGAGCAGGAGCGCCGGGCGTTCCTCGCCGAGAACATGAAGGTCCAGGTCGCCACGATCTCCGCCGACGGGGCACCGCACCTCACGACGCTGTTCTACGTGCTCGACAACGAGGGCCGGATCGCGTTCTGGACCTACGCGTCCTCGCAGAAGATCGCGAACCTGCGCCGCGATCCCCGGGTGTCGTGCCTGGTCGAGGACGGCGTCGACTACGGCGAGCTGCGCGGAGTGAGCATCACCGGCCGTGGCCGCCTCGTCGAGGAGTACGACGAGATCCGCGCGCTGGGCGCCCGGGTGGTGGCACGGATGGCCGGCGTGGCCGACGCCGCGGAGCTCGGCGAGCTCGGCGAGCAGATCGTCGACGGTCAGGCCCGCAAGCGCGTCGGCGTCGTGATCGAGCCGGAGAAGGTCGCGAGCTGGGATCACCGCAAGATGCAGTCGTTGCCCGGTCAGGGCTGAAGGAGGAGAGATGGAGAAGGTGAAGGTCGACTACGACCTGTGTGAGTCCAACGCGATGTGCGAGGCGCTCGCACCCGACGTGTTCCGCATCGACGACGACGACTTCCTCCAGGTCGACGACCCCCGGGTCACCGACGAGAACCGCGACCGGGTGCAGCAGGCGGTCGCGGCGTGCCCCAAGTCGGCGTTGAGCATCGTCGAGGAGGACTGAGGTGGCGGGCACCGATCCGCTCTCGCTCGACGGCTCGGTCGCCGTCGTCACCGGAGCCGGCGCCGGGCTGGGCCGCGCCGAGGCACTCGCCCTGAGTGCCGCCGGCGCTCGGGTGGTGCTCAACGACCTCCCGGGAGCGGCCGACGCGGTGGCCGAGGAGATCCGAGGCGCCGGCGGTGAGGCGCAGGTCGTCGCCGGAGACGTGGGGGAGCGGAGCACCGCGGACGCCATGGTGGCCGCGGCGGTCGACGGCTTCGGCAGCCTCGACGTGGTGGTGAACAACGCCGGCGTCACCCGCGACAAGATGCTGTTCAACATGACCGACGAGGAGTTCGACCTCGTCGTCCGGATCCACCTGCGCGGCCACTTCCTGCTCTCGCGCAACGCCGCGGCGTACTGGAAGGCGCGCGCCAAGGAGATCGGGGGCCCCGTCGGCGCCGCCGTCGTGAACACGGCGTCGGAGGCGTTCCTCTTCGGGCCTCCCGGACAGCCGAACTACGCAGCCGCCAAGGCCGGCATCACGGCTCTCACGCTCTCCACGGCGCGGGCGCTGGGCCGCACGGGGGTCCGGGCCAACGCCATCTGTCCTCGTGCCCGGACCGCGATGACCGCCGAGGTCTTCGGCGAGGACACCTCGGGCTCCGCCGTCGATCCCTACAGTCCCGAGCACGTCGCCCCCGTCGTGGCCTACCTGGCCTCGCCGGCAGCCGAGCGCATCACCGGCCAGGTCTTCGTGGTGTACGGCGGGATGGTGGCCCTGCTCGCGGCCCCCACGGTCGCCGAGCGCTTCGACCTCACCGGCGCCGACACCTGGGACCTCGACGCACTCGACAAGCAGCTCGGCTCCTACTTCGCCGAGCACGACCCGGCGGTCGGCTTCGCCGCCCACGACCTGGCCCGCCCCCAGGCGCGGGCCTGACGCCACCCCGACCACCCGCACTCCCGCTCACCGAAGGAACGACCCTGGCCCGACTCGACGG
>JBQCCW010000103.1:0-17053 GCA_051961835.1 Marmoricola sp. | reverse complement strand
CCCGCCTGGGGGTGGGGCGCCCGGGGCGGCCCGCCCCCCCGGGCTCCGCCCCCCCCCCCGCGCCGTGGGGGCCCAGCGCCCCTCACGGCCCGGCCCCCCCACTCGGCTCGTTCCGGTCGACGCAAAGGGCCCCGGTCTCCTCGAGGAGACCGGGGCCCTTGCGTGTCAGTTCTTCGTGCTCAGCTCTTCCACGCCTGCCCGAAGAGCATGAGCGTCTCGGTGTCTCCCTTGACCCCGTGGACGTCGGAGTTCCACGGCTGGAAGAAGCCGCCCGCGGAGAGGATCACGCTGGGGATCGTCTGCTGCCAGAGCTCGTCGACCTTCTTGGCGATGCCCTTCTGCTGAGCCGGCGTGGCACCTCGCGCCTCGTTGACCAGCTTGTCCATCGTGGGGTTGGCATAGCCGGGTGCGTTCTGGGGCGACTTGCTGTCCAGGCCCGATGCGAGGCGGCTGTACAGCAGCTCGTCGGAGAGGCTCATCGCCGCAACGACCATGTCGAAGTCGTGGGTGACGTAGATCCGCTGAAGCTGGTCCGCGACGTTGGTCAGCGTCTCGGTCTTCACCGTGAATCCGGCCGCCTCGAGCATCGCCTTGGTCGCCACCGCGCCGGCCTGCGAGGTCGGGTCGCCCTGGCCGAGGAACGTGATCGTGGTGCTCACTCCCGCCGCCTTCGCCTCGGCGACGAGCTTCTTCGCCTTGGCCGGGTCGTAGCCCGCGGTCGGGATGTCGGCGTAGAGCCGCTGGCTCTTCGCGAAGACGTTGCGCGTCGGCAGCCCTGCCCCACCGGAGGTGCGCTGGGCGTACAGGTCGGGGTTGATCGCAGCGTTGATCGCCTGTCGGATCCGCAGGTCGTGACCCGGGTGACCGGCACGGTTGTTGATCCAGAACACCGTGCCGAGCCCGCTGGTGCTCATGATGCCGGCGTAACCCGCCTTGCGGGCCGACTCGACGTCCTCAGGCGCCCTGATCTCCGCCACATCGACGGCCTTGGACTTCAGCGCGTCCATCTTCGCGCTGTCACTGCCCAGCCAGACGAAACGCAGCTTGGCGAGGTGCGGCTTGCCGTTCCAGTAGCCAGGGTTCGCGTTGAGCACCAGGTCCTCGGACGGCTTGTAGCTGCCGAAGGTGAAGGGCCCCGCGCCGATCGGCTTGAAGTTCTTGGGGTCCTTGTAGGCGGCCGGCGCGACGATCATGCCCGGGCCCGCGGCGAGCATCGCCGGGAAGCTCGTCCAGGGGGCGTTCATCGTGAACACCACGGTGTCGGCTCCCTGCGGAAGCATGGTCTTGATGTTCGTGGCCAGCGTCAGCGTGTTGAAGCCGGCGTTCTTCATGTAGTACCCGATGCTGCCCAGCACGGCGGCGGCATTGAGAGGCGTGCCGTCGGTGAACGTCACGCCCTTGCGGAGCTTGAGCGTCCACACCGTGTCGTTCTTGCTCGGCGTGAGCGACTTCGCGAGCCACGGCTCGAACGTGCCCGAGTTGACGTCATAGCGCTCGAGCACGTCGTAGATCGCCGCGAGCGCGTTGCCGCCGGCTGCACCGTTCGGAATGGTCTTGGTCGGGTCGAGGCTCCGTGCCTCGGTGTAGTCGGCGACCGTGAGCGTGCCGCCGTTCTTCGGGGTTCCCTTGTCCGCCGAGCCGACGACGCCGTTGGTCCAGATCTCGTCCTTGCTCATCGATCCGCTGCTGCCGGCAGTGGCGTTGGCGCCCTGGCTTCCGTCGCCGCCCGCGCTGCCGCTACCGCAGCCCGTGGCGAGCAACGAGCCCGCCAGCACGAGAGCCGCGACGCAGGACCCTGTCTTGATGCTGTTCCTCACTGCTCCTCCTCCGTCGCACGCGCAGGGGCGCGGGCGTGTGTGGAGCGTCACGCTAGGAGCGGCACCCGGCGGGCCGGCGCGTTCCTTCCACTCACCGGGAGACGGCGGCGGGTCAGGAGACGTAGCTCTCCGGCGTGCCCCAGGTGGCGGTCCTCGGGCTCTTCCGGTCGACCAGCACGCAGCGGGTGCCGGTGTAGTTCGTGGGCATGCACTTGTTGCAGTGGATGCACAAGGAGCGCACGGTGTCCTCGGAGTCCGCAGCGATCCGGTTGACCAGGTCGGGCTCGCGGAGCAGCGCGCGCCCCATCGCGACGTACTGGAAGCCCTCGGCCATCGCGAGGTCCATCACCGGCTTGTCGGTGATGCCGCCGAGCAGCACCATCGGCAGGCCCACGGCGGCGCGCACCTGCCGGGCGTGCTCGAGCAGATACGCGTCGGTGTAGGGATAGCTGCGAAGGAACCGCTTGCCGAGGAGCTTCATGCCGATCCGCACCGGGGGCGGCATCAGGGCGGAGAACTCCTCCAGCGGCGCGTCGCCCTTGAAGAGGTACATCGGGTTGCGCAGCGAGCTCCCGGCAGTCATCTCCAGGGCGTCCGCGGTGCCGTCGCCCTCGATCCACTGCACGAACGGGATCGCCTCGTCGAGCCAGAAGCCGCCGGGGTAGCCGTCGTCCATGTTGACCTTGGCCAACACCGCGATCCGGTCGCCCGCGGCCTCGCGGACCGCCCGCATCACCTCCAGGGCGAACCGCGCGCGGTTGCGCAGCGAGCCGCCGTAGGAGTCGGTACGGCGGTTCAGCGCCGGGCTGAGGAAGGCACTCATCAGGTAGTTGTGGCCCAGGTGCACCTCGACCGCGTCGAAGCCCGCCTCGATCGCCATCCGGGTGGCGGCGCCGTGCTGCTCGGCGATCCGGGCCAGGTCCGCCACGGTCGCCTCGTGCGCCCGGTTCATCGCCAGCAGGTTGATCCGGGCGCTGGGCGCGAGCACGGGCAGCTTGTTCATCTGCTCGTTGGCCACCGGGCCGCCGTGGCCGATCTGCGCGGAGATCGCGGCCCCTTCGGCGTGCACGGCCTCGGTCAGCGCGCGCAGCCCGGGGAGCGACTCGGGGGTCCACTGGATCTGGTGCTTGTCGGTCCGCCCGTCGGGGGCGACCGCGCAGTAGGCGACGGTGGTCATCCCGACTCCGCCGCGCGCATAGGCGACGTGGAAGTCCACCAGCTCACGGGTGACGCGGCCACGGTGGCTGAGGCCCTCGTAGGTCGCAGCCTTGATCACGCGGTTGCGCAATTGCACCGGGCCGAGTCGACCGGGAGAGAGCACGTCGGGCTGGGTCATGCCGAGCATGATCCGGGGGCTGGGCCCTCCTTCCCTCTCGCGAGGCCCAGTGATCGGAAGCACACTGACGTCGTCGTACCGCGGGAGGATGGACTCAGCGGAGCACCGTTCCACGAGGAGGACCACGCACGATGACCACCACGCAGGACACGCCCGTCGACCCCGTCGCCGCCGCACGCGCCGTGATGGAGCGTCTGACCGGGCCGGGCGGCCCGTTCGAGCTCATCGAGGCCGACGTGCTGGGCACCCGCCTGCCGGTGTTCGCGCACGCCCCCGGGGCGCTGCACGAGGTGCTCCACGAGTCCGTCCGGTTCGGCGACCGCGTCTACATCGCGACCGCCGAGCAGCAGGTGACCTTCGTCGAGCACGCCCGCGCGGTCGCGTCGCTGGCGCAGGCGCTGCGCACGGAGTACGGCGTGCAGCGGGGCGACCGGGTCGCGATCGCCGCCGCCAACTCCGTCGAGTGGATCGAGACCTTCTGGGCGGTCGTCTCGATCGGTGCCGTGGCCGTGGGGTTCAACGCGTGGTGGTCGGCTCGCGAGCTCGAGCACGGCCTGGCCCACGCCGCGCCGGTGCTGGTCGTCGCCGACGCCAAGCGGCGTACCGCCCTGGAGGCGGTCGGCGCTACCGTGCCGGTGCTGTCGACCGAGGAGG
Organism: Marmoricola sp.; assembly: GCA_051961835.1. Classification (GTDB taxonomy): domain Bacteria; phylum Actinomycetota; class Actinomycetes; order Propionibacteriales; family Nocardioidaceae; genus Marmoricola. The sequence goes on along the minus strand of JBQCCW010000103.1, from coordinate 13,246 downwards.
ACGTGCCGCGCCTGGCGACCGCCCACCCCGATGCCCCCCTGCCGACCGCCGACGTGGCCCCGGACGACCCGGCGGTGATGCTCTACACCTCGGGCACGTCGGGCAAGCCCAAGGGCGCCGTCCACACGCACCGCAACGTGTGCTCGGTCGTCTGCTTCCACGACATGAACGACGCACTGATGCAGGCCTTCGGCGTGCCCGGCGATCCCGCCGACCGCTGCTACCTGCTCGTGATGCCGCTGTTCCACATCGGCAGCCTGCACAACCTCGCGGTCCCGCGGCTCGCCAACGGCAGCAAGATCGCCCTGCACCGCGGGGCGTTCGACGTCGACAAGGTGCTGGCGCTCGTGGAGCAGGAGCGCGTCACCAACTGGGGCGCCGTGCCCACCATGGCCAACCGGCTGCTCGAGCACGGCGACGTCGCGCGCTACGACACCTCCTCGCTCACCGCGTTCTCGCTGGCGTCGGCGCCCTCGTCGGTCGCCTTCAAGGAGCGGCTGCGCACGGAGCTTCCCTTCGGGACCTCGCTGGTCGACAGCTACGGCCTCACCGAGACCTGCACCGCCGTCGCGGTCGCCAGCCCGCTCGACATGGTGGAGGCACCCGGGTCGCTGGGCCGCCCCATCGTCGGCGTGCAACTGGAGATCCGCGACCCGCTCGACCAGCCGGTGGCACCGGGCGTCGAGGGCGAGGTCTGCGTGCGCAGCGTCTACAACATGCTCGGCTACTGGCAGGACGAGGAAGCCACCCGTCGCGCGATCGACGGCGACCGTTGGCTGCACACCGGCGACCTCGGCACCCTCGACGAGGCGGGCCGGGTCCGCCTCTCCAGCCGGCGCTCGGACCTGATCATCCGGGGCGGGGAGAACGTCTACCCGGCCGAGGTCGAGGCCGTGCTCGACGAGCACCCGGCCGTCCGCGAGTGCCTCGTCATGGGTGTGCCGCACGACGACCTGGGCCAGGAGGTCGCCGCCGTGGTCGTCGTCGCGGACGGGCACGACCTCGACGCCGTCACCGAGGAACTGCGGGCGCACGCGGCAGCCGCGCTGGCGCACTACAAGGGGCCCGCGCACTGGCGTCTGACCACGGCGCCGCTGCCGCGCAACGCCACCGGAAAGGTGGCGCGCACCCAGGTGGCACCCCCCGCACTCTGATCGTCTCCCGGGGCGCTGGCGGACGCTCGAGCCGTCAGTCGCCCGGGGACCAGCGGGGTATCAACGGCTCGGGCGGTCAGCCGAGGAGGAGTTCGCAGGCCCGCTCGATGTCGGCCTGGGCCTCGTCCTCACTGCTCCGACCGTTCAGCGCCGACATCAGCACGCCGTACCAGCACTGCATGACCAGGCGGGCCCGGCGGTGCTCGTCGGTGCTCGGCGTGTCCCATCCCGCCGCCTTGAGGACGAGTGCCTCGAAGTCGGTGTCCACGGCGCGGATGGGGCCGCCGCCGGCGTGCAGAGTGTTGTTGCCCTGGATCATCGAGATCGAGAGCTGCCGGTTGTCGAGCATCAGCCGCGTGAGCCCGAGCAGCAGCCTCGCGACCGCCTCCCCCGGCCGGGTCCGATCCTCGGGGCCCGGCACGGTGCCGAGGAGACTGCGCACCTGGTCCCCCATCACCGCTGCGAAGAGGTGGGGCTTGGAGGGGAAGTAGCGGTAGAGCGTGCCGAGCGCGACGCCGGACTCGCGCGCCACGTCCGCCATCTGCACGTGGTCGAAGTCGAGGTCGTTGCCCAGACGCGCGGCTGCCCGGAGGATCCGGCGGTGCCGCTCGCGCTGCTCGGCCGAGGCCGGCTCGGCCGGGGCACGGGACTCGGCGATACGCGGCACGCCTCAGTTTCTACCAGCCGGTAGTCCGACCGCTGCCGACGACGCCCGATGACCGGGAGCGGGGGCGGCGGCAAGGGCGGCGGCGCACCACACTGCTGCCATGGAGACGCTGCACCTCGATGCCGATCGCTACGGACCCTGGGCGGTCGTGGCCGGCGGATCGGAGGGAGTCGGGGCGCGGTTCGCCCACCACCTCGCGGCCGCGCGGATCCACCTGGTGCTCGTGGCACGGACCCCGGGGCCGCTCGAGGCGACGGCGGCCGCCGTACGTGAGCAGGGGGTCGAGGTGCGCACGGTCGCGGCGGACCTGACCGATCCGAACGGGCTCGAGGCCGTCCTCGCCGACACGGCGGACGTCGAGGTGGGCCTGCTGGTGTGCAATGCCGGCGCCAACACCTACGGCGCGCCGTTCGTCGACGGCGACCTGGAGCGCTTCACGCGGGTGATCGACCTCAACGTCACCGCGCCGCTCCGTCTCGCCCACCACTACGGCGCGGCGATGAAGGCGCGGGGGCGCGGCGGGATCCTGCTCGTCGGCTCGCTCTCCGGCTACCTCGGCCACGCCGAGATCAGCGTCTACGCCGCCGCCAAGGCGTTCGGTCGGGTGTTCGCCGAGGGGCTGTGGCTGGAGCTGCGGGAGTACGGCGTCGACGTGCTGGAGATGGTGCTCGGCGCGACGCGGACGCCCGCCATGGAGCGTGCCGGCCTGCACCTGGACCTGCCCGGCATCCCGGTCTCCGACCCCGACGACGTCGCAGTCCAGGCCCTGCGCTCCCTGGGCGACGGCCCGATCGTCATCGCCGACGGCAACGAGCATCTCGTGCGCTTCCAGACCGGCCCCGACCGAGCGAAGGTCGTTCTCACCGCCCACCGCGCCTCCCAGGGCATGCTCCCCTCCTCCTGACCCCGCGAGTTGCGGGTTGTAGCCCGCCGAGTTGCGCGTCCTGGCCCGCCGAGTTGCAGGTGACGGCCCGCCGAGTCGTACGCCGTACCTCCATCCGGCCACGTCTGGAGACTCGCGCGGCCACGACTGGAGACTCGCGCGGCCACAACCCGCAACTCGCGGGAGGGGAGGGTCAGGCGGAGAGGAGGTCGGTGGAGATGGTGCGGGTGGCGTGGACGAGGAGGGGGACGGCGCGCTCGAGCGGGGTGTCGGCGGCGCCGACCAGGGAGAGGGCCGCGAGCGGCAGCCCGTCACGGCGTACGGCGATCGCCGCGCAAGCGATGTCGGGGAAGCACTCCTCGCGCTCCATGGCGAGACCGCCGCGCATCCGCACGCGGTGCAGCTCGCCGTGCAGCTCCTCCAGGTCGCGCACCGTCCGGCCCGTCCGCGGTACCAGCAGCGACCGGACCCGGGCGTCGACCTCCTCCGGGTCGAGCCAGGCCAGCATCGCCTTCCCGAGGGCGGTCGCGTGCGCCGGCATGGCGGCGCCGACGCGCGAGGGGATGTCGACGGCGCGGCGGCCCCCGACCTTGTCCCGGTAGCGCACCAGGCCGCCGTCGAGCACAGCGAGGTGGACGACGAGACCGGTCCGCAGGGCGAGGTCCTGGACGACGGGCGCGGCGACGTACCGCAGCTCGTCGACGTCGTGCTCGGGCGCCGCCAGACCGAGGACCCGCGGCCCCAGGGTGTAGCTGCCCTTGCCGTGCCGCAGCCACCCGAGCTGGACCAGCTGGTCGAGGATCCGGTGCGCCGTCGATCGCGGGAGGCCGGTCCGGCGCGCCACCTCCTCGAGGATCAGGTGGCTCCCGGGCCCGTCGAAGGCGTCGAGGATCAGCGTCATCCGCTCGACCATGCTGACCGGCACCGCCGGGCGCGCGGCCTCCTCGGTCGTGCCCGGGAACTCTGCGACGAGAAGCGTCATGACGTCCTCCGACTAACTGAAATGAATTCTAGTTGGTGGAACGGTACGCCCGTGACGACCCGGCGGCAAGCATTTCCGCCCCCTCGCCGGCCGGTGATCGGGAGAGACCGCGACACCGGTCGCGGCACCGTGGTCGGATGGCCGCATGCGCCTCGGCCTGACCAGTCCGGTCGTCACCGCCAACCCCGGCTCGCACGCCGCGTGGGAGGCGACTGCCGGACCCGCCGAGTTGACGCACATCGCGCAGGCCGCTGACGCCCTCGGCTACGACCACCTGACCTGCAGCGAGCACGTCGCCGTGCCGGCGGACAAGGCCGCGGAGCGCGGGGGCACCTACTGGGATCCGGCCGCGACCCTGGCGTACCTGGCCGCCCGCACCGAGCGGATCCGCCTGGTGACCCAGGTGCTCGTGCTGGGCTACCACCATCCGCTCCAGCTCGCCAAGCAGTACGGCACGCTCGACCTGCTCAGCGGCGGACGGGTGGTGCTCGGCGTCGGCGTCGGCAGCCTGCCCGAGGAGTTCGCGCTCCTCGGCGCGTCGTGGGAGGAGCGCGGCCGGGTGGCCGACGACACCCTGCGCGCGCTGCGCGCGGCCTGGGGCCGCCCCCGTCCGCAGTACACCGGCACGCACCACTCGTTCCACGACGTCGTCGTCTCCCCCCACGCCCCGCGCACGGACGTGGCGGTGTGGGTCGGCGGCCGCACGCCGCGGTCCCTGCGCCGAGCCGTCGAGCTCGGGACCGGGTGGGTCCCGTTCGGGCTCCGCAGCGACGAGCTCGCCGCCCTGCTGAGCCAGGTGGAGCTCCCCGAGCCCTTCGAGGTGGTGCTCGGGCCCGGCCGGCCCTTGGACCCGCTGGGCGATCCGGACGCGTGCCGCCGACGACTGGACCGGACCCTCGCTGTCGGCGCCACCCTGGTGAGCGTGACGTTGCACGCCACCTCCGCCGCGCACTACGTCGAGCAGCTGGGCGCACTGGCAACGATGGTGGACCTCGACGCACCGACCGCACCCGTCACCGAGGAGAGGCGCCCGGCATGAGCGACGCAGTCCAGGCCCGGCTCGACGAGCTCGAGGCACGCCTTCGCCGGCTCGAGGACGAGCAGGAGATCGTCCGGCTCGTCGCGTCCTACGGCCCGGCCGTCGACGCGGGCCTGCCCGAGGAGGTCGCGGCGCTCTGGCGCGAGGACGGCGTGTACGACGTCGACGAGTACTTCATGGAGGACGCGCCCGCGATCCGGGCGATGGTCCGCTCCGAGGGCCACCAAGGTCTCCTGCACCGAGGGTGCACGCACTTCCTGGGGCCCGCCCGCGTCGAGCTGAGCGGAGACACCGCGGTCGCGGTCTGCCACTCGATCCTCGTCGTGCAGCACGAGGGTCGCTACCTCGTCGCGCGATCCGGGGCGAACCGGTGGGAGCTCGAACGCGGTCCCCAGGGGTGGCGGACGGTCCGACGCACGACGCGTGCCCTCGACGGGTCCGAGGCCGCGCGGGCCCTGCTCGAGCCGACGACTCGGTGAGCACCGACGCCGAGGAGATCCGCGACCGCCTGGCGCGCATCGCCGCCGCGACCGACGCCCGCGACTGGGACCTCCTGCGCACGCTGTGCACGCCCGAGGTGCACGGCTACGGCGCCCGCGGGATCGACGCGATGATCGACACCATGCGCACCCACCTGGGCGGCGTCGGACCCACCCAGCACCTGCTCGGCAACCACCGCATCACCGTCGACCAGGACGAGGCACGCTCCTTCAGCTACGGCCGCGTCCACCACGCCGGCGCAGGCGCCTTCGCCGGGGCGTTCTACGAGTGCCTCGGCGAGTACGACGACCGTTGGGTGCGCGGGTCCTCCGGGTGGCTGCTGCGCCGGCGCTGGTTCGAGATCCGCATCGAGCTCGGCGATCGGGCGGTCCTCCGGCCGGCCGACGCCTGACGCACGCCTGACGCACGCCTGACGCACGACCGGCCGCCGCTCAGGGCACCAACGAGGCTGTCGGCGACCCGCTCGGCTCCACCGAGGGGGTGTCCGTGGGCGAGCTGCTCGGCACCACGCTCGGCGTCGGGCTCACGCTCGGCGTCGGCGACACCGACGGAGTCGGGGCCGCCGTGGGCGTGCTGGTCGGCGTGGTCGTGGGCGTCGGCGCCGACGAGGGCGAGGGCGTCCTCGTGGCCGGCGCGCTCGACCCGCCGCCCAGGTGGCTGAGCGAGGTGCCGTGCTCGTTGGAGGAGCCTCCGGTCAACGACGAGACCGGACGGCCGGCGATGAGCTCGAAGACCGTGATCGCGACGACCGCCACGACGAAGAACGCCCCTGCCAGCAGGGCGATCCGCTTCCACGGCAGCGCCGCCCACCGCTCGCGCCAACCGGGTGAGGCGGCCGGCGGCTCGGCTCCGGCCAGCTCGACGCGGGCGTCGGCGAGCTGCCGGTCGGCGTACTGCAGGTGCGCCTCCGCGGCCGGCAGCTCCTCGACGTCGGCCCGGCGCCGTGCCCGACGCACCTCCGCCTGGGCCAGGCCGACCCGGCGCAGCGCCGCCTCCTGGGCCTCGGCGAGCTGTCGCTTGCTGCGCGCGATGCCCTGGGAGTAGAGCGAGCTGCTCACCGAGACGATCACGCTGCCCAGCGCGGCCCCGATGACCGTGCCGGCCGCCCCGAGCGTCGACAGCAGCACGGCGGAGGAGATCGCGGCGAGTGCTCCAGCGATCACCTTGATCCAGTCGATGCCGCCGGGCGGCTCGACGGGTGCGGAAGGTCCGCTCACGTCATCTCCCTTCGCTCAACGCGCGCTCGACGAGACGCTGGGCCTGCTGCACCGCCTTCGCATACCCACTGAGGTCGCCCTTGCGCAGCAGACGGTCCGCCTTGGTGAACTGAGCGTCGGCCCGTTGCAGCAGCTGCCGGGCCGCACTGCTCAGGCCCGAGCTCGAGCCGCCGCCCTTGTTGCCCTTGTTGCCCTTGCCGCCGGACGACCCGCCCGGCTTCTGCTCCGTCGACCCGTTGCCCGACCCGGTGCTGCCGCCGGTCGTGACGTCGATGCCGAGGACGTCGTCGAGGGCCGCGTCGAGCGTCTTGCCGATCCCGACGTCGTTGCCGAAGGACGCGAGCACGTAGCGCAGCACCGGGTAGGTGCCTTCCCCGCCGCGCTTGGAGGTGTACACCGGCTGCACGTAGAGCAGTCCACCCCCGACGGGGAGCGTGAGCAGGTTGCCGTACTGCACCTTGGCACCGGTGCGCTTGAAGCCCTGCAGCTTGTCGGCGACCTGGCTGTCGGAGATGAAGTTGTTCGCGATCTGGGAGGGCCCCGGCACCTGCGTGTTGTCGGGCAGCCGCAGGACCTGGATCTTCCCGTAGGTCGACGGGTCGTCCGGGTCGGCGCCCACGGAGATGAACGACGCCAGGTTCTGCTTGTTCAGCGGCGTGTACACGCTGGTCAGCGAGAACACGGGCTTGCCGCCCGTCTTGGTGGCCACCGAGAGCCGGTACGGCGGCTGCAGCCGACCCGCCGGCGCCCCGGGCTCGGGGTCGTTCGGCACCTGCCAGCGGTCGTTGCCCCCGAAGAACGTCGTCGGGTCGTTGACGTGGTAGTCGGCGAGGATGTTGCGCTGCACCTTGAACAGGTCCTCGGGATAGCGCATGTGGGCGAGCAGGTCCGGCGGGATGGTCGCCCGCGGCTTCACCAGGCCCGGGAACGCCTTCTCCATCGTCCGCAGGATCGGGTCCGTGGAGTCCCAGGCGTAGAGCGTGACCGTGCCGTCGTAGGCATCCACGGTCGCCTTGACCGCGTTGCGCATGTAGTTGATCTGATCGGTGGGAAGCGCCGCGAACGTCGAGCGCGGGTTGATCGAGTCCGAGACCATCGCGCTCAGCGAACGCTTCTGCGCGTTGGGATAGCGGTCGCTGACGGTGTAGCCGTCGAGGATCCACACGATCTTCCCGTCGACCACGGCCGGCAGCGCGTCGGAGTCGATGGTCAGCCAGGGCGCGACCTCCTGGAGCCGCTCGCGAGGCGAGCGGTCGTAGAGGATCTTCGAGTTGTCGTTGTCGCGCGAGGACAGCAGGATGTTCGCGTCGCCGAACTTCGCGGCGTAGAGGACCTTGTGGAACAGCGACCCGACCGGCACCCCGCTGCTGCCGGCGTACGTGGTGAGGCTGGAGTCGCCCTGGTCGCCTGCCCCCTGCGGGGTGTCGAGCTCGACGTCCTTGCCACCGGGCGCCTTCCCGACGATGGAGTACTTGGGCGAGTTCTCGCCGTAGTAGATCTGTGGCCGGTAGCCGCCCGGCTGCAGGTCGCTCAGCTCACCGTGCGGGGGGATGTCCTTCTCCGCCCACACCGGCTCCCCGCCGTTGTTGACCAGCTGGCCCTCGGCGTTCTGCTGGTTGCCGTAGGCCGCGATCATCCCGTAGCCGTGGGTGTAGACGGTGTGCAGGTTGGACCACTTCTTCTGCGCGTCCGGCAGGCCGGCGAGGTGCATCTCGCGCGCCGCGAGGACCAGATCGCGATCCCGGCCCTTGATCGTGTAGTGGTCGACGTCGAGCACCGCCGGGACGCTGTAATAGCCACGCACCTGCTGCAGCTGCTGGAAGGCGTCGGACTCCAGCATCGGGTCGACGAGCCGGATGCCCGGCAGCGAGGCGGCGTCGGTCCTCAGCTGTGCCGGGCTCAGCGTCGTGCGCGCGTCGTAGTCGGTGACCGTGGTGTCGTCGAGCCCGTACGCCGCGCGCGTGGCCTTGATGCTCGCCGCGATGTACGTCGACTCCTTGTCCGGCTCGTTCGGCTTGACCTGGAACTTCTCCACCACCGCCGGCCAGATCAGTCCGAGCAGGATCGCCGAGATGGCGAAGAGCGCGATGCCGACACCCGGCAGCAGCCAGTTGTGCCGGAACACGGTCGCGAAGAAGAGCAGCGCGCACACGACGGCGATGCCCATCAGGATCTCCTTGGCGGGGAGCTCCGCGTGCTGGCGGGCATAGGTCATGCCGGTGATCAGGTTCCCGGTGTCGGTGTCGAGGTCGAACCGGTCCAGCCAGTAGTCGGCGGCCTTGAGGAGCACCACGATCCCCAGCAGGACGCAGACCTGGCTCTGCGCTCCCCTGCTGAACTTCTCCCCCGGCGTCTGCAGCCGGATGCCGCCGTACAGGTAGTGCACCAGGACGGCGCCGAGCAGACCGAGCACCACCGTGGTCATGAGGAAGTCGACGACGAAGTGCCACCACGGCAGCGAGAAGACGAACCACGCGATGTCGCGATGGAAGTAGGGGTCGCGCCGCCCGAACGGGACCTGCTCGTGCCACATCAGGAACGTGCGCCACTGACCCGCCGCGGAGGCACCGGCGAAGATGCCGATGATCCCGCTGCTGACCAGCAGCACCGGGCGCCGCAGCGGTGTGACCAGCGCCCGGTAGCGCTCGAGCCCGGCCTGTTCGGCGGATCGCGGGCGCAGCCGGGGACGCACGCGGAACGCGACGGCGATGTTGACGCCGACGACGACCGCCATCAGCAGCCCGAAGCCGAGGAACAGCCAGACGCGGGTCCAGAGCACCCGGCTGAACACCTCGGAGTGGTCGACGCTGGCGAACCACAGCTTCTGGGTCCAGATCGAGGTGAAGACCGAGAAGAGGACGAGCAGCACCGCCAGCGCGACGAGCGTCGTCACCAGCGGCCGGGGACGTCGGCGCAGCCGCGGCAGGGGCGGCATCGCCCCTGGGTCGTCCGGACCGGGGTGGGCCGGGAAGTCGCTCACGGAGCCTCCTCGTCGCGGGGCGTCTCCCCTTCTCCCAACGGCTCGCTGTCGTCCAATGTCCCCACCAGCAGATCCAGCAGCCCGGGCACCAGCTCGTCGCCCACCACGACCGAGGCGTCGTCGTCGTGCGAGCGGAGCCGCAGCGCGCAGGTCCCGCGGCCGTCCCGGGTCACCGCACCGGCGATCCGCAGCTCCTGACGGTCCGGGTGCGCCGCGGCGAAGGCGGCGGCCTCGACGGGGTCCTCGGGGATGTCGGCGTCGGCACCCGGCGGCAGCACGAGGCGTTCGAGCACCGCGGCACAGCCGGCCACCTGCGGGGGCCAGACGATCGACTGCAGCAGGGCCTCGAGCTCCTCGGCCGGCAGCTCGTCCTGCTGCACGGGTGTCAGTCCACCGGCGTCCTCGAGCACCTCGGCCAGGCCCGGCTCCCGGGCCAGCAGGTCCGCGGTCGGCACGAGCGCGAAGAGCCGCGCCGGGCCGTCCCAGCCCGCCTCCGAGGCGTGCTTCTCGAGCTCGCGGACGATCCGCTCGAGCTCCGGGTCGGGCGTCGGCGGGGTCGGCGGCGTCTCATCGCTCATCGGGTGCACCTCGGGAGGTCGGCGGACGGATCGGCAGCCCAGGTGCGCACCACGTGCAGCGCCTGGGTGAACGTGCTCACCCGAGCCAGCCGCATCCGGCTCGGGTCGTAGTCGGCGCCGAGAGCCTCGGCGCAGTTGCCCGAGGGCACCAGGAAGAGCCGGGCGCCGTCGCGCTGCGCGGCCGCGATCTTCTGCTGGATGCCACCGATCTCGCCGACCTGTCCCTGGGCGTCGATGGTGCCGGTCCCGGCGGCCACCCGGCCGTGGGTCAGCGACCCCGGCGTGAGCACGTCGTAGATGCCGAGCGCGAACATCATCCCCGCCGACGGGCCGCCGATGTTGGTGGGCAGGTCGATCTTCACCCGGAAGGGGAAGGCGTAGCTGGGCGCGATCGAGACGCCGATCCGCGACTGCTTCGCCCGCGTGCCGTGCGGCCCGAGCGGCGCGGTCGTCACCACGACGGTGCGCGCCTTTCCGTGGCGTACGACGCCCAGCGCCAGCCGGCTGCCCGGCGGCCGGCTCTGCACCGCCTTGATGAGCGCGCTCGTGGTGGGGGTCCGCCGACCCTCCACGCTGCGGATCACGTCGCCGGCGCGCAGAGCGCCCGCCGAGGGCCCGTGGGGATCGACCTGGGCGACCGTGACGACGGCGTGGAACGGGATGTGCAAGGCGTGAAGGGCGGCCGCCACGGCGTCGTCCTGAGAGGAGGTCATCTCCTGAGCCGCCTGCTGCCGCACCTCCTTGGTGGACGCCTGCTGGGGATAGACGGCGTCGTGGGGGTAGACGGCGACCTTGGGGTCCACCCAGCCCACCAGCGCACGCACGAGCGACACGTGGTCGTCGACGCCGGTCTCGTAGATCGTGACCAGGCGCAGCCCGCCGTCGTCGCGGTAGATCGGGTGGCCGTCGACACTCAGGATCGGGTCGCCTCCCTCGCCGTTGCCCAGCACGTTGACCGTCGGGCCGGGCGAGTACACGGTGTAGCCGACGGGGGCCCGCCAGGCGAGCACCCCGGTGACGACGAGCAGCACGACCGCGGCGAGAGTGGCGGCCGACCGTCGGGACATGGGGAAACCCTCTCATCACCGGCCACCGCGGACGACCGCAGGAGCGGTCAGGACGGCCGCTGCCCCCGCACCGCGACGCCGGTGCTGCGGTCGCGGGGCCGGCGTACCTGCGAGCGGCCGGCGGCCACGCCGGGGTGCTCGCGCAGGATCGCCTCGGCGAATCGCTGCCCGGCCCTTTCCCGCGCCGCCTCGCTGCGGTCCTGCAGCGCCGGCCGGCTGCGCCCGGCCCAGGCCGCCCACGCCATGGCGAGCACCGCCACGAGGACCGGGGGCAGCAGCCAGAGCAGGATCAGCACCCGCCCATGGTGACGGGCGACGCCCGCGCCGCCCGCTCAGGACACGCCGACAGCTCCCTGAGCCTCGGTGGAACGATGCTCAGGCGTGGTCGACCCACTCCTCCTCGCCGTCGGCGAAGACCTGGTGCTTCCAGATCGGCACCTCGGCCTTGAGCCGGTCGATCAGCACCCGGGACGCCTCGAACGCCTCGCCCCGGTGCGCGGCCGCGACGGCACTGACCACGGCCACGTCGCCCACCTCGAGGGTTCCCACCCGGTGCAGGGCCGCGATCGCGACGACGTCGTACCGCTCGGCGATCTCCACGGCCAGCGCATGCAGCCGCGCCACGACGGTCGGGTGCGCGGAGTACTCGAGCCGTGCGACCGGGTCGCCGCGGTCCTGCTCGCGCACCGTGCCGACGAACAGGTTGACCCCGCCGGCAGCCGGATCCGCGACGGCGGCGAGCACCTCGGTCGCCTCGATCGCGGTGTTGCGGACGTCGATCAGCCGCACCCTGTCCTGGGGTCCGTCGTCCGATCCGGCCGTTGCTCCGCTCACCGCGCGAGCCTACGGCCGCCGCCCACCGTGCCGGTACCGTGGTGGGCATGAGCGACGACCGGGACGACACTCCGGACGAGGGCCCCCATAACCCCTTCAAGGGCACGCCGTTCGAGCAGCTCTTCGGCGGCTCGGGCTTCGACCTGGGTGCCTTCGGCGGTCAGGGCGGCGGGTTCGGCACCGGATTCGGCAGCGGCCCCCTGGGTGCCGTCGGCGGCATGGACCTCTCCGGCCTGATGGGCCAGGTGCAGGCGATGATGGCGCCCTACGACGGCGCCGTGAACTGGACGCTGGCCACCGACGTCGCCCGGCGCACCTGCGCGCAGCAGCCCGATCCCAGCCCCGACGCCGGCGACCGGAGCCGCATCGCCGACGCGATGCGCCTGGCCGACCACTGGCTCGACACCGCCACCGTGCTGCCCTCCGGGGTCACCACGACCGCCGCGTGGAGCCGAGCCGAGTGGATCGAGCAGACGCAGCCGGTGTGGAAGGTCCTCGTCGAGCCGGTCGCCGAGCACGTGGTCGCCGCGATGAGCCAGACCTTGGGCGGCGCCGTACCGGAGGAAGCGCGCGCCATGGCCGGGCCGCTGCTCGGCATGCTCGGCAAGGCCGGCGGCGCGATGTTCGGCGGCCAGGTCGGGCAGGCGCTCGGCGCCCTCTCCCAGGAGATCCTGAGCGCCTCCGACATCGGGCTGCCCCTCGGACCGGCCGGCACGGCGGCGCTGGTGCCGGCGAACGTGACGGTGTTCGCCGAGGGTCTCGACGTGGATCCCCACGACGTTCTGCTCTACCTCGCGCTGCGCGAGGCGGCGCACCAGCGCCTGTTCGCCCACGTGCCGTGGCTGCGCCAGTACGTCGTCTCCGCGGTCGAGGAGTTCGGCCGCGGGGTGAGCATCGACCTCGGCGGCATCGAGGAGGCGCTCGGCGGCGTCAACCCGATGGACCCCCAGGCTCTCCAGGACGCCCTCGGCGGCAACCTCTTCGAGCCGAGGAAGACCCCCGCGCAGGAGGCGGCACTGCTGCGCCTGGAGACCACCCTGGCGCTCGTCGAGGGGTGGGTGGACGAGGTCGTCGGACAGGCCACCGCCGACCGCATGCCTGCCGCGGGCCGGCTCCACGAGGCGATCCGGCGGCGCCGGGCGGCCGGTGGCCCCGCCGAGAACACCTTCGCCGCACTCGTCGGTCTCGAGCTCCGGCCCCGCCGGCTCCGCGACGCCTCGACGCTGTGGGGCTCGCTGCGCAGCCGCCAGGGCCTGGAGGCGCGAGATGCCGTTTGGACCCATCCCGACCTGCTCCCGACGCCCGCGGACCTCGACGACCCGCTCGGCTTCCGGGAGGACGTCA
>JBQCCW010000102.1:0-11327 GCA_051961835.1 Marmoricola sp. | reverse complement strand
GTGTGCGCCACCCACCAGGACAGGCCCGCGGCGACGGCACACTGGCCGACCTGCCAGGACTTCGAACGCAGGCGGGCGACGCGAGCCCGCACCGAGGTGCGTCCGGGCTCGACGAGCCGGTCCAGGAAGAGGTCGACGGGCTGGCGTGCCCAGGCGGGCTCCGGCGGTCGGAGCAGCCGCCTGGGGTCGGGCCTCACTTCTCCATGGTGCGGCTGCGCCCGTGCAGCAGCGTGAGCATCTGCACGAACTGCTTGTCCTGCTTGGGAGTCCGCTCGAAGGTCGTGAGGTTCAACGGCGCGGCGAACCGGGGACGGGCGACCGCGTGCGCATAGGTGAACTCCTTGAGCCCGTCGGGGCCGTGGATGCGACCGAAGCCCGACTCCCCGATGCCACCGAAGGGCAGCGACGGAATCGCCGCGAACGAGATCACCGAATTGATCGCCGTCATGCCCGAGCGGATCCGCGCGGCGAGCTCCTCGCCACGGGACTTCGAGAACACCGTCGAGCCGAGCCCGTACGGCGTCGCGTTGGCCAGCTCGACCGCCTCGTCCATGTCCCGGACCTTGCGCACGGTCATGGTGGGACCGAACGTCTCCTCACGCACCGCCGCGCTGTCCTCCGGTACGTCGACGAGCACGGTCGGTCGCACCCACCGCTCACCCACCGCGTCGGGGCCACCCACCAGCGCCCGTCCGCCACGGTCGACGGCATCCTGGACGTGCCGGCGGATGATGTCGATCTGCCCCGGCATGGTGATCGGCCCGATCTGCGACTCGTCGGTGTCGTCGACCCGGATCCGGCTGGCACGGTCGACGACGCGCGTCATGAAGTCGTCGTAGACCCGCTCGTGGACGTAGACGCGCTCGACGCCGGTGCACGTCTGGCCCGCGTTGCTGCAGGCGCCCCAGACGGTCGCGTCGGCCGCCGCGTCGAGGTCCGCGTCGGCGTCGACGAGGAGGGCGTCCTTGCCGCCGGCCTCGATCAGCACCGGCGTGAGGTTCTCCGCACACGCTGCCATCACGCGGCGCCCGGTGCGCGGGGATCCGGTGAACGCGAGCTTGTCGACACCGGATCGGCACAGCGCGTTCCCGGTGTCGCCCAGCCCGGTGACCACCTGGAAGACGGGTCGGTCGCAGACCTCCGCGAAGGTGTCGGCGAGCCAGCGCCCGACACCGGGGGTGTACTCGCTGGGCTTGAACACCACCGCGTTGCCGGCGGCCAGGGCGTAGCCGATCGATCCCATCGGCGTGAAGATCGGGTAGTTCCACGGCCCGATCACGCCGATCACACCGAGCGGCTTGTACTCCACGGTGGCGGCCCTGTTGGCCATCAGCATCCCGGCGGCGCGGCGGCGCCGCTTGAGCACCTTCTCGGCGTGGGATGCGGCCCAGCCGAGGTGGTCGATCGCAAGCCCGGCCTCGAGGGCAGCATCGGCGTGCGGCTTGCCGGTCTCGTCGTGGGCGACCTGCGCGAGCTGGGCGATGCGCCGAGTGATCACGCCCTTCCAGCGGACCAGCACCTCTTCCCGGCCGTCCCAGCCGAGGTCCGCCCACCAGGCGGCGGCCTCGCGTGCCCGCGCGACCGCCTCCCGCACATCGGCCTCCGTGTGCACGGGGTACGTCGCCACGACGTCGCCGTTGCGCGGGTTGAGGGAGTCGAAGGTCTGCCGACGCCGCTCTCCGGGGGAGTCGGGTCGAGCGGTCGGCAGGTCGGTCGCTGTGTCGGTCATGGGGCACTCCTGATCAGGTCGGCTGCCTTCTCGGCAACCATGATGGTGGGCGCGTTGGTGTTGCCGCGAGGCACGACCGGCATCACCGAGGCGTCGACGACGCGCAGCCCCTCGACACCGCGGACGCGCAGGGCAGGATCGACGACGGCGTCCTCGCCCGTCCCCATCGCGCACGTCGCGACGGGGTGGTAGAGCGTCTGGGTCTGGTTGCGGATGTGCTCGACCAGCTCGTCGTCGCTCGGGTTCTCCGAGAGGTGGAACGGCGTGGTGAGGTGACGCGCGAGCGGGCCCTGCCCGGCGATCTCCCAGGCGATCTTCGCTCCCGCGAGCATCGTGTCGAGGTCGGCCGGGTCGTCGTAGTAGCCGGCGTCGATCGCGGGATGCCACGTCGGATCGGCCGAGCGGAGCCGGAGCGACCCGCGGCTGCGCACCTCGACGAGCGTCGGCGCGACGGTGAACATCCGGCGCTTCGGCTCGTGGAAACCGTTGTCCCAGAAGCCCGAGGGAGCGACGTGGTACTGGATGTCCGGTGCAGGCACGGTGTCACGGGTGCGGAGGAACCCGCCGGCCTCCCCCACGTTCGAGGTGAGCGGCCCCGTGCCCCGCACCTTCCAGCGCAGCAGGTTGCGCACGTTGTTGAAGTCGGCGAGGTCGGAGGCGTCGCGGGTGTGCCAGATCAGCGGCAGCGCGGGGTGGTCCTGGAGGTTCTGACCCACGCCCGCCAGGTCGACCCGCACGTCGATGCCGTGCTCGCGCAGGTGGCTGCCGGGACCCACGCCGGAGAGCATGAGCAGCTGAGGGCTGTTCACCGCCCCGCCGCACAGGAGCACCTCCCGGGTCGCCGACACGGTGTGCTGCGCCCCGCCGCTGCGGTAGGTCACGCCCGTCGCTCGCTCGCCGTCGAACTCGATGCGGGTCGTCAGGGCGCCGGTGACGACGCGCAGGTTGGGCCGGCTGAGCGCGGGCGCCAGGTACGCGTCGTAGGTCGACCAGCGGCGTCCGCGCTTGCAGGTGACCTGATAGGACCCCGCGCCCTCCTGCTCGGCGCCGTTGAAGTCGTCGCTGCGCTTCATCCCCCAGCTGACGGCGCTCTCGACCCACTCCTCGCACAGGGGGTGGGTGTAGCGGCGGTCCTCCACGTGCAGCGGCCCGTCCTGCCCGTGGAAGGGCGCTCCCAGGCGCTGGTTGCCCTCGGCCCGGATGAAGTACGGCAGCACGTCGTCGTAGCCCCACCCGGTCGCGCCGTACTGGTCGCGCCAGCTGTCGTAGTCGGCTCGGTTGCCCCGGATGTAGATCATCGCGTTCATCGACGAGCACCCGCCCAGCGCCTTCATCCGGGGCCAGTACGTCGAACGACCGTGGAGCTGCTTCTGCCCCGTGGTGTCGTAGGCCCAGTCCCAACGGGTGCGGAACAGGCTCGAGAACGCCGCCGGGATGGCGATCTCATCTGCCTCGGGCGCCGGCCCGGCCTCGAGCAGCACGACGCTGACGCGCGGATCCTCGGTGAGCCGGGCCGCGAGCACCGCGCCGGCGCTGCCACCGCCCACCACGACGTAGTCAGGGGTCTCCTGCACGACGAACCTCCTCGGCACGGGGCGCGGGCCACCCACGAACGGCCCACCGGGTTCGGCGAACCTACCTCCCGGCCGACGTGATGACCACGACTCGGAGGCGGATCGGTCGGTATCCGGACGGCGGATCCGGTAGAACGGACCAATGCCGATCCGCGTGTTCCTCCTCGACGACCACGAGCTCGTCCGCACGGGCCTCGTGCAGCTGCTGCGCGACGAGGACGACATCGAGGTGGTCGGCGACGCCGGCACCGCCGCGGAGGCGCTCGTGCGGATCCCGGCGCTGCGTCCCGACGTCGCGATCCTCGACGCGCGCCTGCCTGACGGCAGCGGTATCGAGGTCTGCCGCCAGGTCCGTTCGGCGGAGCCGGAGGTCAAGGCCCTGATCCTCACCAGCTACGACGACGACGAGGCGCTCTTCTCCGCCATCCTCGCCGGCGCGGCGGGCTACCTGCTCAAGCAGATCAGCAACACCGACCTCGTCGACGCCGTACGTCGGGTCGCGGCGGGCCAGTCGCTCCTGGACCCGGCGCTCACGATGCGCGTGCTCGAGCGGGTGCGTCACGGCGAGGAGGACCCGGTCGACGACACCCTGGGCGTCCTGACCAAGCAGGAGCGCAAGATCCTCGAGCTCGTGGCCGAGGGTCTCACCAACCGGCAGATCGGGGTCCGGATGTTCCTCGCCGAGAAGACCGTGAAGAACTACGTCTCGAGCATCCTGGCGAAGCTGGGCCTGGAGAGTCGCACCCAGGCCGCGGTGCTCGCCACGCGCCGTCTCCACTGAGAAGGGGTCTCAGCCCAGCGGGACGTCCCACACCAGCCGGGTGCCGCCGTCCTCGCCCGGCGTGGCGCTCGCCGTGCCGCCGAGCGCCGCGGCCCGGTCGGCGATGTTGCGCAGCCCGCTGCGCCGCTCGAGGACGACCGGGATGCCCTGCCCGTCGTCGGCCACCACGAGCCGGAGCCGGTTGCCCTGGATGCCCAGGGAGACCGTGGTGTGCTGGGCCCCGGCGTGGCGGGCGACGTTGGAGAGCGCCTCGCGCAGCACCGGCGAGAGCTCCTCGGCCAGCGCACGCGGCACGGCGGTGTCGACCGGGCCGTCGATGCGCACCGCGGGGCGGTGGCCCAGCGGGTCGGCGTACTCGGCGACCAAGGCGCTCACCTCGGCACGGATCGAGGGCCCCTGGGTGTGGCGGAGGTCGAAGAGCGCGCCACGGATGTCGCGGATGGTGGTGTCCAGCGCCTCGGTGGCGGCCGCCACGCGCTCGAGCACCGTCGGGTCCTCGGTCACGCGGTGCAGGCCCTGCAATTGCAGGCCCGTGGCGAAGAGCCGCTGGATGACGACGTCGTGCAGGTCGCGGGCGATCCGCTCCCGGTCCGCGACGACCACCAGCTCCTCGCGCTGACGGTCGGCGTGGATCCGGTCGAAGGCGAGCGCGACCTGATCGACGAAGGAGCTGAGCAGCTCCACGTCGTCGGCTTCGAACGCCTCGTCGGAGACGACCACCACGGCACCGCCGGCCCCGAAGTGCTCCCGGAGCGGCAGCAGGAGCACCTCGTTGACGCCGAAGGTCGCCCGGCGCAGCTCGCCGTCGCGGCCCACCACCGGGCTGAGCCGGCGTTCGAGCGCCGGCATCAGCATCGCGAGGAAGTCCGAGCGCGGACCGTCGACGGCGACCGGCTCCGCGACGTCCCCGTCGAGGCGCACCACCGCGGCTCCGTTGGCCCGGGTCAGCCGGCGCGCGGTGATGGCCACCTGCCGCGCCGCCGCCTCTGCCCCGTCGGCGCTCTGCACCAGCTCGCCGATCTGCGCGACGGCCTCGAGCCAGATCCGCCGCCGCTCGCTGCGGTCGTAGGCGCGGGCGTTCTCGATGACGTGCGCCGCTCCGGCCGCGAGGACCTCGACGACGCGCTCGTCCTCCTCGCTGAACGGCTCCCCGTCGACGCGGTCGCACAGGTAGAGGTTGCCGAAGACCGTGCCGCGAACGTGCACGGGCACCCCGAGGAAGCGCTCCATCGGCGGGTGGTGCTCGGGGAACCCGACCGACGCCGGGTGATCCTGCAGGCGCTCGAGCCGGACGGGGCGTGGCTCGGCAAGGAGGAGGCCGAGCAGACCGTGCCCCTGGGGCAGGTGATCCATCGCGTCGCGTTGCTCGGGCGTGAGCCCGTGCACGATGAGGCGGGAGAGCTCGAGTCCACCGTCCTCGGGCCGCTGGTTCACCACGCCGAGAACGCCGTAGCGGGCGCCGGTCACCTCGCACGCGGCGCGGACCAGCCGCTCGAGGACGCTGGGCAGGTCGAGGTCGGAGCTGACGGCGACGAGCGCCTCCACCAGCCCGGCGGCGGTGAGCCCCCCCGACGTCACGCCGGCCGGCTCCCGCGGTAGGCGAGGCGCTCACCGGGCAGGAAGCCACCGCCGAGCCGCCGGCCGCTGAGCTGTTGCCACGGAAGACGCAGGTGCAGGGTGCGCATCCCGGCGGCCCAGGGCTGGGGGTCCCACGACTGCTGCAGGCGGCGCAGCTCGTCGGGATCGTCGATCCGCGAGGTGCGGCCGCGCACGACGACGCTCCAGCCCTCCCGCAGGTCGGAGTCGAAGTCGTCGACCTCGAAGGCGATCAACGCCCCGACGCCGTACGTGCCGAGCTCGCTGTACGGCGAGGTGCGCAGCACGATCGCCTCGTCCACGACGGTGTAGTTCACCGGAACGATGCGAGGGCCGTCGGGGAGGGCGATGCCCACGCGACCCACGACACCGGCGCCCAGCCCGCGCACGCACTCCTCGTAGGTGAGCTCGATGGGCATGTGACCCATAGCGGTCCCCTCCTCGTTGTGCGACGCGGCTGCCGCCTCCGCTGTCCATGGTGCCGCCCCGGGCGGACGCAGGCACGGGCCGAAGGACCCCTCCTACCCGGGACCTGCGCCGGGAGCCGCAGCGTCGGAAGCGTCGGCAGCGGGCGTTCCGTCGGTCTCAGGCGGCGCTGGCGACGACCTCGTCGGTGGGCGCGGTCACGACCCCGGCAAGCTCCTCGGCGATCGCCACCTCGTCGCTGACGTCGCGGAGCACCCCGGACAGCGGCAGCTCGAGCGCCTCGCACAGCGACCAGAGCAGCTCGGAGGATGCCTCCTTCTGCCCGCGCTCGACCTCGGAGATGTAGCCGAGGCTGATCCGGGCTCGGGTGGAGAGCTCGCGCAGCGTCATGCCACGCCGCATCCGCTCCGCGCGCAGCACGGAGCCCAGCGACTCCCTGAACAGCACCTGCGACGGCATCGGCGGCCCTCCTTCGACTCTCGGTCCTCTCAACGCTACCGGGCGGCTCCCTCTTCCCGCTGACGACCGCCCGATCGGTCACCGCCCGTCGCTCGTTCGGGGCGGACGTAACGACCCTGGCGATGCACCAGCCAGGCGCCGTCGCCGACCTCGAGGTGGTCGATGCGCACGGTGACGAGGCGCGACCAGCCCAGCGGCACAGCCCCCACCGACGTCACGCCGGCCCACGTCGCGCAGCCCTCCAGCCGTGGGCCGAACGCCGTGGGGTGGAAGGTGCCCGACCGGAACGGTCCACCCGGCGAGGGCGCGCTCCCGGCGAACACCTCGGCGATCCCCCGCTGCGGCCAGGTGAGCAGCTGCACGACCGCCCGTCCGGTCTCCTCCAGGCGCTCGGTGAGATCGGCGTCCGGGTCGAGGGCGGCCACCAGGTGACCGTCCTCACCGGCCACGGCGAGCCACGACGACACCGTCAGTCCCGCGGCATCGTGCCCGAGCGTGCCGCTGGTCCACAGGGCGACCGTGGTGCCGGCGCGTCCGCGGAGCCGGCGTACGGCGTCGCCGTGCGGACCCTGGAAGGGATGCTCCTGGTGGATGGTCAGCGCCGTGACTCCCTCGGCTCGAGCCGCGTCAGGACGCCTTCTGCTCGACGGTCTCCCGGCCCTCGCGCTGGGCGCGCTTGGCGTCCTCCTTGGCGCGGGTCGCGTAGACGTCGACGTACTCCTGCCCCGAGAGCCGCATGATCTCGTACATGATCTCGTCGGTGATCGAGCGCAGGATGAAGCGGTCGTTCTCCATGCCTTCGTAGCGGGAGAAGTCGAGGGGCTTGCCGAAGCGCACGACCGGGCGGGTGAAGCGGCCGAACTTCTTGCCCGGAGGCGCCACCACGTCGGTGCCCACGACGGCGACCGGCACGACCGGAGCGCCGGTCTCCAGCGCCAGCCGGGCGACGCCGGTGCGTCCCCGGTACAGCCGACCGTCGTGCGAGCGGGTGCCCTCGGGGTAGATCCCGAACAGCTCGCCGCGGTCGAGCACCCGCTTGGCGGACAGCAGCGCACCCTCGGCCGCGTTGGCGCCCGAGCGGTCGATCGGGATCTGACCCGCGCCGCTGAAGAAGGTCTTCTGCAACCAGCCCTTGATGCCGGGCGTCGTGAAGTACTCCGCCTTCGCGACGAAGCTCACCCGGCGGGGCAGCGTCAGCGGCATGAACAGCCAGTCGGCGTAGGACAGGTGGTTGCTGGCCAGGATCGCCGGCCCGTCCTCGGGGACGTTCTCCAGACCCACGGCGTGCGGTCGGAAGACCACCCGCAGCATCGGCCCCAGCGCGATCCACTTCAAGAACCAGTAGAACAAGCCGGCTCTCCTCCTCCACCCATCCGGACTCCGTGGTCCCGCGCCCGGGCCTCACCCTAGCCCGTCGGGGGCACCCGTGGAACGATGGAGATCCGCTCTTCGCCCGCTCCTGCGGGTCCCCCCGGTAAGGAGTCCCGTGTCCTCCGACGTGCTCGTTCCGCCGTACTCGGCCGAGGGTCGTCCGGGCCCCGACGGACGCCGGGTGGGGGTGCTGCTCAGCCACGGCTTCACGGGCTCGCCGGCCTCGATGCGCCCCTGGGGCGAGGCGCTGGCCGCGCGCGGCTACGCCGTCGAGGTGCCGCGGCTTCCCGGGCACGGCACCAGCTGGCAGGACATGGTGTCGACCCGGTGGCAGGACTGGCTCGGCGAGATCGAGCGTGCGTACGCCGACCTCGCGGCGCGGGTCGACACCGTCGTGGTGGGCGGGCTCTCCATGGGCGGCACCCTGGCCCTGGCGCTGGCGGCGCGCCGCCCCGAGGTGGCCGGCCTGGTGCTGGTGAACCCCGCGGTCGCGAGCACCAACAAGCAGCTCCTCGCCGTTCCCGTGCTCAAGCACGTCGTGCGCTCGATGCCGGCGATCGGCGACGACATCAAGAAGCCCGGCGTCACCGAGGGCGCCTACCCGCGCACGCCGTTGCGGCCGCTCGCCTCGATGACGACGGCCTGGAAGGACGTGCGGGCCGACCTGCCCAAGATCACCTGCCCGCTGCTCCTGTTCCGGTCCCTGGAGGACCACGTGGTGGACCCGTCCTCGGCGCGGATCATCCTCGGCGGCGTGTCCTCACGTGAGGCACAGGAGCGGGTGCTCGCCGACAGCTACCACGTCGCGACGTTGGACAACGACGCGCCGGTGATCTTCGAGGAGTCGGCCGAGTTCATCGACCGGGTGACGTCGCGATGAGCTTGCCTGAGCCGGATCCCGAAGGCCGCGACGCGCGCGCCGAGGACGACGCCTGGCGCGACATCGTCGCCCACTACGGCGATCGGCCCGACGTGCCCGACCTGCCCGCGCCGCCACCGGTCGTCCCGGAGCAGCACGACGACGATCCCGAGCCGGCCTCCGAGCACCGCGAGGAGCGCTACGTCCCGCCGACACCTCCGGCGGCACCGCTCCCCCGTGGGCCGCGCGCGGCCGCGTGGGCGGGCCTGTTCGGCGCCCCGGTGGTGATGCTCGCGTTCATCGTGCTCGGCCAGTCCATGCCCGGTTGGCTGGCCTTCCTGCTGTTCGTGGCGTTCGTGGGGGGCTTCGGCTACCTGGTGGCCACGATGCGCAAGCACGACGACTCCGACCCGTGGGACGACGGCGCCGTCGTTTGAGGGCGGTCGTCTGAGACCCGCGGCTCCCGGGCCGTGACCTCAGGCCCGACGGGCCAGATCCGCGGCTCCGAGCGCCCCGGCCTCGGGGCCGAGCGCGCCGGCCAGGATCGGAGCGATGGTCCGGTGCCCGGCGGCCAGCAGCGTCGCGACGTACGCCTCCCGAGCCGGCGCGAGGAGGAGCTCGCCGGCTGCCGAGACGCCGCCGCCGATCACCACGGCCTCCGGGTCCAGCGCCGCGACGAGGTCCGCGACGCCGGTGCCGAGCCACCGGCCCACCTCGGCGAAGGCGGCGAGCGCGACCGGGTCACCGCCGTTGGCCGCGGCCGTGAGCTCCGCCCCCTCCTGGGGTACGCCGGCCTCCGCGGTGAACCGAACCAGGGCCCGCCCCGAGCAGTACTGCTCCCAGCACCCCGAGCGACCGCACGGGCACGGCCGGCCGCCGGGCACGACCTGGAGATGGCCGAACTCTCCCGCCATGCCGTTGCGTCCGCGGACCAACGCGCCGCCCAGGAGGAGCCCGCCACCGATGCCGGTGCCGAGCGCCACCAAGACGACGTCGTCGTAGGCCTGCGCTGCACCCAAGCGGTGCTCGGCCCACAGCGCCGCGTTCGCGTCGTTCTCGAGCACGACGGGAAGCCCGAGCCGGTGCTCGAGCCGATCGGCGAGCGGCTCGTCGCGCCAGGCGAGGTGGGGAGCGAAGCGGACGCTGCGACCGTCGCGGTCCACCAGGCCCGCCGCACCGACGCCGATACCGACGACGTCGCCCTCGCCGGCGGTTCCCGAAGGCTCGGTGGGGAGCAGCGAGGTCACGGCGTCGACGAGCACGTCCTCGACGACGGCGGGCGAGGTCGTGCGACCGGGGGTCACCCGGTCCGCTCGGTCGAGCACGCGGCCGTCCTCGACCAGCAGGGCGAGCACCTTGCTGCCGCCGATGTCCACGCCGATCGTGCGCGCCACGCCGGCCCCTGCTCAGGCGGCGGGCGTGCGCGCCAGGTCGGCTGCGCCCAGCATTCCGGCACGGTTGCCGAGGGTGGCCAGCCGGATCTCGGCGGTCGGGCGGTGACCGCGCCCCGTCAGCATGCGGGCGTAGGTCGCTCGCAGCGGCTGCAGGAGCAGCTCGCCGGCCTCGCTCACCCCGCCGCCGACGACCACCAGCGTCGGGTCGAGCACCGCCGCGAGCGAGGCGAGCCCGGCGCCCAACCACCCGGCGAGGGCTTCTATCTGCGTGACCGCGAACGGGTCGCCCGCGGCGGCGAGCGCGCTGATCATGGGGCCCTCGATCCCGGCCGGGTCGCCGCCGGCGCGCTCGAGAAGGGGCGCGGCCAGCAGTGAGGCGGCCGCCTCCGCGCGCGCGGAGCGCACGAGCGCACTGCCCGAGCCGTACTGCTCCCAGCACCCGTGGTTGCCGCAGCCGCACAGCTGCCCGTCCGGGACGACGCGCAGGTGCCCGACCTCGGCGCCGATGCCGAAGCCACCGCGCAACAGCTTGCCGTCGATGACGATGCCGCCACCGATGCCGGTGCCGACCGTGATCATCAGCAGGTCCTCGACCTCCGCTCCGGCACCGAACCGGAACTCGCCCCACGCCGCGGCGTTGGCGTCGTTCTCGATCACCACCGGGAGCGAGACGCGACGCTCGAGGTCGGCTCGGAGCGGCTCGTCTCGCCAGGCGAGGTTCGGGGCGAACAGGACCGTCGAGCGCTGCCGGTCGACGAACCCGGCCGCGGCGACGCCGACCGCCCCGACCTCGCCCGGAGGGTCGGTCCGCAGCTCGGCGACGAGGTCCGCCAGGGACTCCACGATGGCGGCCGAGTCGGTCGCCGGCGACTCCCGCCGAGCGGAGCGGACGATCGATCCGTCGGCGGCGACCAGGGCGCCGGAGATCTTCGTGCCGCCGACGTCGAGCCCGATCGTGAGCGCGTCCTCGCGCACGGGCGTGCCGGTGGGCTCGGGAGTGCCCAGGGCCGTCATCGGTCCTCCTCGGAGCCGGAACCAGGGCCGCGATCGGGGCCGACCTCGGAAGCCACGTCCTCGTCCAGGTGGAGGGGGTGGACGCCACCGGACTTCGAGCGCTCCGGTCGCGAGGGGTGCGTGG
>JBQCCW010000101.1:0-2286 GCA_051961835.1 Marmoricola sp. | reverse complement strand
TGGCCGACATCGACCCTGCCCGGGCGTCCGAGCTCGCGGCAGGTTGGACGCCCGAGCTCGGCGCCGGCTTCACCGTCCCCCACGTCACCGACGTGGTGCTCGACCTGTCCGCCTTGGCACGGCGCGCCCGGGACGCCGGCGAGCAGCTCTACTGCTGGGCAGCGCTCTGACCGCGTCTCACGGCCGCCGCCGGCGGACGCCTCGCCAGGGGCATCGCGCAAACCCGGACGACTCCGGGCCGAACGCCACGCCGCCCTTGACGGGACGCGTCCGCGGCGCGCTTGATGGAACGATCGGGACGCTGAGGAGGATGCGATGTCCGCTGCAGAGAACAAGTCAGAGACCCAGTCGGCGTACCAGGCGTTCGCCGCCGGCGACCTGGAGGGCGCCATGAGGAACATGGCGGACGACATCGAGTGGGTCGTCCCGGGGAACAGCACGATCAGCGGCGTCTACCGTGGCCGGGAGGCGGTGGCGGGCTTCTTCCAGACGCTTGCGAGCAAGTCGTTCAGGACCGAGCCCCAGTACTTCGTCGCTGAGGGTGACCGCGTCGTGGTGCTGACCCGGATCACCGCGGGCGGGGAGTCGGCAGACCAGGCGGACGTCCTGACGTTCGGGGAAGACGGGAAGCTCACGAAGTTCCAGGCCGCCACCGACACCGCACTCCAGGAACGCGTCTGGGGCAGCAGGTAGTCGCGCACGCTCGGTGAGGTAGTCGCGCACGCTCGGTGGTCAGGCCGGTTCGAGCACGAACCACACCGTCATCCCGTGGGCGTCGAGCTCCGAGCCCCACCTGCGCGAGAGGGCGCTGACGATCTGCATGCCGCGACCGTGGACGGCCAGCGGTTCCACGGGGACTCGGCTGAGGTCGACGATCAGACTCGAGCCGCCGTCGCGCACCGTGGCGGTGAGCACCCCGCGGTCGAGGACGATGCGCAGCTCGCAGCCGACCTCGGTGTGGATGATGGCGTTGGTCACGAGCTCGCTGAGGCACAGGACCGCGACGTCGATGGTGTCCGAGTCGATGCCCCAGGTGGTGAGGATGCTCCGGGCGAAGCCTCGGGCCGCCCCGACCGCGCGAGCCTCGGCGGCGACCGAGTAGATGGCGGTCAGTGCGCCCTCCGGCGTCGGCTCGTCCACCAGGGAACGGCTCGCGTGCGTGGTCGCACGCTGGGCGCGGCGCAGCTCCGAGCCGAGAGCCGTCCCCAGCTCCAGGAGGTCCGTCAGCTGTCGAGGGCCGAACCGCTGGGGTGCGTCGTAGAAGAGCGCATATCCGCCCTGTACGTGACCGGCGCTCACCATCGGCACCGAGGCGAGCGCGCAGAAGGGTGCGTCCTGGCGGCCGGCGAACGCGGGAAAGCGCTCGGCCAGGTCGTCGAGCGAGCCGACCACCTGCTCCCCGGTGCGCACGGTGTGGTTGAGCGGCACGTCCTCGTAGGTGTCGACCTCGCACCAGTCGACGCCGAGCTCGTTGTCACGGTCGCTGGCGCTGAACAGCAGCCGACGACCGCCTCCCTCGGCCAGGGCCAGACCCGCGCGGTAGACCCCGGGGAGCCGGCTGAGCTGCGCAAGCGCGGACCGCACCCAGGTGTCCCCGTCCTGGACCGCTGTGTTCGCGGCGTACCCCACGACTACAGGCTAGGTGAACGAGGCGGTTCAGAGAACGGTGGGCCCGCTCACGAGTGAAGAGGCGCGCGAACCTCCCGGTCGTTCTCCCGCAGGTTCACCGGCATTGGTCAGCAGCACGAGCGCGAGGTCGTCGTCGAACCGGCCGGCGTGGGCCCGCACGCGGTGCAGCAGGTGATCCAGGCAGGCGTCCGCGTCCCGGTCCCGGTCGCGCAGGGCGTCCTCGATCACGACCCGGGGAAGGAATCGGCCGGCCGAGCTGCGGGCCTCGACCAGCCCGTCGGTGTAGAGCAGGAGCCGGTCGCCGGCGCTCCAGGCATGCGTCGTCGCCCGGTCCGCCGGGCCGAGCCCGAGCGGCAGGCAGGGGCGGACGGGCAGCTCGCGCACACGCTTGGCGGACACGTGGAGCGGGGCCGGGTGTCCGGCGGAGACGACCGTCAGCGCCTCGTCGCCCGCGAACTCGACGAACACCGCGGTGGCATAGCGCTCGGAGTCCCAGAACGGGGTGACGTACTCGTGGACGCGGCGGGCCACGTCGACCAGCTCGTCCTCGCTGGCACCGTACTGCCGGAAGGCGCGGATGACTCGTGCAGCCTGGGTGACGGCGCCGACACCCTTGCCGCTGACGTCCCCGAGGACGAGGCGGAGCCGGCCGTCGTC
>JBQCCW010000100.1:0-2598 GCA_051961835.1 Marmoricola sp. | reverse complement strand
CGAGCGCTACCTCGCCGGCCGGCCGGTGCAGGCGCCGATCCCGGTCCTGACCCCGCCGCCGCCGGCCGCGTACGCCGAGCCGACGATGATCGCGCCCGCCGTCCCGGCCGCGGCCGAGGAGGACTCCCAGCGCAGCCGCACCGGCGTGCTGGTCGCGCTCGGGCTCCTCCTGGTCGTGCTGATCGCGCTGGCGGCGTACCTCATGCCCCGCCTCTTCGACTCCGCCCCCGAACAGGTCCCGGTGCCGAACACCGTCGGCAAGACCGAGCGGCAGGCGCGCGCACTGATCGGCGACGCCGGCCTGACCGTCGGGCCGATCAACCGGGAGAACAGCGACACGGTCGCGGCGGGGCGGGTGATCCGGCAGCGGCCGGACGCGGACACGTACGCCGACCCCGAGGCGCCGGTCGACCTCGTGATCTCGCTCGGCCAGGCGAAGGTGTCCGTGCCGTCGGTGGTGGGCCTGGACAAGTCCGACGCCCAGCGGCAGCTGGAGGGCGACCCCTATCACTTCAACGTGACGCTCACGCAGGAGAACTCCGACGAGCCGGCCGGCCGGGTGCTGCGCACCAGCCCGCCCGCCAACAGCCAGGTCGACCCGGGCAGCGACGTGACGATCTTCTACTCCGACGGGCCCGAGCAGGTCCCCGACGTGGTCGGGCTGCAGGAGGGCGCCGCCAAGAAGCGGATCCGGGAGGCCGGGTTCCAGCCGCGGGTGCTGCCGGACCCGGAGTCGACCAAGCCGGCCGGCACCGTCACCGACCAGAGCCCCAACCCCGGCCAGACCGCCCAGCAGGGCGCCACCGTCACGCTCCTGGTCTCCGCGCAGCAGCCGCCGCCGAGCGAGAGCCCGAGCCCCACCGAGTCGCCCAGCCCCACGAGCAGCTCGAGCCCGAGCCCCAGCATCACGCCCAGCCTCGGCAACAACGGGAACGGGAACGGCCGCGAGCGGCGCCGAGCCCGCTGAGAGTGCCGGAGGGCTTTCGGGTGGCGGTGGCCGCCGGGGTCCCTGGGCCCGCGCCGGGCGGCCGCGTCAGGCGTGGGGCGAGGTCGACAGCGGCTCGGCGAAGCTGAGGTCGAGCAGGCCGTCGTACGCCGGCGCCGTGAGGTAGGGGTCGAGCTGGAGGTTCCACCCCACCGAGATGTCGGGGTCGGCCGCCTGCGCGCGGTACTCCTGCAGGTACGGGTCCTGGTCCACCGCCGTCAGCAGGTCGCCCTGGTCGCCGACCGCCGAGATCACGTAGGGCTGCGGGTAGGGCACGCCCTGCAGCTGGACGGCGTTGCCCTCGCACTTGATGCCGGTCGTCGAGACGATCCGCTGGCCGGCGACGGTGACCGCGGTCGCGCCGCCCTCCCACAGCGCATTCACGACGGCCTGGATGTCCTGCTGGTGGACGAGGAGCAGGTTGACGTTGCCCGTGGTGGAGTTGATGACGTCCTCGGGCGCGTCGGACAGGGTGATGGTCACGCCGGGGCCGCTGCGCGGCTCCAGGCCGGCCGGGTCCTTCAGCCGCTCCACGCGCTGGTGGAGCCGCCGGACGTCGCGGTCGCTGACCGCCGCGCCCAGGGTCGCGACCTGGCTGTCGAGGTCCTTGACCCGGTCGCGGAGGGCGGCGTACTGATCGGCCTCGTCCTGCACGAGCGAGGCGAGATCGGTGTAGCGGCCCGGCCGCAGGTCGGTGCCGCCGCTGTTCTCGGCGCTCACCACGAACAGCCCCCCGCACAGCAGGATCACCAGCGGCGTGCCGACGCGCCAGACGAGCCGCGGGCGCCGGGGCCGCCCACGCGGCGGCTCCGGGGGTCGTGCATGGGATCCACCGGTCACGCCGACTAAGGTAACCCGGAGCCAGAGAGACCCGACGTTCAACCAGGAGCACCCGTGGCCAAGGCCAAGATCGATCCGCTCGCCCCGCCCAAGGGCCCGCTCATGAGCCCGCGCTTCATCGTCGCGATCGTGCTCGTCGTCCTCGGCATCGCCTGGATCGCCTACTACTACGCCGTGGTCCGGGTCGACCCCACGGTGATCCCGGCCCCGAAGTCCGGCGGCCCGGGGTTCCTCGCCGACCTCGGTGAGTGGAACTACCTCATCGGGTTCGGCCTGCTCCTGACCGGCCTCGCGATCTCCGCGCACCCCTCGACCCCCATGGGCCGCGGCCGCGGCGTGGTGATCGGCATGCTCGGCTGCTTCCTCATCGGCCTGGTGTGGATCTGCATCTACTACATCTTCAGCAACGACCTCTCGAAGGTCTGGGTCTTCAACGACCTCGGCCAGAAGAACCTGTTCGTGGGCATCGGCTTCATGGCCGTCGGCTTCACGTTCGCCACCCGCTGGGAGTGACGACACCCCCTGCCGCGTTCCTCCACAGCGCATCGACCCAGCCACGCCGGCCGGTCCCCGCGGGGCCGGCCGGCGTCGTCGTTTCTCCACATCTGGGGATACATCTGTGGAGAACTACATCGATGTAGTTCCTCCACAGGTTCCTCCACACCTGTGCACTTCTCGGCACCGGTGAGGCAGGCGCATCCTGCTCTGCGGGGGTGCTCCGGGGTTCCGAACCGCGGGGGGTGTCCCCAAGATGGGGGATGGGGGGCTGGGTC
>JBQCCW010000099.1:0-7058 GCA_051961835.1 Marmoricola sp. | reverse complement strand
GTCGACGCACGAGCCAGGGCGCCTCGACGACCGGGCTGCCGGCGAGCGCGCCGAGAGCGGTGGCTACCTCGACCGCCGGGAGCGGGACGCGGTCGATCCACCGGGTCCACAACGTCCAGCCCTCGTCGTCCTCCTCGATCCGGCCGCAATCCGGCGCGACGAGGCCGCGCAGAGGGAGCTCGGCAGCGGCGACCTCGACCTCACGCCGCCAGTAGGCGGGATGGTCCACGCGTCGAAGGACGGGTGGGTCGTCAGCACCCGGGACCGCGACCCGCTTGACCAGCCACTCCCCCGCGTCGTCCGCGACCCGCCAGGTGCCCACGGTGAGGGAGCCCCGCCCCGCGGGTACTGGCGTCCAGCCGGGGTCGGGTTCCCACATGGCTGTCATCGTGGCAGCAGCCGCCTCGCCACGAAGGGATCTCGATGACCTCACGCGCGCGTCTCATCGCCACCCGGACATCTCGACGTGCCCAGGGGCAGGTACTCGTGCTGCACGGCGGCGCCTCGCGGACCGGCAGCCCGATGGTGAGCCCGGCACAGCTCTCGGTGCTGCGGATGGTGCCGCTCGCCCACCGGATCGCGCTCGCGGGGCGTGGTCAGCTCGCGGTGCACCGCCTGCTGAACAGTCACCGCGGTTGGGACACGCACCACACGCCGGTGGACGACGTGCACTGGGCGCTGGACCGGCTGGCCGAGGAGCATGGCGCGCGGCTGCCCACGTGCCTGGTCGGGCACTCCCTCGGCGGCCGGGCGGCCTTGCTCGCCGGCACGGCGGAGGAGGTCCGCTCGGTGGTCGCCCTGAACCCGTGGGTCTATCCCAGCGACCATGCCGACCTGCGCGGCAGGCACGTCCTCGTCGTGCACGGCACCGAGGACCGGATCGCCGACCCCGGGCGCGCGGAGGCGGTGGTCCGCAGGCTGCGCGGCGCGGGGGTGTCGGTCGGCCTGCTGCTCGTGGACGGCGGCAAGCACGCGATGCTGCGGCGGGCCGCGGTCTTCGAGCGGGCGGCCGCCGACTTCGCGCGGGCGACGCTCCTCGGCGACGAGGTGGGGCCGCCGGTCGCCGACCTGCTCGGCGAGGAGACGCAGGTCCGGGTCTGAGAGGACTCAGCTCTCGGCGTTGTGGACGCGCACCCGCAGCGCGCACGCATCACGGACGGCGGCCTCGAGGACGTCCCGCCGCGGCTCCGGCACGTCGAGCAGCGTCGCCGCGACCACCGGCTCGAGGCCGGTCTCGTCGAGCACCGTCCGCACTGCAGCGCCGTCGCCGCCGGTCACCAGCAGCGGCACGCCGTCGAGCAGCCGGGCGGCGTGCCCCGCGGCAGCGAGGTAGGCCTCACGCGCCTGGTTGTCGCGACGACGGGCGAACCGCTGCTGCGACTGGCCGCCTGCCTTCGTCCGACCCTGCACGTGCCGCCGCCCCACCTTGCTGGCCTCGATGCACGTGCCGGCACAGCGAGCGACGGCGAAGCCGCCCTTGCGCACCAGCAGCACTCCCCAGTCCTCCGGCGCGACGGCGGCTGCAGCGATGCCCCGTGAGGTGGCGGCACCTCCATAGGGGCGGTCGAAGGGCAACCGCGCCACGAACGTCGACCCGTCCGCGGCGTCCCCGGTCAAGGCACCGTCGGCCACCTCGAGCGCGGTGGCCCCGTGGCGCCCGACGAAGTTCTCCACCCACCGGTGCAGGCGCTCCGGCGGGACGAGGACATCGGTCATGAGGTCACCGAGCCCGCGACGGGACTCCGGATCAGACGTTGAAGCCGAGGGCCCGCAACTGCTCGCGGCCGTCGTCGGTGATCTTGTCCGGGCCCCACGGCGGCATCCAGACCCAGTTGATCGTCACGTCGTTGACCATGCCCTCGAGTGCAGACTCGGTCTGGTCGGTGATGACGTCGGTCAACGGGCACGCCGCGGAGGTGAGCGTCATGTCGAGGACGACGCGGCTGTCCTCCTCCACGTGCACCCCGTAGACCAGGCCGAGGTCCACGACGTTGATCCCGAGCTCGGGGTCGACGACGTCCTTCATCGCCTCGGTGACGTCCTCGGCGGTCAGCTCGCTCATGCCTTCTCCTCCAGGGTCTCGACGGTGCTCGACCTTCTCGCTTCGCTCGAACGCTCGCTGCCGAGGGCACGCGCGGTCGCGTCCTTCCATGCCATCCAGCCCAGCAGGGCGCACTTCACGCGTGCGGGGAACTTGGCGACGCCGGCGAACGCGATGCCGTCCCCGAGGACCTCCTCGTCCGGCTCCACGGCGCCCTTGCCCTGCATCAGCGTGAGGAAGTCCTCCTGGATCGTCTGCGCCTCCGCCAGCGGCTTGCCGATGATCAGCTCGGTCATCACCGAGGCCGACGCCTGGCTGATCGAGCAGCCCTCGGCGTCGTAGGAGACGTCGGCGACGACCGGCTCCGGGCCGCTGGTGTCCAGGCGCACCCGCAGCGTCACCTCGTCGCCGCAGGTCGGGTTGACGTGGTGCACCTCGGCGGTGCCGGCAGCGGCCGGGTCGCCGCGGAGTCCCTTGTTCAACGGGTTGCGGTAGTGATCCAGGATGATCTCCTGGTACATGCTGTCGAGGTCGGACGTCATCGCGCTCACCCCACCTTGAAGTAGTTCTGCGTGTAGCGGATTCCCTCGATCAGCGCGTCGATCTCGGCCGGCGTCGTGTAGAGGTACGACGAGGCGCGGGTCGAGCTCTGCACGTCGTACCGGCGGTGCGCCGGCTTCGCACAGTGATGGCCCGCCCGCACGGCGATCCCGCGGGAGTCCAACAGCTGCGCCACGTCGTGGGGGTGCACCCCGTCGACCTCGAACGACACCGCTCCCCCGCGGGCCTCGGCCTCCAGCGGCCCCAGCACGCGTACGCCGGGCACCGAGGCGAGCCCGTCCAGAAGGTAGCCGGTGATCGCCTGCTCGTGGGCGTGGACGGCGTCCAGGCCGAGGTGCCGCAGGTAGTCCACCGCCGCGCCGAGACCGACCGCCTCGACGATCGGCGGGGTGCCGGCCTCGAACTTGTGCGGCGCCGGCGCGTAGGTCGACCGCTCCATCGTGACGGTCTCGATCATCTCGCCGCCACCCAGGAAGGGCGGCAGCTGCGCGAGCCGCTCCGCGGCGCCCCACAGCACCCCGATGCCGGTGGGCCCGGTGACCTTGTGGCCGGTGAAGGCCAGGAAGTCCGGACGCTCCTCGGCGGGCATCGCGCCGAGGTCGATCGGCAGCTGCGGCGCTGCCTGGGAGGCGTCGACGACCACGAGGGCGCCGGCCTCGTGCGCGCGCCGGGTCAGGGCGGCCACCGGGTTGACGGTGCCGAGCATGTTGGAGACCCAGGTGAACGCGACGACCTTGGTGTGCTCGTCGATCAGCTGGTCGGCTTTCGAGGTGTCGAGGCGGCCGTCGTCGGTGAGACCGAACCACCGCAGCTCCGCGCCGGTGCGCTGGCACAGCAGCTGCCAGGGCACGATGTTGGAGTGGTGCTCCATCTCGGTGATCACGACGTTGTCGCCGGGGCCGACCTGGAGGTCGGAGGGCCAGGCCAGCGTGTTCGCGACCAGGTTGAGCGCCTCGGAGGCGTTCTTGGTGAAGACCACCTCGTCGCGCGAGGGCGCCCCGAGGAAGGCGGCCACCTTGTCGCGTGCCTCCTCGAACGCGGCCGACGACTCCGCTCCCAACTGGTGCATCGCCCGCGCGACGTTGGCGTTGTGCCGCTCGAGGTGGTCGACCATCGCGTCGATCACCACCTGCGGCTTCTGGGAGGTGTTCGCCGAGTCGAGATAGACAAGAGGCATCCCGACCCCGTTGTCCTGGAACAGCCTGCGCTCGAGGATCGGGAAGTCCTTGCGGACCACCTCGAGCTGGGGCAGCAGGCCGTCGATCAAAGCGCGGCCGCCTTCACGTACTTGTCGTAGCCGGTCTGCTCGAGCTCGTCGGCGAGCTCGGGGCCGCCCTGCTCGGCGATCCGGCCGGCGACGAAGACGTGCACGAAGTCCGGCTTGATGTAGCGCAGGATCCGCGTGTAGTGGGTGATGAGGAGGACGCCCTTGTCACGGCCCTCGGTGAACCGGTTGACGCCCTGCGAGACGACCTTGAGCGCGTCGATGTCGAGCCCGGAGTCGGTCTCGTCGAGGATCGCGACCTTGGGGTCGAGCAGCTCGAGCTGGGCGATCTCGTGGCGCTTCTTCTCACCACCGGAGAAGCCCTCGTTGACCGAGCGCTGGGCGAAGGTCGGGTCGAGGTCGAGCTTGTCCAGCGCCGCGTTGACGTCCTTGACCCAGGTGCGGAGCTTGGGCGCCTCGCCGTCGATGGCCGTCTTGGCGGTGCGCAGGAAGTTCGCGACGGAGACGCCGGGGACCTCCACGGGGTACTGCATGGCGAGGAAGAGGCCCGCACGGGCGCGCTCGTCGACGGTCATCGCGAGGACGTCCTCGCCGTCGAGCGTGACCGTGCCGCCGGTGATCGTGTACTTGGGGTGTCCGGCGATCGAGTAGGCGAGCGTCGACTTGCCCGAGCCGTTCGGGCCCATGATCGCGTGGGTCTCGCCGTCCTTGATGGTCAGCGTGACGCCCTTGAGGATCTGCTTGGGCCCGTCTTCGGTGTCCACCGAGACCTGCAGGTCGTTGATCTCCAGCGTGCTCATGAAGGGGTGACTCCGTTCAGGGTTGTCTCGGTGTCGACGTACACGTCCGTGCCGCGGACGTCGACGGGGAAGGTGGTGACGGGCTCGGTGGCCGGCAGCCCGGTCGGCTTGCCGGAGCGGAGGTCGAAGCGGGAGCCGTGCAGCCAGCACTCGATCTGGCAGTCGGCTACCTCGCCCTCGCTCAGCGCCACGGCCTGGTGGGAGCAGAGGTCCTGCAGCGCGAAGACCTCCTCGCCCTGGCGGCACACCACGACGTCGTAGCGGCCCAGCGTGACCGCGACGCCCTCGGCCTCGGGGATGTCGGCCAGCGCGCACGCGCGCTCGACCGTCACGCCAGCCGCCCCAGAGTGTCCGGGTTCCCCGCGGCGTTGTTCGTGGAAGGAGCGGAGCGGGGGGAGCGAAGAACGTCGTGGGGTGAGATGACGTTCTTCGCGAGCTCGGCCTCGACCGTGGCGATCAGCTGCTCCTCGAGCTCGGGGACGTCGATGCGGCGGACCAGGTCGTTGAAGAAGCCGTGCACGACCAGCCGGCGGGCCTCCGCCTCGGAGACGCCACGCGAGCGCAGGTAGAACAGCTGCTCGTCGTCGAACCGACCGGTCGCCGAGGCGTGGCCGGCACCGGCGATCTCACCGGTCTCGATCTCGAGGTTCGGCACCGAGTCGGCCTGGCACCCGTCGGTGAGGACGAGGTTGCGGTTCTCCTCGTAGGTCTCGATCCCCTCGGCGACCTTGCGGATCAGCACGTTGCCGACCCACACCGAGTGAGCGCCCTCGCCCTGCAGCGCGCCCTTGTAGACGACGTGGCTGCGGGTGTTGGGAGCGGTGTGGTCCACGAAGAGCCGGTGCTCGATGAACTGGCCCTCGTCGGCGAAGTACAGGCCCAGCATCTCGATCGCGCCACCCGGACAGTCGTAGGTCGCGGTGACGTCGTGGCGCACCACGTCGCCGCCGAAGGTGACCGCGACGTGCTTGAGGGTCGCGTCCCGCCCGACCTTGGCGTGCTGGCTGCTGTGGTGGACGGCGTCGTCGGCCCAGTCCTGGATGGTGACGTAGGTCAGCTGGGCGCCGTCGCCCACCACCAGCTCGACCGTGTCGGCCCACGTGGCCGAGCCCTCGAACCGCAGCACGACGGTGGCGCGCGAGTGCGGCCCCGCGGTGACCAGCACCTGACGGGCGATCGCGGCGTCGCCGCCGCGCCCGGTCACGGTGAGGAACACCGGCTCCGCCACGTCGGCGTCGGCCGGGATCTCCACCGTCCGCACCGAGGGGGCCTCGGCCCACACGCGCGCCGCCACCCGGTCGGTGGGGATGAGTCCGGAGACGCCGCGGCGGGCCTGGTCGACCGGAACGCTCTCGCTGCGGACGCCGGCCGGGATCTCGGTCTTGACGTCGAACGCGTCGCCGTCGAGCGGCGTCGCGTCGTGCAGACCGCGCAGCCGCTTGAGCGGCGTGAAGCGCCACGGCTCCTCGCGGCCGGTCGGCACCGGGTGGTCGGCGAGGTCGAAGGAGCCCTCGGGGTGGAGGTGCGACTCGACCTTGTCCATCTCCAACGCGTCGCGGAGGGTGTCGACCGCGGAATCGGTCGTCATCAGCCGACCGCTCCTTCCATCTGCAGCTCGATGAGGCGGTTCAGCTCGAGGGCGTACTCCATCGGGAGCTCCTTGGCGATCGGCTCGACGAAGCCGCGCACGATCATCGCCATCGCCTCGTCCTGCTCCATGCCGCGGCTCATCAGGTAGAAGAGCTGGTCGTCGGAGACCTTCGAGACGCTCGCCTCGTGTCCCATCGACACGTCGTCCTCGCGGATGTCGACGTAGGGATAGGTGTCGGAGCGACTGATCTGGTCGACCAGGAGCGCGTCGCACAGCACGTTGCTCTTCGAACCGTGGGCGCCCTCGTTGATCTGGATCAGCCCGCGGTACGACGTGCGGCCACCACCGCGCGCCACCGACTTGCTGAGGATCGAGCTGGACGTGTGCGGGGCGGCGTGCACCATCTTCGCGCCGGCGTCCTGGTGCTGGCCCTCGCCGGCGAACGCGATCGAGAGCGTCTCGCCCTTGGCGTGCTCACCCATCAAGTAGACGGCCGGGTACTTCATCGTCACCTTGGAGCCGATGTTGCCGTCGACCCACTCCATGGTGGCCCCGGCGTCGCACGTCGCCCGCTTGGTCACCAGGTTGTAGACGTTGTTCGACCAGTTCTGGATCGTCGTGTAGCGGCAGCGGCCGCCCTTCTTCACGATGATCTCGACGACCGCGGAGTGCAGCGAGTCCGAGGAGTAGATCGGGGCGGTGCAGCCCTCGACGTAGTGCACGTAGGCGCCCTCGTCGACGATGATCAGCGTCCGCTCGAACTGGCCCATGTTCTCGGTGTTGATCCGGAAGTAGGCCTGCAGCGGGATGTCGACGTGCACGCCCGGCGGCACGTAGATG
>JBQCCW010000098.1:0-2221 GCA_051961835.1 Marmoricola sp. | reverse complement strand
CGTCCTCGGGGGTGCGGAGCTGGTAGGTGGCGTAGAACCGGACGGCCCCGAGGACGCCGGCGACGAACGGGTTGGTGGCGAACCGGGGGTCCCGGCTGGCGTCCGGCACGACCACGGGGTCCTGCTCGTGCAGCACGAGGTTGCACATCGAGTCCTCGCGGGCGCAGATGGACGCCTCGAAGCCGTGGGAGGCGATCTGGTGCTGCTCGGTGTCGGTGATCAGGTTGATCGTCGCCATCGGGACCTGCGCCACCTGCGCGGCGATGCCGACGAGCGCGACCAGGTCCGCCCGTGGCGGGTCGGTCCGGACGCGGTACTTCCCGATCTCGGCGACCCGCGAGTCGTCGATCAGCTCCGTCGTCATCCGCGGTCCCGCCTCCATGTCCTGACGTGCTGGCCTGCCGTCGACGAAGGATAGGGCCTCCGCCCGGGACCCGCCGGTCAGCCCCGCGGACGCGCGTCGAGCCCGGGAGCGCCCCAGAGTGCGAGCCAGCGGCCGAGGTCCTCCTCCATCGGCAGCTCCCCGCGCAGCGCGTCGCGCACCGAGATCTCCAGCAGGTTGTCGCGGCGCTGCTCCCCCGGCCGGGGCGCGAACGGGTAGAACGTGCCCTGCTTGTAGAGGTAGACCAGTCCGACGGTCCGACCGTCCGCATCGGCGAACGGCACCAGCGAGCACAGGAGCGCCGGGCCGAACCCGTTGTCCTCCAGCGCCCTGTTGACGGCGTGGAGGTCGGTCACGAGCCCGGACACGTCCGCCGGGTCGTCGTGGTGCAGCAACCAGGTGAACCCGAACTCGTCCTGCGACACCGCGACCGGCGGGGCGGCGGGGTCCGCGTCGAGCAGCGCCACGACGTCGTCCTGGACCTGACGGAACGCCGCCCCCGCCGCCGAGCGGTAGCAGACGGCGCCCGCGCCGGTGGGCGTGAGGCCGATCGACGTCTGGAGGGTCACGGCGGCGCTGGGCACCAGGAACAGCGCGTCCAGCTTCGCCGCCTTCGGCCGCGTGCGGCCGGTGACGACGTCCCAGAACCCCATCAGCAGGTCACCGTCACAGGGACCGCCCGAGCTCGCCCTGGATCCGGGCGAGCTGCTCGAGGCGCTGCTCGAGGCTCGGGTGGGTGGACGTCAGGGTCCGCAGCGAGACCCCGTTGAGCGCCGGCGCGAAGAACAGCGCGTTCAGGCCCTGGGCGGAGCGCAGGTCGCGGTCGGGGATCCGGTTCATCTCGCCGGTGAGCTTCTGCAGCGCGGAGGCCAGGGCCTGCGGCTTCATCGTGAGGTAGGCGCCGGACCGGTCGGCCGAGAGCTCGCGGTAGCGCGAGAGCAGCTTGAGCAGCAGGAAGCTGACCGCGTAGGTCACCAGGCTCACGATCAGCACGACCAGCCAGATCGGCAGGCCGCCGCTGTTGTTGTTGTCGCGGCGACCGCCGCCGAACCACGCGCCGTACTGCGCACCGCGGGTGAGCATGCCGGCGACGATGCCGGCGGACGACGCCACCGTCATCACGAGCACGTCCCGGTGGGCGACGTGGGACAGCTCGTGCGCCAGCACACCCTCGAGCTCCTCGGCGTCGAGGCGGCGCAGGATGCCGGTGGTGACCACGACCACCGAGCGGTCCGGCGAGCGGCCGGTCGCGAAGGCGTTCGGCAGGTCCGTGTCGGTGACCCCCACCCGCGGCTTCGGCATGTCGGCGAGCGCGCAGAGCCGCTCCACCATGCCGTGCAGCTCGGGCGCCTCCTGGGGGCTGACCTCCCGGGCGCGCATGGCCTTCATCGCGACGGTGTCGGACTGGGCCCACTGCCACCAGACCACGCCGAGCCCGGCGAGCCCGATCAGCACACCGATGCCGGGCCCGCCCTTGGCCCAGAAGAGCGTCATGAGCACGGCGATCAGGCCGACGAAGAGCGCTCCCAGCAGGAACATCACCAACGTCATCCGGGCGGTCAGCCCGGCGTCGCCGACGAATCGGGTGCGTGCCATGCCGCCATTCTCGCCGGTCGCGCAAGCGGTGCGCACCCCGGTTCGGGAACTCAGGCCCCCGACTCGCGCTGCTGCTCGGTCTCGTGGGCGACGATCCGGCCGGCGTCGTCCGCGCCCTCGATCGCCTGCGGGGACGCGGGCTGCTGCCCCGCCTTGAGCGCGGCCAGCTCGGACTCCACGTCGGCCTGCGAGCTCATCGCCTCGAGCTCCCGGGAGATGTCGTCGCCCCGGTTCGTCGAGGTC
>JBQCCW010000097.1:0-5469 GCA_051961835.1 Marmoricola sp. | reverse complement strand
CGGGATCCGGGTCAACTCGGTGCACCCCGGCATGATCGACACCCCCATGACTCGGGTGCACGGCGGCGACGCCGCGATGGAGTTCGGTGCCTCCAAGGTGCCGATGCACCGCGTCGGCTACCCCGCCGACATCGCGCCGGTGTACGTCTTCCTCGCCAGCGACGAGTCGGGCTACATGAACGGCGCCGAGCTCGCCGTGGACGGCGGCGTGACCGCCACCCACGCCTTCGGCGGCTAGCGGAGCACGAGGCGGACGGCGGTCTCGATGTGCTCGCCGACCTCTGCGGCGCTGGCCCGCCCGGTGACCCAGGACACGAGTGCGGAGAGCCAGACGTCACTGATCACCCGCGCGATGGCGACGTCCTCGTCGGTGGGGGTTGCGCCCTCGACGTAGGCGCTGCCCTGCATGGCGCGGGTCAGCATCGCGGTCAGGTGCATGCCGACCACGTGGATCTCGTCGGCCACCGACTTGTCGGCGAACATGAAGGCGCGGGTGAGTGCCTCGGTGAGGTGGGGGTCGCCCTGCATGCCGCGCGTCGCCCGCTTGAGGACGCTGATGACGCGGTCGGCCGGGGTGTCGCCCGGGATCGGACGGCCCACGAGGTGGTTCTGGTTCTGCTCGAACTGGGTCGCCAGGGCCGAGACGAGGAGATGGATCTTGGAGGGGAAGTAGCGGTAGAGCGTGCCGAGCGCGACGTCCGCCTGCTGGGCGACGGCGCGCATCTGCACGGCGTCGAACCCTCCGCGGGAAGCGATCTCGATGGTGGCGTCGAGGATCCGACGACGGCGGTCGCGCTGCGCAGCGGATCCGAGATCGTCGGCGCTGAGCGAGTTCGCCGTGGTCACACGGTTAGGCTAACAGCCGGTAACCCCGAAACGGGAACACGTTACAGTTCTCTCGCTCCGCCTTCGCCCCACCCTGCCGCTCGCGCCGGAGGAACCCTTGCGCATCGCTCTGTTGTCCTACCGCAGCAAGCCGCACTGCGGTGGCCAGGGCGTCTACGTCCGCCACCTCAGCCGCGAGCTGGTCGCCCTCGGCCACACCGTCGAGGTGTTCTCCGGCCAGCCGTACCCCGAGCTCGACGAGGGCGTCACGCTCACCAAGGTGCCCAGCCTCGACCTCTACCGCGAGCCCGACCCCTTCCGGATGGTGTGGCCCTGGGAGTTCCGGGACCTCATCGACGCCCAGGAGTTCGCGATCATGTGCACCGCGGGCTTCCCGGAGCCGCGCACGTTCGGCAAGCGCGTGCTCCGGGCGCTGCGTGACCGGGTCGACGACTTCGACGTGGTGCACGACAACCAGGTGCTGGCGCACGGCATCGCGCGGATCGAGAGCGAGCTCGGCCTGCCCGTGCTGACCACGCTGCACCACCCGATCACCTTCGACCGCAGGGTCGACATCGCGGCAGCGCCGACGCTGCGCAAGAAGCTCACGCTGCGTCGCTGGTACGGATTCCTCCGGATGCAGGGCGCCGTCGCGCGCAAGGCGCGGTGGATCCTGCTGCCCTCGGAGTCCTCCAAGCGCGATGTGGCGAAGGACTTCGGCGTGGACACCGCCCGCATGCAGGTGATCCCGCTCGGCGTGGACGAGTGCTTCGTGCCCCCGAGCCGGCCCCGGGTCCCGGGGCGGATCGTTGCGATGGCCAGTGCCGACGCCCCGATGAAGGGGATCGCCACGCTGCTCGAGGCCTTCGCCAAGCTGCGCACCGAGCGCGACCTCGAGCTGCTCCTC
The DNA here is from genome assembly GCA_051961835.1 of Marmoricola sp. Taxonomy (GTDB): domain Bacteria; phylum Actinomycetota; class Actinomycetes; order Propionibacteriales; family Nocardioidaceae; genus Marmoricola. The sequence continues at coordinate 3,737 of JBQCCW010000097.1, read as the reverse complement.
GTCACCCGCCCCACGCCGGGAGGACGCACCGAGCAGCTCATCGACGAGTTGGGCATCGGCGAGCACGTCCGGTTCGTCAACGGCATCAGCGACGAGGAGCTCGTCGAGGTGATGGGCTCGGCGGAGATCGCCTGTGTCCCGTCGCTCTACGAGGGCTTCTCGCTCCCGACCGCCGAGCTGATGGCCTGTGCCACGCCGATGGTCGTGAGCCGGGCAGGCGCCATCCCCGAGGTGGTGGGCGAGGACGGCGAGTGCGCCGACATGGTGCCTCCCGGGGACGTCGGCGCGCTCACGACCACGATCGCCGCCCTGCTCGACGACCCCGAGCGCCGCGCCCGGATGGGGGCGGCGGGCCGACGCCGGGCCGAGGAGCGGTTCAGCTGGGCCGCCGTCGCCCGTGCCACCGCCGAGGCCTACACCCGGGTCGTCGACGACTTCGCGAAGGAGAACCATGCTCACCGTTGACTTCGACCGGCTCGGCCTGCGGCCCGGTGACCGCGTCATCGACATGGGGTGCGGCGCCGGCCGCCACGCTTTCGAGATGTACCGCCGCGGCGCCGACGTGGTGGCCTTCGACCAGGACGCCGACGAGCTCGCGGGCGTCCTCGAGCTGTTCGGTGCGATGAAGGAGGCCGGCGAGGTGCCCGAGGGCGCGCTGGCCGATATCAAGGAGGGCGACGCCCTCCAGCTGCCGTTCGCCGACGGCGAGTTCGACCGCGTGGTGGCCTCCGAGGTCCTCGAGCACATCCACGACGATCACCGCGCGATCACCGAGCTGGTTCGCGTGCTGCGGCCTGGCGGCACCATGGCGATCACCGTCCCGCGGTGGCTGCCCGAGGTGATCTCCTGGCGACTCAACGACGACTACCACAACACCCCGGGCGGCCACATCCGCATCTACACCGACCACGAGCTGAAGTGGAAGGTGGTCAACGCCGGCATGGAGTTCGTCGGGAAGGCGCATGCGCACGGCCTGCACGCGCCCTACTGGTGGCTCAAGGCCGCCGTCGGCATCGACAACACCGAGCACCCGTTGGTGAAGGCGTATCACCAGGTGCTGGTGTGGGACATCATGCGCACGCCGGGCTGGTCGACGCTCACCCGTGCCGCCGAGCGGGCACTGAACCCGCTGGTCGGCAAGAGCATGGTGCTGTACTTCCGCAAGCCGGAGTAATCACCCCGATCCTCTGCTTGGAGTTCTCCGATGATCCCTTCCGTGGAAGGTGTGCTCACGGCCGCGCAGGTGGCGGACACCGCCGCCTCCATCGCCGCCATGCAGGAGCCGTCGGGTGCCGTGCCGTGGACGCCGGGGGACAAGACCGACGTCTGGAACCATGTCGAGGCGGCGATGGCGCTGCTCGTCGGCGGCCAGGTCGAGGCGGCCGAGCGGGCCTACGCCTGGTGTGCGCGGACCCAGCGGCCGGACGGCTCGTGGCCGATGGAGGTGGTGGTCGGGCAGGTGCGCGACGCCTCCGGGGAGACCAACATGTCGGCCTACCTCGCTGTCGGCGTCTGGCACCACTGGCTGGTGCGCCGGGACCGCGGCTTCGTCAACCGGATGTGGCCCGTCGTACGACGCGGCCTGGACTTCGTCGTCGGGCTGCAACTGCCCTTCGGCGGCATCGCCTGGGCGCAGGAGTGGCAGGACGGCGCTCCGGGGCGCATCAACGCCGATGCCCTGCTCGCCGGATCCTCGAGCATCTACCAGGCGCTTCGCGCCGGGTGCGCGCTCGCCGACCTCGTGGGCGACCCGCAGGTCGACTGGGAGCTGGCGGGCGGCCGGCTCGGCCACGCCCTGCGGAGCCACCGGGAGCTGTTCCTCGACAAGGCGCAGTTCTCGATGGACTGGTACTACCCCGTGCTCGGCGGCGCGGTGCGCGGCGACGCCGCCGTGGAGCTGCTCGCCAGTCGCTGGGACCGGTTCGTCGTGGACGGCCTCGGCATCAAGTGCGTCGAGCAGAACCCCTGGGTCACCGGAGCCGAGACCTGCGAGCTGGTGATGGCCCTCGACGCGATCGGCGATCACGACCGGGCGCTCGAGCAGTTCGCCGCGATGCAGCATCTCCGTGCCGAGGACGGCGGCTACTGGACCGGGTGGGTGTGGCCCGACAGGGTCTATTGGCCGCACGAGCACACGTCCTACACCGCCGCCGCGGTGATCCTGGCCGCTGACGAGCTGTCGCGCACGACGCCCGGCTCGGGGATCATGCGGGGCGACACGCTGTCCCCCCACTTCGAGGAGATCGCCCTGGAGTGTGGCTGTCCGGAGCCGGACGAGGTCTCAGCCGACCCCGTCGCCGGCGGCGCCTGAGGTCCGGGTCAGCACCCGCATCGACCCCACCGTGCCCGCCGGCTCGAAGGCACCGCTCGCCACGGCACGCTCCCAGACGTGGAACGGCGCCTGACCGCCGTCCTCCGGGCGCTCGAACACGTCGTGGATGACCAGCGCGCCGCCGGGGGCGACCCAGCGGGCGAAGCCGGCGTAGTCGTTGTGCGCGTGCACCTCGGCGTGCCCGCCGTCGATGAACAGCAGGGCGACGGGCGTGCGCCAGTGAGCCGCCACGGTCGTCGAGCGACCCACGACCGCGACGACGACGTCCTCGAGTCCTGCCCGCTCGATCGTGCGTCGGAAGGTGGGCAGCGTGTCCATGAGTCCAGACTCGGCGTCCACCAGCGTGGGGTCGTGGTGCTCCCAGCCGGCCTGGTTCTCCTCTGAGCCGCGGTGGTGGTCGAGGGTGAAGACGACGGCGTCGCCGCCGACCTGGCGGGCCGCCGCCCCGAGGTAGACGGCGGACTTGCCGCAGTAGGTGCCGATCTCGAGCGCCGGCCCCTCGGGGAGGTGCGCCAGCGCCGTGCGGTGCAGGAACGCTCCCTCGTCCTCGGGCATGAAGCCTTTGGCGGCACGGGCGTGCGCGAGCAGGTTGCCGGGGATGACGGTCACGGACGCGGACCCTACACTTGGAACACGTTCTAGTTTTCGGTCGACCGCGGCCGCACGTCCGAAGGAGCCGGCATGTCGATCGGGATCTCCACCGAGCACCGTGAGCTCGCCGCCGAGGTGGCTCGCTGGGCGGGGACGCTGGATGCCCCGGCCGCCGTCCGCGACGCCGAGCAGGACCCGGACGCGACCTTCGCCACCGCGTGGAAGGCCGTCACCGAGATGGGGCTCGCCTCGATCGGCGTGCCCGAGCGGCTGGGCGGCGGGGGCGGGACGCTCCTGGATGTGGCCGTCGCGCTGGAGGCGTGTGCGGCCCACCTCGTGCCCGGGCCGCTGCTGCCGACCGCGGTGGCGGCGCACGCCTTGGCCGGCGGGCCGGAGGCGGACGACGTGGTCGCCACCCTGCCGCTCGGCGGCGGGGTGGCGCTCGGCCTCGACGGCCAGGTCTGGGGTGCCCCCGGAGCGGGGCACGTGCTGCTGGTGACACCCGACGGCTGCGTGCTGGCCCCGGCGGCCGCCGTCCCCGTCGAGGCGGGCCTGGGTGTCGACCTCAGCACCCGGGTGGGACGCCTCGGCGCGGCCGAGGTGCGGACGCTCCCGGGCACCGTCGCGCTGGAGGTGGACCCCGCGGTCGTACGCCGTACGGCGGTGACGCTGGCCGCCGCCGAGGCGGCCGGCGTCGCGCGCTGGTGTCTGGCGACCGCGGTCGACTACGCGAAGACGCGGGAGCAGTTCGGCAACCCGATCGGGGCCTTCCAGGCGATCAAGCACCTCTGCGCGGAGATGCTGGAGCGGGCCG